>CACYTU010000093.1 GCA_902777355.1 uncultured Lachnospiraceae bacterium | reverse complement strand
TTCGCAAACAACCACAATAGCGGAATGCCAATGGCTTTTCAATTGTTATTTGTTATTTGGTGGAGTAGAGTCACCCACCCAAGCTACAGATGACTCCAATTAATAGCATAATTAAAACAGCCCGATAAAAACTATCAATAATAGAGTAAATAAATAAAACACTATAAACTGATTGCAATAAACAGATTACAATAATTAAACCACTATAAACAGATCAATATAAAAAAGTTCACTATAAATAGTTCACAGTTTAAGAACACGAATTAAATAACTTTGTAAAAGGACACGGAGCAATCTGTTTTTCATCAGACATTCCCGTGTCCTTTTCTCTTTTATTATAGAACAGTTGATATGTTATATGGCAGCCCGGTCAGTACATCTCCGGAAATACACTCCTAAGCAGCCGGAATCGCCGGCTGTTTTCGGACAAAAAAAAAGAGACAGCAATCTGTCTCTTAGAAGCAGCTCGTACGGGAATCGAACCCATGATTCTGCCGTGAGAGGGCAGCGTCTTAACCCCTTGACCAACGAGCCATATTCTTGTGTTTCAGGCTTTTGCCTGACGCAAGTAATATATTATCAGAGGATCCCTGATAATGCAAGCACTTTTTTAAATTATTTCGTGATAATTTTCCTGATAATTTTCCTTGTTTTTGTGTCTTGCTACAGTTGTTATTTCGTATCACTGTTTGGGGTTCTGGTCTTTGAGCACGAAGAGCCGAAAACAGCTTGTAAGCAAATCGGCACATAACACAAAAACACATCTTGTAAGCCACACAGTGGTTCGCGGCCGCTCCACAAATTTGAAAACACATCCCGCTGCAGCAGATTTCTGCTGAAGCGGGACGGCTTTAAAATTCTTTATAATACTCCACTCCGGAGCAGCCGGCTGAGCAGCTGATAAAGCAGCCGGCGAAGCGCCTGTCGTGTAACCTGATGGAACACCTGTGAGCAACTGAAGGTAGCAGCCGCTAAGCAGCTGATCAGGCAGCTGATTAAAGCAGCCGGCTAAGCGGCTGTCGGGTACCTGATGGAACACCTGGCAGAGTGCCTGTCGGCGTGCCGGACTCCTTTTCTTTCTTCAAGTCGTTCTTTAAGGACGAATCTCCCTTTAAGGAAGCACGATATGCGAAAAGACCTCGCCTATGCTCTTGTGGAATGCAAGATCTGCATAACTGTCCTGGGATGTGGCATCTCTGTTTACGATCACAAGGTATTTGCCCCTGTAAGAGCTGACCAGAGAAGAGGCAGGATAAACAGTGAGGGATGTGCCGCCTACGATCAGCAGGTCGGCGCGGGCAATCAGGCGGCCGGCACCAGCCCAGGCATCTTCAGGGAGCATCTCTCCGTAGAGCGTCACATCAGGACGGATCTTGCCGCCGCAGCTGCAGCGCGGAACCGCTTCGGTGCTGGTAAAGATAGCGTCTGAAGGATACTTCTTTCCGCAGCGGTCACAATAGTTTCGCAGAGTCGATCCATGCACCTCATAGACCTTATTGCTGCCTGCTGCCTGATGAAGGCCGTCAATGTTCTGCGTGATCACGCCGTCAAGTTTTCCCACAGCCTCCATCTCAGCGAGCTTGTAATGAGCTAAGTTGGGAGCGATTCCCCTGGCATCCATTTTCTGGCGATAGAACTCATAAAAAACCTTGGGTTCATGCTCAAGGCAGGGATTGCTCAGCAGGTATTCCGGCTGATAGGCGTCAAATCGCACATCATGCTGATTATAAAGCCCGTCCTTGCTGCGGAAATCGGGGATACCGCTCTCGGTAGAGACGCCGGCTCCTCCAAAGAAGGCAATGTGTTCCGAGACAGCGATCATCTCGTTGAGAGCCTCATACATCTCATCTCCCCGCAGTTTTCTCAGATGAGCCATTTCTTCTTTACGGGTCGCAAAGCATCCAATGTGTTTCATCACTGAAATCCTCCTTCTCCTCATCCGGCAGGGTGTAACAGAAGACCAGGTGCCCTGTCACACTGATGCGTGAAAGTGACTTGCAAATGCACTCCTTACTTTACAGTACTTTCCTGTACCTTACTGCACTTGCCGGTATTATCCGGTACTTTATTGTACTTCCCGGTATTACCCTGTACCTTACTGTACTTCCCGGTACTTTACTGTCGGCGGGCTCCCGCCAGCCTTGAGAGTCATTACTCAAAGCATTAAAAACTATCCCTTATATTATAGCCCATCACCGGCTGAAATGAAAATCCTGATCTTTTTTACAAAGAAGTATTTCTGCAGTATTTGTTACTGCTGCACCAGCCCTGTTGAGGATTGTTGAGAATGTGTGCAGGAACTTACAAAAGTCGCATTCCAATGCTCTTGAACGCGCGATTTTCGCCGTAAAACCCGGGGGGTTCTGCTAAAGCCGCTCGAAAACACCTGTTATCCCGCGTTTCGTGCCGGTCTGAAAAGTAACCAATACTTTATTGCAGGCATATAGTATTTTCCTTACTGGCACGCCCGGCAGGGATGTATATATGGTATCCGCAAAAAGCATTCCGGTGAGCCTTTATACAGGGAGCCGGCAGCAAAAACAAGCGGCCGTCAACTATTCTCAGACAGCGATCCTCCGGATTTCACGGCAGGTCAGCTTTGCCTCTCCCTGCGCAGTGAGACGGCCAGTTCTTTCAGGATCCCCACGACACCTCCCTCCTCCGGAGGGGCAAAGGTGCCGGCACAGGCTTCTTTCAGGGCTTCCACAGAGCGCACCGAACACCAGCTGTACTTTGCGGGAGCCAGCATACTGAGATCATTCATAGCGTCTCCGAACACCATATATTCATCCTGACTGACCCCATATGCCTCACAGACCCGTTTCACAGCGCTGCCCTTATTTATACCTTTTCTGTTGAAATCCATGAATACAAGGCCGGCTGGAGCGACAGAGAATTCTTTTTTGTATTCCTCTATGTCCGGGTCAAAAAAATGTCCGTCCGGCCCGTCGGGATAAACGATGCTGAGTTTGGTCAGAGGCACACCCAGTGCCTCCACATTTTCGACCTTTTCAATATCCACCCCGACACCGGTCACCATATCAAGATAAGCCCGGTCATCAGATTCTGTGTAAGCCTTTTCCCACGAATCGACATGCCAGGCCTCCCCTCTTCCCCTGGCATATGTGAGAAGACGGGAAATCTCTTCCTCTGTTCCGAAAGGCACGGCCTCCAGGGGCTGATCGCCCTCCATCACCACACTTCCGTTGGAACACAGAAAGACCAGCCTGCTGCCCAGGTCAGGAAACAGGTTTTTCAGACTTGAATAGGGTCTTCCGCTCGCCAATACCACGCGTACGCCCAGGTCAAGGAGTTCCCTGATCACTCCGTGCACCTCTTCGGAAGGTATCGGAGAAGCCTCCGGCATCAATGTGCCGTCTATATCTGTCACAATCATTTTGATCATGGCTGCGGTTACAACCTCCATATACTATCTGTCACTATACCTTTGATCATGGCTGCGGTTTCGCCCCATTTTCTATTTATCATCCTCACCGGCTCCATAGTGCCGCGCGGTGAGACCTCCCCTCCTCATTTTGGGGTATTCTGTCTCCTCGACCTGCACTCTGGAAAGGTAACTCTCGATCTGCTCGATCCTGCCCTTGCATTCGTAGTATCTCCGGAGATGGCCCTCTCCTTCCCACCACTGTTGAAACTGCGTCCGGGACATAGTCTGGTGTTTGTACTCCATAGAAAGAAGGAGCTGCGTCATCTCCTCACGCAGCTCCGCGATTTCATCCTGGTACATCTGATAATCAAATCCGGATATAACCATTGTCAATGAATCCTTTTCATTTGTATACCGGTTCCAGCGCTGAACTCCTGGTGCAGCGAACTCCCGGCAAGGTGGTTTCCATAGTTATTTCAATAGGTTTTATTAGTTCTATCAGTTTTATTACACAACACATATCATAAAACAGTTTCTGTGGATACGGCGTGCCGCCTCTTTAACCTGTTGACAGACAGCACACCGGAATCCGCCTTCGTCAGATCATCAGAATGTCACTTCTCCGTCATGAGAGAGCAGGGACACAGAGTTGACTGTTCTCAGTGAAGAGAGTTCAGAAGTCAGCTCAGAACCTCCGCTCACAGAGAGCTCGATGACCAGATTGAGCTGGCCGCCGGAAATATTTCTGGATTTCTCAGTGTAATAGCGGGAATATTTCCGCACGATCTGGCGGATGGCCTTATTTGTCTCTTTGTCATTCTGGGCGTTGACCACGAGGATCATGGGAGCCTGTCCAAGCGGAATATGACCAAGAGCAAATACAGCCACTGTGACGACAAGGGAAAGAATGATGGCTATTTCGGAGAGGCCTGCGCCGCAGATAATACCCACACTGATCGCCCAGTAGAGGAAGACCAGATCCATAGGTTCTTTGATCGCTGTACGGAAACGCACGATAGAAAGCGCACCGACCATACCGAGGGATACGACGACACTTGACTGAATCGTCAAAATGATGGCTGTGGTGATCAGGGACATGCAGACCAGAGAAATATTAAAGTTTTTGGAATAGAAGGTCCTGCGTGTCAGAAGCCTGTAGCAGAAAAAGATGTACAGACCGAGCACCAGCGAGAAGCAGAGGGCAACAATGATTCCCTTTGTTCCCAGCTCTATCGTTGAATAGCCCTCAAGAAATGATTTTTTAAAAATATCCGAAAATGACATATCCTGTTCCTTTCCTATTTGTGATTATGACCTGAGTACACAAAACATTTCGATATAGCTGCCCACAGCCCCGTGCATTCCGCTCCCCCGCGGAACACACGTGCCGGGCTTACAGAACGATCCCCCCAAGATTATACTGCCTGCACAGATAATACTTGGAAAACGTCTCCAATCTCATGTTCGTCATCTGAATCGCGTGATAAATATAATCCGGAAGATATTCGTCAAACTTGACTTCAAGAAGATGCTGCCCCTTTGGAAGCACCGGCCGCTCCGGAATATCCTCCATAAAAAAGCGGTCAAAGGCCGGTGATGAAGTAATATTCATATCGAATGTCACCCGGACGTTCCCCTCATCGCACACAAAGGGTCTTCTGAGATACTGAACGATCACTTTGGGCTGCATAAGCTGCGTCCGCTGCAGGAGGAGCATCTTATTGAGCAGCGCGGGATTCTCTCCCGTGATGGGAGCAAAGCCCATATTTATCATCTGCTCCGTCTCTTCCCGGGTGATCAGACAGCTTTTTTTCTGTATCATTCCGTATTCTTTTCTCTTACACTCCAGCGAAATGCGCCTGTCGCTGCAGTTATATATTCTCACGCGCCACTTTTCGCGCGGGCTGACGCCGCTCTCATTCTCATTCAGGCACCTGTCATACAAATCATCAAAATAGACGCTTCGGATCAGATAACATCCGTCGCTGCCCGTATGAGGATCCGGCTTCATGACGTCCTGAAGGCGTGTCTCCAGCATCTTCAGTTCGGCCATTGAGCACAGATATTTAAGTTCATGCCGGAATTTCGGCCCTTCACTTTCTTTTGCCACTCCTACCTCCATGCCAAAGCGCCTGACGAAAAAGATCCCCGGGAAGCTTCTCCCTTAAGTGAATTCTCCAATCTGTCTCCTGGATTAAAGGCGCTTCAGTACATAAATTTTGATTGAAATATATCGCATCGACGATATAGATTTTTTTTTGTATTACTTGACGATATTGATCGATTATCCCGTTTTCCCTGACGGTGCTGATCGTTTTTCAGTCTTCCTTGACGTATTGATTTCTTTTCCCGTTTTCCCTGACGGTATCAATCATTTTTTCGTTTTCTGTTTATTTGGGGAAATATTACCGCCTTTGTCAAAACAATACGAGTCATTCTACCACATCATGAGGCTGATACACAAGTTTATACTTCATTTTGATATGATTTTGATCAGCAGCATTTTAATTAACCGCTTTTGATTTACCTCTTTTGATTTACTGCTTTTGATTTACTGCCTTTGATTTACCGCTTTTGATTTACCGCTTTTGATTTACCGCTTTTGATTTACTGCTTTTGATTTACTGCTTTTGATTTACTGATTTTGATTTACTGCTTTTGATTTACCGCTTTTATTTACCGCTTTTGATTGGTACAAATCAGTGGTCATAAATCAGAATGTGGCGGATCACTCTCATGCTCCGTCTTTGACGCATCTATTTTTTCTCTCGTCCAGTCGTCGATCCTGTCCCTGAGTGTTTTCAGAAAGGCCGACTGGTCGGCATCCTCTCTGCCATAGGTAAACTGCAAATCATATTCCAGCGGGAGCCAGGAGGAAATATCCGATTCATTGTGCTGAATCACAGCTTCAATCCGATCCAGTGCCTTAAACAGCCTGGCCTCCTGAGTCTTCCTCTCGCGCATCTCAGCAAAAAGAGACTCAAATTCCCTGCGCTGGGCTTCCGGAAACGAAGCGATCCAGCCGGTGAGCTGTCTGAACTCCTCTTCCTCATCTTCCGCGCTCTTATGAAAGGTAGGAATGTCTCCGGTAAAAGCCTCTCCCAGGTCATGGATCAGGCACATCCTGATCACACGGTTCATATCAAGGCCTGCAAATTCCCCGACTCCGCTCAGCAGCATTGCCATCAGCGCGGTCCTCCAGCTGTGCTCCGCTACGCTCTCCCTGCGCCCGCTTGAAGTATCACAGTGGCGCGTGCTGCATTTAAGACGTTCCGCGACTGACAGTATATCCAAAAATGCCCGGGGACTCATCTCCTCACTTACAAAGCCAGTGCCGTCTCCTGTGTCCAGGCGCGCTGTCTCCTCTTCCTTCGTCCCGGAATGGTCCTCTGTCAAAGCCCCGAGAAGATCCTCTATTTCCACCTCTTTGTCCAGAGAATTGACAGCAATAACCTTACTTCCTTCTGTCAGCTCGACTGTGACCGGATGACCTTCCCTGCGCACGATTACGTCAAATGCCAGACCGTCACCATACTCTTTCATGCGGGGATACATTTTTTCAAACTCCTCCGGCGAGACGGGCTTTGCGTCTATTCCGAGAGGGTCTTCTCCCTCAAAGACATAAGGTATGACTTCCTGAACCTCTTCCGGTCCCGCACAGAGCTTCCTCACCAACGAGACAAAATCCTCCCCTGGTTCCATTTCATATTCTTTTATTGTGAAGATTCCGGAAGAAGAAATACTGATTTTTTTCATATAAATATTTCCCTGTATAAAAAACAAAAGTCAGGCAAAGGTATGATATAACTATCACATGTTAATTTCAAGTTAAATATGGTTTCTTCTGTCTGTTTCTGTTTGTTATTACAGATATTCCCGGGCTTCCCAAGATTAAAGAAGTTACTGAAGAAAGGTATTAAAGAGTTCAGAAGACATATTAAAAAAGTGCGTCATGACTAAGACATGTTTAAAAACACCGGCATGACTAAAACATATACAAATGTGCCGGCATAACTAAGACACATTTAAAACGCCGGTATAACTAAAACATATAACATTTAAAACGCCGGTATAACTAAGCCATGTTTAAAAAGTGCCGGCATAGACCCTTTACATCAAATATGTTAAAATCAGTTCTGGACTTACGTCCATGTACAGGGCGAAGGCATAAAATCCGATTCCATGAATCCTGTTCCATGAGACTGTTTTCATGTGACTGTTTTCATGTGACTGTTTTCATGTGACTGTTTTCATGTGATCATGCTGCATCTCAAATCGATAAAGTGCCTTTGCAGGCATAAGGCCGGACACAGCGTTGAAATCCCTGCACATTTTCCGGATTACACACGAGGAGAACAAAATGAAAAAAATATTCATTGACCTGGAAATGCATCCCATTCCGCGCAGTTTCACCGACGAGAGAGAAATCTGCACGCAGGAGGTCATTGAAATCGGTGCGGTAAAACTCAATGAAGAAAATGAAGAGATTGGCAGTTTCTGTGAGTTCGTAAAACCGGCATTCGTCACAAAGATTTACAACAAGTTTCAGAAGCTCACCGGTATCACTACAGCGGACATCATCGACGCTGCCCCTATCTCCGATGTTCTTCCCCGCTTCATCGAATGGTGCGGAGAAGATTACGAAATTTTCTCCTGGAGTGACAGTGATATCTGGCAGTTCCTGAACGAAACCCGCCTGAAACAGCTGGAAGATCTGGCCGGTCTGTCCTATATGTTTAACCATTGGCGCGATTTCCAGTATGAATTCTGCGAACTGCTCCATCTCCAGAAAGTAATGAATCTGGGTAAGGCAGTTTCACTTGCAGGACTCGACTTCTCCGGCAGAGAACACGACGGACTGGCTGACGCGAGAACAACATCCCATTTATATATAGAGAGCCGGGACAGCAAGTCCTTCGACCGGCTTCGCAAGCTGGTAATCGATGTCTTCTCAAGCCACACCTTCACCATGGGAGATATGTTCGACTTTGGGAGCATCTCGCTTCCCCCCGAATGACAATCGCAGGCATCTTCCTGTCTTTCCATTCTTTCTATATAAAGAAACTTCTCGTTCTACCCGGAACGACTTGCCGCAGGAAGCCGCCTGTGTGGAAACTTCTCGTTTTGAGAATCAGGCACCCGTCACAACGCACAGGAGTATCAATATTTATGGGCACAATTATCCGTATCATCATTACAGCAGTTCTGAGCGCGGTGGCCATCGCTGCTGCCAGTTTTTTTAAACTCGATCCTGGCAAACTTCAAATCGGTCAGGTCTCTGCTGCTTTCATCGCAGCGGCAATCGCGGTCGTCCTGCTGATCTGGTTCATCATCGCTCCGGTAATATGTGCTTTTCTGAAAAACCTGCGATTCAGTCTCTCCACAAAGCGGAAAATCCGGGGACAGATCCGCAGCCGTCAGCGCTCGCTTCTCAACTGGCTGCTCTCCCGCCCCGCCCACTGGGGTATCACAGGGACCGCATCCGAACCTCAATACGCCAACACCTGTGAAGCACTTCTGGCTCTGCGCGGCACAGGATATTATGAAAAGAAGCGCGAGTCCTACCGCGGCGGACTTCAGACCATCATCGAGGCCGTCGTGCCCACAGGCCTTCCAAGCCGCACGGTCAACCGTCCGACTGTGATCAACACCTCCATGCTGCTCTGCCTTGCCGCACTTGAAAGGCAAAAATCCACAGGAGTCATCGACAGCTTCGATCTCTACGATGAAATAGCAGCCAACCTCTGGTTCCTTCATGCGGAGGATGGGTGGGGTCCCCTCATCCTGAAGGCCTCCAAAAAAGAAGCCCGCCTTGTGAACACATGGTGGGCCCTTAATGCCCTTTTCCGCTATGGATATCTGGAGCGCCCCGAAGAAGGAGCGGAATTCCGTCAGTTCCTCACTGGTATTTATGAAAAAAACCGGGGAGGCACCTTCGGATACAGTGCCTCGGATTCACCCCGTCTCACTGTCACAGCTATGTACCTTCTGCTCTACTATGACCTGCCCAAATCTGTCAGGGAAGAAATCCGTCACGATTACGACCCTCAACAGGCAGCAGAATTCATCTACCGCCGGTTTGTAGATGAGAAATGCCAGGTTGAAACCGAGTCAATCGACGGTACCTTCGCCGGCGGTACTTATATCGCGCATACACCCTGGAAGCACATTGCATCCGCCTACGCCATGCAGGCACTGGCTGCGGCACGCAAAAACCGTGACCTCTCCCCGAAAAAAATGAACGAGGTCTTCCGACGCACCTCCCAAATCCTTTCCGGGGATCTGCGTTCTCCTGCTGTGAACGAGAGCTGCTACCTGCCTTCCGACATTGAAGTCCCCCGCACCGGTCCCTATACCTTTGCGGCATCATACCTGATAATGGGGCTGGACGCTCTTTTAAACTGCAGATAATACCGCTGACCCGGGCAGCCGGCTTCTCTTACATGAACCCGGATTCTCCAAAATAAACCCAAATCCTCCCAAATACACCCGGATTTTCTCAAATGAAGCCGGATCCTATCGAATTAACACGGATTTTCTCGAATAGACCCGTATCTTCTCGAATAAACCGATTCTCCCGCACTTTTTGCAAGGGGGTTTTTCATGCTACAGTTTCTCGTCTGCTCAGATGTCCATACATATTCAGATAATATAAGGCTGGCTCTGCAAAAGCTCGACCGGACAGATGCCATACTCATTGCAGGTGATCTCGAAGCTGAGCTGTCCGCAATCCGGGATGCTGCGGGTTCCGTCCCCTGCTATGCTGTCTGCGGCAACAACGACTATTACCTCAACAGCGACTATCCTGAAGAACTTCTGATCGACATAGCTGACCACGCTCTATCTCCTTCTGAACAGGCAGCTGCCCATTCTCTGTCTCCGTCTGACCAGACAGCCGGTCTTTCTCTTTCTCCCGAACATGAAACCGGCACTTCACAGAGATATCCGCGTATAGAGAAAGTAACCGCATTACAGTATTCTACCCTGCCACCCGGCTACAACTCTGTCCCTTCTATTTTTAAAAAAATCACACCTCCATCACTGCTGGGAAAATTAGCAGGTGATAAAAGGACGTCCAATATTTCACATCGAATACTGATGACCCATGGAAAAGAGTATAACGTCCCCAATACGGACCTCCTCTCCAACCGTGCTGACATGTGGGACGCTGATATAGTAATCTTCGGACACACCCATAAATTCGCTGATATCCGGGAGCGAAACGGGAAGAGGCTGTTTCTGAACCCGGGATGCCTGGTCGGAGACCCCAAAGCCACCGTGCGTAACTGGGGACTTTACGAAATCTGCAGTTTTTCAGTTCTCAGAATCGGATTTGACGGAGAGATCAGCTTCCAGCATTTATACCTGTAATAATTATTCACTTCACAGCTGAACTTCTCACAGCTATGCCCCGCAACTGTGCCCTCGCAGCTGTGCCCTCTCCAGCTGTGCCCTCTCAACTGTGCCCTCGCAGATGTGCCCTCGCAGCTGTGCCCTATATCTAAAATACGTATTAAATGCAAAAAAAAGAACCGCATCGCGGTTCTTTTTCACTTTCATACCTTCAAAACTGAATAAGAGAAGTGACACATCTCACAGCTGAGCAGTGTCGCTTACACAAGACCGGCTCACAGCCTCGCGGCCGTTGTGCCTGAACTTGAGGATAAGCAACCGACCTATTAGTACGCGTCAGCT
>CACYTU010000092.1 GCA_902777355.1 uncultured Lachnospiraceae bacterium | reverse complement strand
GCCGGCTATTGACTTGTCCTACGCAGACGAAGACGAGTGTTATTTCGCGGATGAAACGATGTGGCTGAAAAACGATCCGATTTCCATTGCGAAACAGACAGTTTTTGATGATTTGCAAGTATTCCTGGACGATGGAAAAGAAGACGAGGGGCAGTTCTATCGCGCCTGCGAAAAGTTGTTTCAACTGCTGCGGCAGAACGGAGCCGATGTGCAATACCACCTGTTTGAGGGGCATCACAGCGGAGACTACATCAGATTTAACATGGAAACCTATCTCCGGTTTTATAGCTCGCGTGCATATTCCGGTTTGGCAACTGTATGTGGGAAAACCGGATGAAGATGTCACACTCAAAGAAGAAACCAACCGGAAAGGAAAAGCATATGCAGACATGGTACTACGAAGTCGTCAGCATTGATGGCGATTACGCTAATCTTCGGCGGACAGACATACAGTCCGACGAACGGAAACTGGTCGCACGGGCTTTGCTGCCGGCGGAGATCAATGTGGGAACGAAGCTGAAATATGAGATGTTCCAGTACGAAGTAATTGGATAAACGAACTGGGTAAAAGTGTTTACTTAGAGGGTCAAATGAAATAGTATAATCCGGTGCAGTCGCTAAAAACGTCCTGAACGACGTTTTTAAGGAATCCTGGTGATGAAAACCACATATGATGTCCCGAAAAACGGGATATGATCGGCACAGGCCGTCTGGTTGTTGGGCGGAGTTTCTGTGGGTGAGCATAAAGGTGCTCTATCGTGGTAAATCGCGGTAAAACGCAGCATGTAAAATAGCCTTGACTACGGTTTTACTACTGCTTCTGAGAGTGAAAAAACAAATGATTTTTATCTGTATCCCTTGCGGCTGCAATGGATGCAGAAAATCCTGAAAATAGATTTCAGATAGGAAATATTACTCCGGGCTTGTCAGAGACAATTAATCTGGAAAAAGTGGTATATAGTTCATGGATCAGGAAATATAACTGTTCAAATGGTAAATGTGAGGATACCTTCATCTATTTCAGCTTGTCTGAAAAGAATTTGTTTCTATACAAGGGAGGAATAAACGATGTCTGTAGATCTCAAAATATATGGAATCAGAAAGCTCTGTGATGAGGAAATTTCAGAATTCACCGGGAAAACGGTAGACAAAATTTTTGGATCAAAGTATTTCAGGAATCTTTTCCCTCGTGCTGCCGAAAATTCAAAATATGAATTTTATTACTTTCGTAAAGATTATCTGAAGAGCATTGAACATATGCTCACTCCTATCGTGACGGCAGATCCGGATATTGTCGTATACGGGTATTGGATAGAGGAGTTGGCGTACTATTGGAAAAACCTTTCGCATGCTGAGCCTCGGATTAATGAGATCCTCGAGATAGTGGGAGGACATATCCGCTACGATCAGTATTACAGCGAGGTTCCATATGAGCTGGTCTACGATTATCTGAACATAAAGCATCCGGAAAGTGATTGGGATGAAATTATCGTCATATCTTATGGCTGAATACACTATCAAATTCCAGCTTGCCGATATGTTTCCGCTAATGGGCAAAATGGCAAAAAACCGTCGATAAGTTCCTGGAGCCGATTAGCGAACAGACGGAGGGAATGGGTATCAATCTTATTTCCTCGTGCCAAGTTGAGACGATAGTATTACTGAAGAGAAAAGTTTGAGAAGCGTTAATTAGTACATTCCCAACCAATTAGACCAAGCATGATGTTCGTAATACTATCTATTTCTCGAAGGATACGGGAGGGAAGGAAGAATCTGAGACTGAGACATTTTTTTCGTCTGCCGGCACACCTACTGCAGCAATCAGGCCAGGGCTGGAATGAATCCCAAGACGCTCCAGTACCTGATGGGGTGCTGCGTGCCCTTTGGCACGCGTTAAGCACCGACCGAGTCGGCAGACGAGAACATTCGGACATCAGCGTTACGATGAATGTCTACACCCACCTGGGGCTGGAGGATGCGGCTACGGAGATGGCCAGGATGAAGGTGGTCGAGGAAGTACGGCAGGAGCAGGAGAAGGTCTCTGGGAAGACAGGATTGAGTGAGATGACACAGAAAATGTTCAGAGTGATTTGAACGTAAGAGCAGCGGCCCTTCACCTTAGCGGGTGGAGGGCCTTTTTTTGATGTCAGGGAGGGCATTGTTTTATGATATTATTATATATGAGCGAGTATGCCTGGAATGGATTCTCGCTTCTGAATATCAACTAATCATAAAAACAGCTCTGGACGTATTTGATGTCCGCCTTATCTGTGGGGACGGGAGGAAGCAGAGTAATGGGGATTTTCTTTAGACATTCGGCAGGGTTCGGCAAGCGAATGTTATTGTCTTTAATAAGCGGAAAACATTTTTGAGGAGATGATGAGATGAGCCTTTTTGGTCCAATATGGCAAAGCAGGAATAAAAACAAGATTGAGCGTTATATTCAAAAGAAACCGAATGAAGAACAGTTGGCTGAAATAGCAGTAAAGTGTTTTTTTCCGGATCTGTTACCCGGGGAGATGAAGACCTGGCTCGTGCCGCGGCGGAGAATATAACGGATGACCGTCTGCTTGCCAGTCTGGTTAAGGCCGTTGATCACGAACGTAAAGTTTATCGTAACAATCATCTGCAGCGATCTTTTTCAGCGCCCGGCAAAACGGAAAGAACGATGGAAAACGTTGCCTGGCATCTCTTCGGCAGGATTCGTGATGAGAATGTGCTTTATGATTTTGTACAGGAAAAGGGAAGCAAATACCGTTATCAGGCAGTACAGGGTATCCACTCAAGAAACCTGCTCCTGCGGATCGGCAGTGCATCTGATGAAACTGGCACTTTGATTCAGAAAGTCTGCGGTGAGCGCACACAGGATCCGGATATTCTCTCACGATATGCATTTACAGTACGTGATTATACATCTGATAAATGGGAAAAAGAATTCTCCACCTTGCTGGCGTCCGAAAAGTATGGAGCAAAAGCCAGGGATTTTCTTGAGACAATAAGAGTGGAGGAAGAAAAAGAGTTAGAGAGGAAAAATAAGGAAAACCAGAAAAAACAGCTGCAAAGGGAGAAGGCTCAGATAAAGAGAGAGAAAGAAGAAGAGTTCCTGAGAGATCCGCTTAAACGCCTTACTGAATGTGCCGGTAAAAAGAATGAAGCATCTTTATGGAAAAAATGGTATACCGATCAGCTGGGCAAAGAGCAAAATGATCTGCTGTATTTTCTTTCTCACAGATTAAACAATCTTGCCTGGAGCAGATACTTTCCGGTCGGAGCTGTTGCAGATGCCGTGCAAAACAGCAGCAAAGAATACCTTGAAGGGAAAGACAGCTTCTCAAAAGAAGAAGCAGAGCGTGATTTGAGATATATCCTGACAACACTGTATCAGGAGCGGGAGGAATTACGGGACGATATCCTGGCACTTGATGATGTTTTTTTCTACAGAGGGAGAACCATTGGTGTGTATCTGCCCCGTATGCAGATATCTGTGGATTCTGATGATCAATCCGGGGTAAGCATTAATCTCAAAGAAATTCCATGGATTTCTGAAGACGAATGCAGATCGTTGGGTGGCCATTTCCTGGATGATCATTGTGTTTGTACAAAATGCGGTGCAGTAGCACATGACTGGGAAGAAAAAGAAACACACTTCAGTGTAACGATGACATGTCGGCGGTGTGGGAAAAAGATTTCCTGGCAGACTTACAATGACTGAATTACGATGTAATCGGATAGACTATGCAGAGACAATGGACGCGAGAAAGGAGTACCCATGGGACTGTTTAAACCATTATGGATGAGTAAGGAATATTATTGGGCGCGCAAGGGCCTTGAACGGATCCACGACGATGCGACACTGTACAGGGTGGTCACCGAAGCGCCGAACGACCGAATCTGTCGTGAGGCACTAGACAAGATAAGCAGTCCAGAAACTTTTCATCGGCTGGTGTTGTCAATCAAGGCGAAAGGGGAATACCGGAGGTTAGCATTTGAGCGTATCACCGACAAGAGAATGCTGATCGATATCGCCACGAAATCATGGGATTACTTCATTGTCAGCAAAGCATGCTATCTCATCGATGACCAGCGTGTGCTGACCGATATTATCACGAGGATTTCGGTCCATGGCGGTGCCCTTGCGGTGTGGAGACACATCGAGGATCCTGCTGAGAGGCTTGCGTTTGCGCAGGACCCGCGGACTGTCATCACTGCGGCGGACCTCACCCCTGCGGAGATTGCATATCTTTCCGATGAGGAGTGGCTTCTTCAAATTGGGAATTCGTGTGTGGAGAATCCACTTTCCAAGCAATCCGTTCTTATTGCGGCATTCGAGCGCATCAAGCACCCGCCCCTGCGCTGGTGTCTTCGCCTGGAGGCCAGGGAAGATGCGGCAAATGCTCTGGTCAGCGCCGTGGAGGAGCTCACGTACCCTAAGGACCGCGATGATCTTGTGCTTGTGGCGCAGAAATCGGAGACGGAACGCGCCGCATGTGCCGCTGTTCAGAAGATTCCCTATCCGGAGGATCGCGATGACCTTGTGCTTGTGGCTCAGAAATCGGAGACGGAACGCGCCGCATGTGCTGCTGTTCAGAAGTTTCCCTACCCGGAGGAAGCAGAGTTTCTGAAAGATATTGTCCTGAATTCGTACAGGCCCAAATCTGTCAGACAGACCGCAGCGCAGATGTTGCCCAAGAATGATAGCATTTTCGATAAATACTGTTGTCCTAAGTGCGGGGCTGTTGGTGCCGTCTACTGGGACAGCACCTATTGCCAGATGGACGATGCCAACACCGAGGGCTACCGGTGCTCGAAATGCGGAGGCAGCAATATCCGCTACCAATACGATTGCAACTATGAGCCCTGGGCGGTGCCCTTGAGAACCTTCCTCGAGCAATGATTGACCGGACTTGATGTACCGAAAAATATATTCATACGTTTGCCGACCGACTGCATCGATAGATGTCCCGACAGGATGCGGCGGATGACTGGGAGAATGTCCTGATTAAACCAAAACATTGAGTGGACAAATATCTTTCTCGACTTGCTCCCGCCAACGCGAAATGTTCCCGGACACCAATTGGCGGACGGCCGAAATCGTGGACATGTTCCTGACCGCCGATTAGCGAACGGTCGGAAAAATGAGTTAGTGCTGTCGTGGTCTCAGGCCATGTGGAGACGGAACTTTAAAAGACATCAGATTGATTTGAACGAAAGAGCAGAGGCCCTTCACCTTCGAGTGAGGGGCTTTTTCGTTGTTGTAGAAAAACATGCAGCGGCTGTGCTATAGTGATTATTAGGCAATTGTCGGGACCTGGACTGTCTAATCAAAATAACTTACACCGGATAAAGTACTGCTAAACAAAAATCTACGGTAGTAAAACCACCCCGTTTTTACTACGATTTGACTACTGCCCACGTCCCCGATTTGCCTCATTTTGCCGGATTTTGCATTTTCGGCCTGTTTTCGTGACAGAATGAGTCTCCGGTATACCGGAAGAATATCGCGGTAAATCGCGGCAAAACCGGGCAAAACAGGTCTGTTAGAAAGGACTGATTTTTATGGTTCGTATACTTTTCGTGTGCCACGGCAACATCTGCCGCTCCCCCATGGCAGAATTCGTAATGAAGGACCTCGTCAAGAAGGCAGGGCTTTCGGACCAGTTTTATATTGAATCCGCAGCGACGAGTTCAGAGGAAATCTGGGGAGGCAGGGGCAACCCGATTTATCCGCCTGCCCGGGCGAAACTGCTGGAGCACGGGATTAACCCACGCGGGAAGCGGGCGCGCAGAACGACGCGCGCAGACTATGAAAAATTTGATTTACTGATCGGGATGGACTATGCAAATTTCCACAATATGCGCTGGATTTATGGCGGTGATCCGGAGGGGAAGGTGAAGCTCCTTCTGGATTATGCCGGCAGGACCGGGGAGGAGGTTGCGGATCCCTGGTACACGGATGATTTCGACGCGACATGGGATGATGTGCTGGAAGGCTGCACAGCACTGCTGCGGGAACTGTGTGGTTGATAAGACGGAGCTTCACAGCGCTGCTGCGGGAACTGTGTGGTTGGTAAGACAGTGCCGCACAGCACTGCTGCGGGAACTGTGTGGTTGATAAGACGGAGCTGCACAGCACTGCTGCGGGAACTGTGTGGTTGATAAGACGGAGCTGCACAGCTCTGCTTCTGAAATTGTGTGTGCGGTAAGATGATCGTGTTTTTTTTCCGGATGATCAGTAAAGGTGCTGCCGGTTCGAGTTATAAGCATAAATTGAAGGACATTATCCGAAGGGAATTATCTGAAGGGGATTATCCGAAGGGGATTATCTGAAAGATGTTATCTGACAGGTGTTTTCTGAATATATAAATTGACTCAAAAAAAGTGAAATGCGGAGAATACAGGGAGTCCTGAATTGTGAAAGGAGCATGGAATGACAGCGCTTACAGTCCTTTTTGTCATGGCGGTGATCCTTGCGGGAGCCTGTGTGCAGAGCGCGCTGGGCTTCGGGACCACAATGATCACCATGGGCTTTCTGCCGCTGATCATGGAATACAGTAAGGCCATGGGGCTTTCCATTGTGATGGTGAGCATCAGCACAGTATATATCTCCGTCAAATACAGGGATTCGATCCAATGGGCTGTGATGCTGCCGGTCCTGATTCCCACCATGATCATCTGCGGGATCGTCAACATTCTTTCGGCAAAAGTCAGCTCTGATATGATGTATCTGCTTCTGGGTATCATGTTTGTGGCGGTATCTGTCTTTTTCTTTGCCTTTTCAAACCGGATACATGTGAAGCCTACTCCAAAATCTGGGACTGTACTGGGCATCATCTGCGGTGTCTGTTATGGCCTGTTTGCTTCCGGGGGGCCGACAGCCGCTCTGTACCTTCTTCCGGCTACAAATGGAAAAAGGGAATACCTGGCTACGATCCAGGCCTTTCTCTGCCTGAATAACATCATGATTCTGGCCATCAGTTTGATCCTGGGACGACTGGATATGGCGGATCTGCCCATGGTGGGCGCAGGTACTGCGGCGCTGCTTGCCGGGACGCTGCTGGGGCTTGTGATCCATGACAGGATTCCCTCTGCTGTCTTCGGAAAAGTGATCTATGCCTTTGTCGGCATGGGAGGCATCTGGATCATCGTCAGCCACTTGTTGTAATGACTTAAGTTTTAATATCTGAGCACTCAAATGACTCATTTGACTCATTTGAATCAATTGAATCATTTGAATCAGTTGGATCAGTTAATCGGTTGGTTTCACAGACAATGGAGTGTAAGATGGATACAGGGATCCGTACGGACAGGATTGAAGCAGTCAGGGAAATCGTGAGCGGGATGCTGGAGCAGGTTCCCGATGTGTCGCTTCGGGCGAGCGGTTATGTTCACATTTTCGGCGTGGCTGATGCCTGCGTGCTGCTGGCAATGAAGCGGGATGAGGATATCGAGCTTGCCGCTGTGGCAGGATACCTGCATGACATAGCTACCTACACCACGGGCATCAGTGCGGATCATGCGCGGCGCGGGGCAGGTATGGCGAGGAGCATTCTCAGCAGGACCGGGCTTTTTTCAGAAGAAGAGATTAAAACCGTCTTCAGTGCAATTTTTTATCACAGCAATAAGAAAGAGATACACGGACCGCTCGATGAGATTCTCAAAGATGCCGATGTGATGCAGCACTGCCTGTTTGATCCCGGATATGTTTCGAAAAAGGATCGGGAGCGATTCGAAGGACTCTGTGAGGAGTTCGGGCTGTAAGGGAAATGGTTCAGGCAGCCACTGTCCAGTAATCAGCAGATACTCTTAATACCTGAGACTGTACATTTACATTTCTGAGCAGGCGGATACTTGTAATCTCCGATGCCTGAAGCAGCTGCTGCCGGACATTTCTGAACATTTGAGAAATCCTATGGATTATAAAAACATATGAGGACTGAAGGTTTTCTGCCTGTCAGCCGGCAGGACATGCTGGCGCAGGGAATTGAACAGCTTGATTTTATATATATTTGCGGGGACGCCTATGTGGATCATCCCAGCTTCGGGTCGGCGATTATTTCGCGAGTCCTGCAGTCGCGGGGCTATACAGTGGGTATGATCTGTCAGCCTGACTGGCGGGATCCGGAGAGCGTGGCGGTTCTGGGAGAGCCGCGGCTGGGCTTTCTGGTCTCGTCGGGAAATATGGACTCGATGGTGAACCATTACACTGTAAACAAAAAACACCGCAGCAGGGATGCCTTTACGCCCGGCGGAGAGATGGGCAGGCGGCCCGATAACGCGGTGGTGGTCTACGGAAACCTGATTCGCAGGACCTTCAAAAAAACCCCTGTGATTCTGGGCGGTCTGGAGGCCAGTCTCCGGCGGATGTCACACTATGACTATTGGGCAGACAAGGTGCGGCGGTCTATTCTGCTGGATGCAGGCGCGGATCTCATCTCTTACGGGATGGGAGAAAGAAGCATCGTGGAGATCGCGGATGCCCTGGCCTCGGGGCTGGATGTGCGGGACATCACTTTTATCGACGGTACGGTCTATAAGACGCGCAATGAAGAAGATATTTTTGACGCGATTCGTCTGCCTGACCATGAGCAGGTGAGCGTGCCTTCGGCCGCAGGCAAAAAGGCCTACGCGGAGAGTTTCGCCCTGCAGCACGCCAACACGGATCCTTTTCAGGCAAAGCGCCTGTATGAGACTTACGGCGGGAGGACTTTTGTCGTGCAGAATCCGCCTGCAAAGCCGCTCTCCATGCAGGAAATGGATGATGTCTACGCGCTTCCTTACATGCGCACCTGGCATCCCATGTATGATGCACTCGGAGGCGTTCCGGCGCTGGGTGAGATCCGGTTCAGCCTGACATCCAACCGCGGATGCTACGGGGACTGCAATTTCTGTGCCCTGACTTTTCATGAGGGACGTATAGTCCAGGTGCGCAGCCACAAGTCGATCCTGCAGGAGGCGGAGCAGATGCTGCAGGAGCCCGATTTCAAGGGAAATATCTATGACGTGGGGGGACCGACCGCGGAATTCCGTGCGCCTGCCTGTAAAAAACAGATGACACACGGAGCCTGCAAACACAGGCGGTGCCTCTTCCCGGAGCCCTGTCCGAATCTGGAGGTTGACCACAGGGATTATCTGTCGCTGTTGAAAAAGCTCCGCAGCCTGCCGGGTGTCAAAAAAGTATTTGTCCGGTCGGGATTCCGCTTTGACTATCTGCTGGCGGACCGGGACAGGACTTTTCTTCGGGAACTCTGTCAGCACCATATCAGCGGACAGCTGAGGGTGGCGCCGGAGCATGTCTCCGACAATGTTCTCTCAAAGATGGGGAAACCCGGCAGCGAGGTCTATCGCGAGTTCGTCCGCCTCTTCGAGCAGATGAACCGGAAGACCGGGAAGGAGCAGTACATTGTTCCCTATCTGATGTCATCCCACCCCGGAAGCCGGCTGAAGGACGCGATTGAGCTGGCTGAATACATCCGGGAACTGGGTTATATGCCGGAGCAGGTGCAGGATTTTTATCCCACGCCCGGAACTGTCTCAACCTGCATGTATTACACGGGACTGGATCCCCAGTCCATGGAGCCGGTATATGTTCCGAGAGATCCGCATGAAAAAGCCATGCAGCGCGCCCTTATTCAATACCGCGACCCGGAGAATTATGATTTGGTCAAGGAGGCCCTTCTTCGGGAGGGGCGGGAGGACCTGATCGGATTCGGGGAAAAATGTCTGATCCCTCCCAGAAAGATCGTCGGACATGCAAAATCGTCTAAATCCGCTGAAAAGGCGGAAAGGGATAAAAGAAAAAACGGAAGCAAGGAAGGCTCCGGAAAATTCATCAGATCCGCCGGGGCAGGGAAGAGCAAAGGCGGAAAACATGAAGGCCCCGGAAAGTCCCTCAGATCCGTCAGGACGGGAGAAAGCAAAGGCGGAAAACATGAAGGCCCCGGAAAACCCCTCAGATCAGTCAGGACGGGAGAAAGCAAAGGCGGAAAAAAGGAAAGCTCCGGAAAATCGCCCGGGTTTGCAAAATCGGATAATAAACGGGCGGCTATCATAAGTAATTCAAGACTCGCTCGCGAGTCTTGCGCGATGAAGAATAAACAAGTAAAAGGTAAGGCATCAGAGGATTTCGAAAATGATAGAAAAGATTAAAAAAACTGCTTACAGACCATCCGGAAAGATTACGGATTTTCTGATTATTGCGTTCCTGCTGTCCTTTCTGGTATTCCTGCTGGGGGATTTCATTGCGATACTGGGATACCGGCTCTTTGATATAAGCGGGCTCTTAGTCCGTATTATTCAGGACGAGGACATAGTTAATTTTTTCCAAATGTATCTTGATTTCTGGGGAGTATGGGCCGCTTTTTTCCTGGTCATCTCTGTTTTTAAAAACAACCGTCCCATGTGGAAATGTTTATCTTTCCGAAGGAGCGGGAACAGTGCACCGGCGATTCTGGCGGGTATTCTTTTGGGATTCGGAACCAACGGATTCTGCATCCTGATGTCATTTTTGCTGGGGGATATAAAGCTGTCATTCAACAGCTTTGATCCACTTCTGTTTTTTTCCTTTTTGCTGGTGGTTTTGATTCAGTCAGGCGGGGAGGAAATCCTGGACAGGTGTTACCTGTACCAGAAGCTGAGGAGAAGATACCGCAGTCCTCTGGTGGCTATATTTGGAAACTCGTTGTTTTTTATGGGCTTGCACCTCTTCAATAACGGAATCAGTATTCTGGCCATCGTGGACCTGTTCCTGACCGGTATCTTATTCTCTATGTTCGTTTACTACTATGATTCTCTGTGGTGCGCGATTCTGTTCCACACCTGCTGGAACTTCTCCCAGAGCATTGCTTTCGGGCTGCCGAACAGTGGACTTGTGTCAAAATATTCATTGTTCAGGCTGGATGCGGCATCGGCCAGAAACGGATTTTTTTACACTGTTGATTTCGGGGTCGAAGGGAGCTGGGGCTCTGTTTTAATTCAGGCAGCTGTCATAGCTGCTATTCTTCTCCTCAACAGAGGCAGGGGAGAAAAAGAAGACCTCTGGAAGCAGATGGAGATTGAATCGGTGGAGGCGGAGGCGGCCCGGCAGAAGGCGGAGGTAAGAGAGAGATGATTATACAGAGCAGAAGGATCTGGGTGCTGAACACCTGGCTGGAGGCGCAGATTGAGATCAGTGAGGAATCCGGAAAAATAGTCCGGATTCTGCCCTGCGGAACGGAAAATGCGGATCTGGACTTCGGAGAGCGGAGGATCCTTCCGGGCTTCATCGATGTCCACACGCACGGAGCTTACGGGTTTGACACCAATGACGCAGAGGAAGAGGGGCTCCGCAACTGGACTAAAAATATAGTGAGCGAGGGTGTCACCGGATTTCTGCCGACAACGATCACACAGTCGGAGGAGGTCCTGACCAAGGCGCTCCGCAATGTCGCGAAAGTAGTCCGCGAAGGGTATGAGGGGGCTCAGATCCTGGGAATCCACTTCGAGGGACCCTATCTGGACCAGACCTATAAGGGAGCCCAGCCGGAGAGGTTCTGTGTGGAGCCGGATCTGGAACAGTTCAAAAGATATCTGGAGGCCTCGGAGGGACTGATCAGGATCGTGACGATCGCCTGCGAACATGACAAGGACTTCCGCCTGACCAGGTTCCTGCGTGAGAAAGGAATCGTCCCCTCTCTGGGACATTCCTCGGCGACCTATGAGCAGGCGGCCATGGCCTTTGCCAACGGCGCGGGCAGCATCACACACACTTATAATGGGATGACCGCTTTCCACCATCGGGAGCCGGGGATTGTGGGCGCGGCATTCCGCTTCCGCAATGTTTTCAGCGAGGTTATCTGCGACGGAAAGCACTCTGCGCCTGTGGCACTGAATGACTTTTTTGCAGTGAAGGGCCCTGATTTCGGGGTCATGATCACCGATGCCCTGAGAGTCAAGGGACTTCCTGTCGGGACCCAAACCCTGTTCGGCGGAAATATGATCGAGCTGCAGGAGGACGGCAGCGCGCGCCTTATGGAGGGCGGAAACCTGGCGGGTTCCACTCTGAAAATGAATGAGGGGCTCCGGATCCTGGTGGAAAAAGCAGGTGTCCCCTGGCAGACGGCAGTCAACGCAGCCACGATCAACCCCGCCCGCCTGTGCGGCCGGGACCGGAAAAAGGGTTCGATCCAGGCGGGCAAGGACGCGGATCTGGTCGTCCTCAATGATGATTATTCCGTTGAAGCAACCTTTGTTCTGGGCAGGCGCGTCTTTTGATTCAGGCTGGAGAATCAGCTTTTGCGAGTGCGTGCCATGAGTGTACAGCCATAATCATTCATGTGGTTATGAGAACATAGCCCGCAGACTCATAGTTTTTTAAAGCGCCACAGTGGTTCGGACATTGGGCAGTCAGCCATGAATCTTGAAAGAGTCTCAAATAATAATCTCAAAATAATCTCAAAATACTCTCAAAAGAGGGCGCTTCTGTAGCTTGGGTGGGTAAGTAAGCGCTGAATCTTACCCACCAGTATAGTTATTGGCTCAGTACGCCGCCCTTGCGTGAACCTCAGATGGAT
>CACYTU010000091.1 GCA_902777355.1 uncultured Lachnospiraceae bacterium | reverse complement strand
TCTCCCTTTGATATTTTGGATGGCTATAAACTCATACGGGGTCACTTTGTAACTGTGGGGAGAACAGCAATCTCCTTACAAAACCATAATAGGAGTAACACGGATGGCATTTTCAGTTATTTATCAGCCAGTTTTGAAAGCCCTTAATCTCTACTGCTAATCATATGATCCTCACAACTGCACAGTTTCAGTATATGCACAGAACGAGTTGTTAGTAAAAGTAAAGGTTACAGTAAGGAAGTGATCTTTAAACCGGGTTTCATCGGAGAGTTGATATCGTATGTGATGCCAAATATAATGGAAGGAGGAAGATGATTTGTCGAAATAAGACAAACGGAAAAGGAGTATTCAAAAATGGAACAGAACAAGAAAAAAGGCGGTGCCGGAAGAGTGATCCTGATTATCCTGATCGTGCTTGTAGTGCTGGGAGCTGCAGGATATTTCGCTCTCAGGGCTTTCATACAAAGCAAGATCGAAAGTATGGCAGCCCCTGACCTGTCTTCATCATTCGCGCAGAAGGCGCCGGATTTCGCGCTTCCGCTTACAGACGGTTCGGAAGCAAAGCTCTCTGAGCTGCTTCAGGATAAAGAGGTCGTCGTCCTCAATATTTTCGCTTCCTGGTGCGGTCCCTGCGAAAAGGAATTCCCGGAGATGGAAGCGGTCTACGAAAAATACAAAGATAAGATGGAAATTGTTGCCGTATCCGGAGACCTTACTCTGGACAGCATGGACGATATGATCAAATACAAAGAGGAACACGGGCTTACTTTCCCGGTCGGAATGAAAAACGAATCGATCGACTCTTTGACAGTCGGCGGCTTTCCCACTACCTACATTGTTGACCGCAATGGCAATATTGCTTATGCCAGGACGGGCGCATTCCAGAGTGGGGAAGAGTTCGAGAAGGTCGTCACATCCTTAATGGGCGGCGATTACAAGGGAAAACAGATTGCTTCCTACACTTTTCTTGTCAGGGACAAAGACAATAATCTTTTTCCCGACATACAGATCCATCTGTTCTCCGATACTGTCGACGAGATACTCACAACAGGTGAAGACGGAATGGCTGCCTATTTCACAGAGGACGCTCAGAATCTGAATGTTGAAATCCTGAATCTTCCCGAGGGATATACCAGCAATGCAGACGGGATCACAGTCGGACTGGATTCCGGACTCAAAATGATAACTATTGTAAAGAAATAAACAGCATTAAATACCGGTACCCGGTTCAGGAAATACTTGGGAATAACGTGCCGTACAGTCACATCCCATATCCTGACCGATCATTCAGATGACATGAAACTGTTATGCCGGCCAAAGAGCATATTTCTCTTTGGCCGGCATTCGTTTTTCAATGCGGCGTGATGCGTCATGACGCGCCACCTGGACAGAATTGGAATCATTCATTGGCCCCGAAGGTCTCCATAAGTGTTTTATCATCCAAAAGGTAACCGATATGCGTAATACCGACAACGGCAGTGCATCCTTCATCGCGAAGTTCGTCCGTCAGCCGCTGACAGTGAGCACCAGGTCATTTTTTTTAACAGCCATTTCCGGGTCACCTTCAGGAAACATCATGTGACTCATACTGATAAATGCGCACGCCGTCAAACTTTCTCATCAGTTTCAGCATATTGTTGAAAGAAAGGCGGTTTTTTTGAGTTTCATATTTCGACAGATAGCCCTGATAGTGCGAGATGATCTGCTCTTTCGTCAGTTTTCCGTCCATAATCAATTTGTGGCAGCGCATCTGCTCGCGCAGTGCTGCACGATACGACATTTCATCGGCATCATGCGGCACCGGCACACGTTCGTAGAGATCGCCCCTCCTCCATCCCATCGACTGATGCTCCCGCAGCCACCTCTCGTACTCTAATGGTGCGATACGTTGGATCTGCTCTTGAGTGAACGCCTCCAGCATGTCAAAATCTACCTGCCGGTCCGTATAGAAGCAATGAATTTCATTCAGGTACCTGCTGAAAGCTTTGACGTGATTAATGTGGGACAACTTGTATTCCAATGACAGAGCGGAAAAGTCTTTCTCCATGATCGACCTCTCCACATCATTCTCATCTTTATCCTCTTCGAGGGCGCGGCGGGAATTCAAAGCCACCGCAAAATCGTGAATGTGAAGGAAGCTGCTGTGGGAGAGATAGATCTGCTTGTTTGCACGGTTCACCGGAGCTGTGTCACATACAACAGTGACTGGAACGCAGGTGGTATCGACAAGCTGTTCAATGTTTTTGACAAAGCTTTTTTCTTCGTTTGCCATCCCACTGTAGGTCTTCAGCTTCGGTCTGACCCCGCGCTTTCCGTTCTGTTTCCAAGTCACGTAAGCCCAGAGGTATTTGTCTATTTTGGCCTGTTCCTTTTCGTCGAACATGTACCTGGCGCAAATCCGGTTTTCACTGAAATCGAATTCCACGGCCATGGGATGCAGCTCTTTTCTGGAATTTCTTCCATATGCGGTGCGGTCCCAGCATTGCAATTCGTCGCACAGAAGTAACAGCCAGGCCAGGGGATGCATATCCATTGAAAGCCTGGGTTTGGGTTCGCCGTCACCTGCTGCGATCGAATATGAATAAAGGTCGTAGTGGAGCAGAATGGCGCCAAGCGCATCTATATGGGCAGGCCCAAAGACCTGCGGGCGTGTAAGGCGGCCTTCGTTCGCACCGCTTTCCATAGCCGCTTCCAGCATGTGATACAGCAAAATAGAACTGAAGTATGCGTGATCTATATAGCCGCAGAAACTCTCGGGCATGACCGGCTTCCTTTTCAGGGTTTTCAGCAGGTATTCTTCCGAAAAGCTATAGAACGGACCGAGCTTCTGAGTGAGATCAAAGGCAAGCACTTCGTCAATGGTTCTGAATTTCCTTCCGTACATCTTCTCGAAATGTTCCTGCGCCCGGGGACTCAGCTGCGTCATTGTTTTCATGTTCTTGTAGACAATAAACGGATTGTTTGCTGTGCGGTCCTCATCGCCGGCATCAAAGAAGGCCATCACCTGCTCAAAGGTCAGTTCGAAGGGATAGCCTATATCGTGGAACAAGGATGTCATTCCCCAGTATTCCAAAAAGAAATGTGCTGCCTTGGGAGACTCCTGATCGAAATGATAATAAGAATGAAAAGCCCTGCGGAAATTTTCATTGGTCTCGTATATCGCCAGTCCCAGTGCGAAGACGAACACCGAATGAGTATAATGATCCTGATGCTTCATCAGAAGAGAGCTGCCGTTGGATTCATATTCGCTTAGCAGCTCTACCCGTTTCTTATACTTACCGTAATTTCCGAAAAAGATCTCAAGAAAACAGTAAAAAACTGTATAGGCATCCTGCGTTGCCGCGGAATCCATGAATTTTTCCAGTTCGCGTTCCAGACAAAGCCTGTCGATATCCATCTGCATATTGTAAGGAATCTGGCCCGGCGCAAGGCTCACGCCGCGATATAAGCCTGTCCATTCCTCCTCTTCTTCGATATGACTGTCAAAGAGAAGACCTTCACATCGTTCATGGAGAAAACGCAGCGCGGCAGATTTCAGATCAAACCCGGCCGCGGCGCCGTCTGACAGCGCCGGCTGCGTCGGGCCGACACCCTTGCCATAGATCTGCTCGTTCTTCTTCCTCATCTTCTCGATCGCTGAATATGCCATAACGTTCTCCTGATTTTTTACGCGAAATACTCATAAAAGTATACATCGTTCCACTCGGGTTTTTGCGCTGAAAATCGCGCAAAAACGCCTCGAATTCGAGGGGGGCTGTACTGTAACTATACATCAAAATCCCCGCAGCTGTAGAGAACAAATTGCTGCAGTACAGACTCGCCTGTAATTCGATATGGAACAGAATAAGAAAAAAGGCGGTGCCGGATTTCGCGCTTCCGCTTACAGACGGTTCGGAAGCAAAGCTCTCTGAGCTGCTTCAGGATCATGAAGGTCACCCCCCTGGCGGCATTTTGCTCTATCCTTTTCCCCACTGAGATAAAAAGGAAATCCCGGGATGAACTGCTTCCCGTCAGGCAGACAATCAAAAACAAGAAACTTTTTTGTCATCAGATTTTGGTCTGTTGGTATTTTTTGGTCAAAAGTGAATACATTTGAGGTTCTGCGCAAGTCATTTTTATGCATTTCTTGACATTAATGCACCGACATGGGAAAATAAACTATGCATTATTCACAACAGTCTTGTCTGGGAGAAATGCTCCGGACAATTGCGGTAACGCTGTAGGGGAGAGGACCATGTGGCTGTTTCTTTTTGCACTTTGGATTGTTTTGAACGGAAGGGTCACACTTGAGCTGGTGATCTTTGGAGTGGTGATTGCGACTGCAGTCACTTTTTTTGCAAACCGGGTAATCGGGTATTCGACTTCGGTTGAAAGACGTGTACTCCGAAATCTTCCGGTTTTTTTGATGTATATTTTCAATCTGATCTGGGAAATCATTGTTTCGGCCTTTAAGATGTGCGGCATGGTCTACAGGGCGGATCCGCCCGATCCGGTGATCATCGAATTTCATTCCGGATTTGATACGCAGCTTCAGAATGTACTCCTGGCAAATTCCATCACCCTGACACCCGGAACGATCACTCTGTTTCAGGAGGGCGACCATTTCGTGGTCCACTGCCTGCGGCGTGAATTCGGGGACGGAATCGATGAGTCCTCTTTTGTGAAGCTTCTCAGGAAAATAAAGTGAAGCGCTCTTGCAAAACCGGCATTACAGAGAACCGCTGTATGTGCGGCGTGTTCTGAAAGGCTGTATGCGGCTGTATGCGGCTGTATGCGACTGTATGCGACTGTATGCGACTGTATGCGAATAGAAGATATCGGGGAGAAAGAGAAAAAATGAGTATTGAAAACGCATACCGGATCCTGTTTCTGGGAGCTCTGATCTGGTTCAGCATTCTGCTGCTGATCACTTTGTTTCGCGCCATCATAGGACCCAGGGTGACAGACAGAATCCTGTCCATCAATATGATCTGCACTATGGTCATCGCCTGTACCTGCATTCTGGCCTATTTTCTGAACGAGAGCTATCTGTTTGATGTGGCCCTGCTCTATGCGCTGATCAGTTTCATCACGGTACTGATCCTGAGTGCGACCTATATACCTAAAAATCCCACGCGGGGGAAATTTGACCGGCAAAAGGGATCGGCGGTCACAACTGCCGCAGATGCAGGCGCGGAATACGGAAAGGAGGGAGCGGAAGAATGATCTTTGCATGGATTCGATTTGGACTTTGTGCTCTCTGCCTGATCACAGCCATGGTCTGTTTCACTGCAGCTGTGCTGGGAGCAAACCGTTTCGGTTTCATCATGAACCGCGTTCATGCCGGAGGTGTCGGCGATACGCTGGGACTCTTTCTGGTTGCACTTTCCGTTATCCTGGGTGACGGCTTCCATATGGGGGAGCTCAAACTGTGCTTCATCATCATTTTCATGTGGTTTACTTCCCCCGTATCTTCACACATTCTGATCCAGGTTGAATATTTTACCAACCCGCATCTGTACGACCATGTGAAAAGGGAAGAGCTGGCGGCGGAAACGGAGGAAGACAAATGACTCTGATCGAAATATTCAGAATAATGCTTCTTATTTTGCTGATCATCTGTGCCGTTGCGGTCAACCTGAACAAGAACCTGCTGCAGGGCGTGATCATCTTTATGGCATACAGCCTGATCATGTGTGTCGTGTGGATCCTGCTCGAATCGCCGGACCTGACGATCACGGAAGCGGCTGTAGGCGCGGGAATCAGCGGTACCTTGTTCCTGATGACCTTAAAGAAAATCCGTATCGAGGACGCGGGTGAGAACCTGGATGAAACGACCGGGATGATCCACTCGGGACAACAGGACAGAGAAAACAGGGAGGCAATCGGGCATGAAGCTGAGAGAATGGAAAAATAAATTCTTCAGGTGGCTCGACGGCGACTATGATGTCATGGCAAACATCATGGACGGGAGTCTTGAGCCGGATGAAAATCATGAGCAGGTAAAGAGGGACCGCCGGGCAGCACATGAAGAGATGACTTCCAGCGGCCTGTCACAGGCGGTCATCAGCGCCGAGCGGAAGGGCTTTTATCAGTTTTACACAGGGGTCGCCATTGTCAGCTGCATCGCCCTGATCGGCGTTCTGCTCTTTACGGTCAATCTCCTTCCCAGGTATGGTGAAGAGAACCCCAGGGCGGTGGAGGTGTCCGACCGCTATATTGAACAGGGACTGGAAGAGACCGGCGCCGTCAACATTGTGGCAGGTATGATCCTGGATTACAGGGCCTTCGATACACTCGGAGAATCACATGTACTGTTTGCGGCGCTTCTCTGCGTCATGATCCTTTTGAAAAAGGACAAAAAGAACATGGATTCCCAGTTCGATGACTATTACCAGATCGAGCAGGACGCCTATTTTGACGTATCAAAGGATACCGTCATGCGCAAGGTGGGAGTCCTGATCGTCCCCTGTATCTTCGTTTTCGGTATCTATATACTGCTGAACGGACAGAACGGACCCGGCGGCGGATTCTCGGGAGGCGCGGTGCTGGGCGCCGGTCTGATCATCTTTGAGTCGGCCTTCGGATTTGAACTGGTGGACAGCTTTTTTACAGCGAAGGTGTCCATGGTCATTTCTTTTGTTTCACTGGCCTTTTACAGCTTCGCCAAAGGGTATGTGTTCTTCATGGGGGCCAATCACCTCCACAATCACATTCCCAAGGGAATCCCGGGGGCGATCCTGAGCGGCGGTCTCATTCTGCCCCTCAATATTGCAGTCGGTCTGGTCGTTGCCTGTACCATGTTCGGTTTTTACAGCTTATTCAAGAGAGGAAGTGTCGGCGGTGTTTGAGAATCTGTTGATCAATTATGAAGAGGCGGCAGCTATTATTCTGTTCGGAATCGGCTTCACCATGCTGCTTTTCCATCAGAACCTGATCAAGAAGCTGATCGGGATGAACATCATGGACACGGGTGTGTTTCTGTTCCTGGCATCCATGGGTTATATCGAAGGAAGAAAGCCGCCGATCATTGTGGACGGGGTGACAGATCCTGCCAGATATATCAACCCGGTGCCGGCAGGCCTGGTCCTGACGGGCATCGTTGTGTCTGTGTCCGTCACAGCCATTATGCTGTCCCTGACGGTCAGACTCTATAAACGGTATCACACTTTGAACCTGGATGAGATCTACATTCTTTCAGTGCACAGTATGGAGGACAGATAATTGGATATTATCAGAAATTTTCCAATGATAACCGTTATCCTGAGTCTGTTTTCCGGCTCCCTGTGCTTTGTGCTGAAAGGGAGAACAGCCAGGTATTATACGATTTTTTATGAAGTGTTTCTGCTGATCGTCTGCAGTGCGATCCTGTGGTATACCGTGACCACAGGGATGGCAGTTACCTATCCCATGGGCGAATTTCCGGCACCCTGGGGCAATGAGCTCAGGGCGGGCATTCTGGAAGCTCTGCTGGCAGTGCTCTTTATGGTCATCATGATCGTCTCTGTTCTGGCAGGCTACCGCTATATCGACACGGATATGGACGAGAGCAAGGTCAACCTCTACTACGCCATCCTCAATCTGATGACGGCGTCCCTGATGGCCATTCTCTGGACCAATGACCTTTTCTCGGGCTATGTATTTCTGGAGATCCTTACTCTCACAAGCTGCGGCTCTCTGATCGTTCGTGAGATCGGACGCACAACGCTGGCAGCTGTGCGATATATGATCCTGAACCTTCTGGGATCCGGTCTCTTTTTGCTGGGCGTGGTCCTGCTCTATGATCTGACCGGTCATCTTCTGATGGTTCCCATGCAGGAAACCATCGCAGAGATGGCGCAGGATCCCGAAATGTTTATGGTATTGACACTCAGTACCGGAGTCCTGACAATCGGACTTTCCATCAAGTCCGGTCT
>CACYTU010000090.1 GCA_902777355.1 uncultured Lachnospiraceae bacterium | reverse complement strand
CAAAACGGATAATGACAGCTAAATTGATATACATCAGAGCAAGTACAGCTTCGCGTTTCCAGTCTATACTCTTTTGCCTGATCCATATGCTGATCCTTATGAGCAGCCAGATAGCCGTGAAAGCTGCTTCTGCTGCGAAAAAAGATATCTCAAACATATTGCCTGCCTCACAAGACACAGTTCCTGTATAACGTTCATGCTTTCGCTGTCCCTATTTTCGTGCCTGGCTTAACCAATCTTCCGCCTCATTATACCACATTGCTGCCACACTAAATCCAGGGGGCTTTTTCCCCCGCCGAGTTGAAGCTATCAGAACCGAGTAGTAGAATCTGGGTGACAAGGGGACGGTTCTTCTGACACTTTTTGGAACAAAATGTGTCAGAAGAACCGTCCCCTTGTCACCCTTCAACGGATCACCCATCGCCCATCTTTTCTGCGGGGAGCTTTTGGCGTGATCTTGGGGTAGCCCAGTGTGATCAGGCATCCGAGCGGTCCTTTATCCGGGGCAAAAATCTGGCGCATATTTTCCATCGTTTCCGGGGAAAAATTCGGACCAATCATACAGGTGCCAAGTCCCTTATCCGCTGCCGAGAGGCAGAAATTCTGCGCCGAGGCGCCTAAAGACATTACCATAGTGACCTTTTCCGGCTCCTGCGGCGTCTGGTAGAACACGAGCGCGCAGGCCGGCGCATCGCCCAGCGTCTGTAGAAAGCCTGTCGTATGCTTTACAACGTCAGGGTTCTTCCTAAAACGCTCTTCAAGCTCCGGGGTAAGCCTTCCCGCCATTTCCGCCATGATTCCCTTCAGAAGATTCATGTCCTCCTCAGATGTCAGAACCACATAGTACCAGGGCTGCAGGTTGACACCGGAGGGCGCCCACATGGCGTCCTCGAGTATTTCTTTTATCAATTCCCTGTCCACCGGATCCGGTAAATATCTTCTTATACTCCTTCTTAGATGAATTGCCTTTGTTGTCTCCATATATTTCCCTTTCACCTCCACGGACTGGAAGTTGTCTTTCTTGTGCCGCTTGGCTTTCCCGTTCTTTTCACGATTCATACTCCCAAACAAAACGCGATTTTACCACCATTGGTGCCCCTAATCCCCCACTCTGTCACCACACGCATATGGCCTGTTTATTCTTTCGTCTCAGGCACTCGGATGTAAGGTTGATCCAACTGCTGCAATGATCAAGAATGATGGAGTCGGAAGTGATCACGCCTTCTTTGCCATATAGCGTCCTATCCACGTCCCTTAAGATACAGATATCCAGGTCAAAGCAGTATTTTGACCCGGCTGTTTCCGCGATCAGCGACTTCAGCCTCCCGGAATTTGAAACAGGCTCATCCAGCAAAATATTCACTTTCCCAACAGATGCCTCCTGCAATACGTCCAAAATCAGCCGGACAGCATCTGCAGTCTCAGGAATCAGCCTGTATGTGCCTCGAAGGGCGGCAAGATCGCGAATCGTTCCGTCCATGCAGGTAAAGAGTAAAGAATCACTTAGCAGCACTTCCAATGTGATCACGATATTGAAGCCGTCAATCCAGACTTCTGTGCCATTCAGTTCAGAGAGCGACAGCTGTTTGTTCTTCCGCCTGGTTAGATCCTGATCTGATGCAACGCTTCTCATAATTGCCAGTCGTTGGCGCTCCGAGAGCTGAAAGTGATTTCCGACAAAAACTGTCGCCTGCTTCAGGTCATAGCCTTGATTGATCAAGTACAGGATATGACTTGAAGCAATTTTCATTTTCTCTACAGCTTCCGGAGAGAAATTCTTCTCGTCCTCTGGTACATAGCCGCGCTTTGCATTCATACTTTTCTCCTGCATCCTAAGGGGCAGCCCCCTCAATGTTTACGGATGTCCATAAGGCCCCTGTTTTCCATCCACTGCCGGGTATGTCTGATGCGGCAGGTGACGCAGATGCCTTTCGGCTATTGCGAAGCGGGTCTTCCTGACAATATCCACGGTTCTGCACACCATCTCATCAGGTTTTCCAAAAGGCGACTCCACCTCAAAATATTCCGTTTCCGTGAACTCTCCCTGCACCATCCCGCTGACATGATGAGCTGTTACAAAGAGTTGCCAGCACAGGACGCCATCCTCGCGCAGGGATCCTTCACCAGCTTCCACCTCAACTGTGAGCTGTGCCGGCCATGAATAGTCAAAAACCACCACATCGCCCTCTTTGTCCTGTAAGGCATGCCTGACAATGCGGGCATGTGACTGACTTTCCCCCGCATCCGTGTACAGAACGTATTCATAGTCATTGTTTTTATAGATTGTCTTCACGGTTATGCCTCCTTGATGGTCTGACCTCTTAACATGGGTACCTTTACATTAGTTCTTCATTGTAAACCGCACGCTCGCCGCCCACAAACTTGGGACGTCTGCGCGCGCATACCAGCACGGCCTCACCGATCCGGCGGACAGGGATCCGCAGCGGCACGACCACCGGCTTAATATGCATTCCGATCAGGGTGCATCCAACATCCATACCTGCAGAGGCCTTCTGGCACAGGGATTCCACCGCCACCGGATCTGCAAATCTTCTGTAAGCCGTTGTTCCAAAGGATCCGCCTGCCTTTGGCTGCGGGATCACATTCACTTCTTCCAGATCGAATTTCTCGCAGGCTTCTCTTTCAACGATAAGCGCCCTGTTGAGATGCTCACAGCACTGTGCAGCCAGGAAAATTCCTCTCTTCTGAAGCGTACCGTATATTCCTTCGAAAACTGCTTCCGCGGTCTCAAGGCTGGAATTTGTTCCAATCTGATCGCCGATCACCTCGCTGGAGGAACACCCGACCACAAAGAGGTCTCCCGCCCTCAAACGCGCAGCTTCACAAACCGCTTCCGCTGCTCTCGCACTCTGTTCTCTGATCTCACTTAGATTTGTCATTGTTTTCACCTCAGGGTCAGTGCCCCCCTTAATGGGTAGGCACCTACAAGGGGGCAGGCCCATAGTGGGTAGGCACCTACAGAAAGAATTTCGGTACAGAAGCTTGCTTTGATTACATTCTCGTCCCTCAAGAAACAAGATTTCCAGGTAGATGCAATTTCTCATGGACGAGAATTCTTGCTTTCAATGCTTCTGTGCCGAAAAATATGAAAAATGTGTTCGTCCGGACAAGGATTTCTCGATCAAAGTTGCTCTGAAGGGACGAGAGTATAAGAAAAAAGGGCTTCTGTGCCGAAACCGGGCAGCCGCGCCACCGCCTTAAGCGGCAGCCCCGCCTCAATAATCCTCCAAAAAACTATGCTTCACCCCATGAATCTTATACCCGAGCACTTTATTGAGCACAACGTTTTCCGTCGCCCGGAAAATATTGCTCTCCACCTGCGGAACGGTCTCCTTCAATGCGGCGATCAGCTTCTTGGTCTCCAGCCTCTTGGAATTGGACGTGCCGTCCTCCGCGCAGCTCGAGCAGTTATCCGTGAACTTGCAGGCGCACTGCAGGAAATGAAGCCCCGCGCTGTCGCGCCAGCGGATGATATCTTTTTCCCGGATCAGGTACATGGGGCGGATGAGCTCCATCCCCTCGAAATTCGTGCTGCGGAGCTTGGGCATCATGGCCTGATACTGGCCCGAATACAGCATTCCCATAAGAATTGTCTCGATGACGTCGTCATAGTGATGTCCCAGAGCAATCTTATTGCACCCGTGATCCTTCGCGAAGCGGTACAGATACCCTCGTCTCATGCGCGCGCACAGATAGCAGGGCGACTTCTCGATATTGTACACCGCGTCAAAAATCTCCGTCTCAAAGAACTCAATCGGAATCCCCAGAAATCTTGCGTTATTCTCGATAATGCCCCGGTTTTCAGGGCTGTATCCCGGATCCATGCAGACAAAAAATAGTTCAAAAGGAAACTTATTATGCCGCTTCAGCTCCTGAAAGAGCTTGGCCATAAGCATGGAATCCTTGCCGCCGGAAATGCATATCGCGATCCGGTCGCCTTCCTCCACCAGATTGTACTGCACCACTGCTTTCTCAAACCGTCCGATCAGGTCGTGACGGAATGTCTTGCGCAGTGCTTTTTCGATCTCATTTCTGCGCTCCTCATCTGCTGCCGCCCTGCGGCTTTCCTCGAGAGCCCAGGCCCCGTATCCGCCTTTCAGACTGCAGAAGTTTCCATAGCCCTTCTCCCTGAACGCCTCCGCGGCGTCCAAGCTGATCCGTCCGTATTTGCAATACAGAACTATGGGGATGCATTCTTCCATAGCATGTGCCAGAGCCTGTGCCATATCCTGTGCCAGAGCCGGCAGCGGCTCCCCGTTCTCCAAAAACTCCCTCAGTTCATCTTCTCCTACCCTTATAGCTCCGTCCAGCATTCCGTAGCCGCAGGAATACTCGTCCCGCATATCCACTGCCAGATAGCGGCCTGCCGGGAACTGCATCAGTCTCTCAGCATCGATCTCAAGGGGTAATTCTGTGTATTTTTCCATAATCATCTCCTGGGGGTCATCCCCCTCACTTCAATACTCTCCTAAGCGCCCCCTCATTCCCCTCCGGAAACACTTTTTTGGCCCTCGCGAAAATGCGCTCCGCCGAGACTATCGGCTCTTCCTTGTACGCGCTCGTCACATGCTCATATCCCCACAGTTCCTCCGGTTTCTGGTAATAGGAAACTGCCATTCCATAGCTCACTCCGTGCTTGTTCCGCCGCCTCTCGAACTTGCGGATGATCAGGTATGTCTGCATCTGCAGCTGCGTCATGCAGCCGTCGAAATTCTTATATCCGTCCTTGCCAAACCCCGCCGCCGGCTTCAGCTCAAAGCCCGGATGCATGCCGCCGTCCTCACAGATATCCATAATTGCTTTGTAGCGGCGCTGCACCAGTTCGTCGTCCCACGCCGCGTCGAAATCGTATCCGTCCCGCCTCGCATTGGCAAAATATGGAAACCACTCCCTGGAAATGAATCCGGCCTTGTTATTGAAAAACTTGCCGTATGCAACCTCTCCTGTCGAGGGAATAATCTCCCGCCACTCCCATGGATCCTGCTCAGGGTCTCCGGTCCACCAAAATAGAGGCGAAACATGCTCTTCTGCAGAAAAGCCCGGCACCTCGTTTGCAAAAAGAGGCAGAAAACCCACTTCATTAATCCAATTGATCAGTTCCCTCCAGGATCGGATCCGGTAGGGATTATCCCAGTCGAGTCCTTTCATGATCCACTCTCCGCCTTCATTTGCCATGATCTCACCGCCTTACTTATTTATACGCCGGGTCAGCCTTTTTTTCGTCATTTCGTCTGATTATACACATTTAACCGATTGTATATTGATATTTCGTTTACAAATAATCTAAAATCAGACATATACATTTTTATTATTCAGGAGGAACACTATAGGAACAAACAACAGATTTGAGGAGGTATTGCATGACATGGAAAAAACATCTGCAGGAAAACATCACAACCGCCGCTCAGCTTCGCGAGTACAGGGTGCTTACCGTGGAGGAAGAAGAGCGGATGGACAATATTTTGGCCAAGTATCCGATGAGGGTCACACGCTACTATATGTCGCTCGTCGACTGGGAGCACTACGAGGATGACCCGATTTACCGCTTGTGTGTGCCGACGATCAGCGAAAACGACTTGTCGGGCAGCTTCGACACGAGCGGTGAGGGCAGCAACACGAAGCTCCCCGGGCTTCAGCACAAATATCGGGAGACTGTCCTCGTCCTGACTACGCATGAATGCGCGATGTACTGCCGCCACTGCTTCAGAAAGCGGCTGGTCGGGCTGGAGGATCAGCGGGAAACCGCAACAGACCCGCCGGCAGTCGCCGATTACATAAATGCGCATCCGGAAGTCAGCAATGTTTTGCTCTCGGGCGGCGACGCATTCCTTCTGTCAAACGATGCCATCCGACAATATTTGGAATTACTGGTACCTATCTCACATCTTGATTTTATCCGTTTCGGAACCCGTACGCCGGTAACTTTCCCCATGCGAGTTACAGAAGATCCTGAACTCTTGCAAATTCTTCATCAATTCAGTACGAAAAAACAAATATATATAGTCACTCATTTCAATCATCCGCGCGAAATAACAGAACAATCCACCCAGGCAGTAAGGCTTCTCAGGGAAGCCGGTATAATTGTGCGCAATCAGACGGTTTTAATGCGCTCCGTCAATGACGACCCGCAGACACTCGCCCAACTCATGCGAAAGCTGACCTCGATCGGCGTAGTCCCTTACTATATTTTTCAGTGCAGACCGGTCAAAGGCGTTGGGACGCAGTTCCAGGTTCCGCTGCCCGAGGGTTACCGCATTGTGGAGAAGGCCCGCGAATCTCTGAACGGCCCCGCGAAGAGCTTCCGGTTTGTGATGTCCCATCCGACCGGCAAAATAGAGATGATCGGTTTTATTCCTGCTGGGTCCGGAAGCACCGAATGCCAAATGATCTTTAAATACAACCAGGCGAAATCCCCGGAAAACTTGGGAAGAGTCTTTTTCCAAAATATTGATGAAGGGCAGCGTTGGCTTGATTAAAAGCCTATGAGCCTTAGGGGTCGGCCTTAGGGGTCAGCCCCCTTCACATAAGTTCCTCATTGTAAACCGCACGCTCGCCGCCCACAAACTTGGGACGTCTGCGCGCACATACCAACACGGCCTCACCAATCCGGCGAATGGGGATCCGCAGCGGGACGACCACCGGCTTAATATGCATTCCGATCAGGGTGCATCCAACATCCATGCCCGCAGAGGCCTTCTGGCACAAGGATTCCACCGCCACCGGATCTGCAAACCTTTTGTAAGCCGTTGTTGCAAAAGATCCACCTGCCTTTGGCTGCGGGATCACATTCACTTCTTCCAGGTCGAACTTCATACAGGCTTCTCTTTCAACGATAAGCGCCCTGTTGAGATGCTCGCAGCACTGTACAGCCAGGAAAATTCCTCTCTTCTGAAGCGTACCGTATATTCCTTCGAAAACTGCTTCCGCGGTCTCAATGCTGGAATTTGTTCCAATCTGATCGCCGATCACCTCGCTGGAGGAGCACCCGACCACAAAGAGGTCTCCCTTCCTCAAATGCGCAGCTTCACAGACCGCTTCCGCTGCTCTCGCACTCTGTTCTCTGATCACACTTAGACTTGCCAGATTAGCCGGGCTGTGAAACTGATCCCAGTCTCTGTCTTCTGTAAATCTTCTGATTCGATCAATTGTTTCCTTCTTCATTCACTTGTCCTCATACTATGCCAATGATCAGGTATATGTTCCAAAATCATACATATCAACCATGTACTCGCTCTCATGAATAATATGCTCTGCGATCTTTCTGCTGTCAATGACCTAGGGCACAGCCCCCTTTTTCTTGACCCCTTTTCGGTCGATCTGGAGGGCAGACCTCCTTTCGGTACAGAACGTCAATTCCAGAAGAATAACGTCCTTGGAAGAGCAGAATGGCAGATTAAAGTGTTCGAGTTGCAGCCTAGACATCCAAGAATTCGGTACAGAAGATAAATCCGGGCACATTCTCGTCCTTCAAAAAACAAAATTGCTCTAGGTTTGTCAAGTAAACTCTAAATTCTTAAATGTTCATGGACGCATTTTTATACCATCAGTGCTTCTGTACCGAAAATCATGAAAAAAGAGTTCCACTGAACATAATCCTTCAATCCAAACTGCTCAGCAAGGACGAGAATATAAGAAAAAAAGGCTTCTGTGCCGAAACCCCACGTCAGGGGGGCAACCCCCTCAAGGGGTCAGTGACCCCCCAAAAAAAAGAAGAGGCTGCAATCACGAGGTTGCAGCCCGGCAGTGAATAATTACAAGCGGGCCTTGCGGTCACCTGTTTATCAGTTGACCGCAAGGCCCGAATTTTAAAGGAGAAACATGACTCTATCTGTTCTTTTGACTATCAGCGGCCAAATCCGTGATCTTCGACGTCAGTCTGTATTGTCCTGTATCACCGTCCTTTTGAACAT
>CACYTU010000089.1 GCA_902777355.1 uncultured Lachnospiraceae bacterium | reverse complement strand
TACCGCTGCCAGCGAGGATTGAGCGAGAGCGTGTCCAAGGTGTTTGTGCATATTGACGAGACGGATTATCTTTAACCACCTTTTGACCCCGACATCTTAACATATCTGGGAAATATGTCTTTACTGATTTTATACGTGTTCAATCTGCAGATAGAAAAAGACAGAAAAGGGGCTGTCGCATATGCGACAGCCCCTTTCACAATATTTGCCAGGATTATTTGCTGAGTGATTCATATGCCTGCACAGTGGGGTGCTCCGGCATAGTCAGAAAGGGTATTATCCTTCTTCGGGTGCTTCGTCCACATCCATTTTGGCGCGGACGATCTTCTTGGTGGCATTTTTGAGGAACGGGAATTTGCGCACTTTCATGGTGGTGATGGCGCGATAGAGCGGCTGGGTCTTGTTGTAGTCGTCCAGGATTCCCTGCAGCTGTGCCGTGACGTCTTCGGGAGAAAGTCCTTTGGCTTCCACGACGTCGGGATCTGGATATATCCTTGCCGCAAGTCCGTTTCCGTTTTCCTCACCGCTGATGACGACCTCTCCGACCAGGTCATGGGTCAGCAGGGTGTTCTCAACCTCCTCGGGGGAGACGTTTTCACCGTTGCTGAGGATGATGAGATTCTTCAGGCGGCCGGTGATGTAAAGGTAGCCGTCTTCATCCATGCGTCCCAGGTCACCGGTGCGGAGCCAGCCGTCGGAGAAGGCCTCCTCGGTCTCTTTGGGCATCTTGTAATAGCCCTTCATGACATTGGAGCCTTTGACCTGGATCTCGCCGTCCACAAAGCGGACCTGCATATTGGCCAGGACTTTTCCGACGGAGCCGGGCCTGTTGCCGGTCTGACCGTTGGAACTGATCGTAGGAGAGCATTCGCTCATTCCATATCCTTCACAGACCTTGATCCCGTACTCCTCGAAGAGACTGATATAGGCAGGATCCAGATGCGCGCCGCCGGAGAAAATGTACTCCAGATTTTCTCCCATCAGCTGCTTGCCGATCTCGGGTTTGGGCAGATCGGAATCGATGGCGGCAAGCCTCTTTCCGATGGTCTCGATCATAAGCGGAACCATCAGAAGGACCTGAGGCTTCACTTTGCCGATGTTCCTTACCATATGGAGCAGTGAATCATTGATATAGAGCGTTGCTCCGAGAGAGAAGCCCTTGAGCCAGTCCATGACCAGGCAGTAGGCGTGGTGGACAGGCAGCACGGAGAGCATGGTCGTACCGGGATCAAAGGTGACGACCACGTTGGTCACGTCGTCATAGAGATTGCGCTGGGTCAGCATGACGCCCTTGCTCTTTCCGGTCGTGCCGGAGGTAAAGATGATGGTGCAGACGTCATCGGACAGGGGGCGTTTGTCTTCGGCAACCGCGGCTCCGTCTTCCCCGGCGATGAATTCCGCAAAGGAGACAATGGAAGGATCCTCGGGCGAGGGCTTGCCGTCAAGCACCACAAAGAGGCGCACGGCAGGGCAGTTTTCCTTCACAGTCGTGATCATCGATGCCAGTTTGGGGGCAATGAAGAGGGCCTCGGAATCCGACCTGTTGATCAGATCACAGAGCTCCAGAGGCGGGAGCATGGGATCGAGCGGCACAGCTGTGATCTTCGTGCTGACGATTCCCAGATAAGAGGCGATCCACTCGTAAGAGCTTGTGCCGATCATCGCCACCTGTTTTCCTTCAAAGCCGTTCTTAAGAAGGGCTCCGGCTACCTTGTTCCGGTCTTCGTTCAGTTCCCGGTATAATTTCTCGGGAATCTGCTTTTTCACGATCCACCGCACTGCCGGATAGTCGGGATATTTCGCGACCGTATCTTCCAACAGTCTTGCAATGATGTGTCCATCGTCCATATTAAATTCTCCTATTTGAACCTTACGGGTTGAATCTTACAGGTTGAATCTTACGGGTTGAATCTTACAGGAAGATCGAATGACAGGTGTACAGTCCGCTTTACCTCAGCCGCCTTATTCTTCGTCAAAGAGCGTGTTCATGTACTCCAGAGCTTCACCGATCGTCGTGATCCGGATGGCTTCCTCCTCATCCAGCTCAACATCAAAGGTATCCTCCAGATCTCCCAGGTAGGTCATGAAACTCAGGGAATTAAAGCCCAGATCTTCGCGGAAACGCATATCTTCAGTAATCTCCGATGCATCCTTATCGCAGTATTTTGCCACAATTTCCAGAAATTCTTGCTTCCTATCCATGCTGAATCCTCCATTATTATTGAGTGTTATTTGGGACCCTGCGTTATGCGGGGCCGGTGCTTCATATTCACGCTTCTATATGTACGATGCAGGGCATCGGACAATTACATTTTTATATACGATGCAGAGCATTGGACAATTGCTCCTGTGTCTGAGCTTTTTTTAAAAACGCCGGGCTCTGACAAGTTCATTCAGCTGCACAGCGCGCAGGACCTGCCTGCAGCCATGATTATGACAGTGCATTCAGCTGCACAGCGCGCAGAACCTGCCTGCAGCTATGTTTTTACACAGTGCTGATCAGTTCTCCGAGCGTGACATCGGGCTCATCCACACCGCGGAACATCATCTTCATCATGTAATAGTACAGCCTCTGAATGTCATCATAGGACAAAACAGCTTTCTGATAGTGATAATCGAAGATGAGGCCGCCGTCATTGGAGCTGTGGGTGACGGTCAGATAGATCCTCTTGGTGGCAGCGCCGTTGGGATACCAGACGGAACGTGTCTTGATCCCGGCCAGATGTTCATTCTGCATGCGGACCGGCATGGGCTGGTAGGTCAGGGACATGGAGATATACTCCGTGTTGTCCGGAGCGCCGTAGAGCTCTTTCAGCATCTTGTCGACTGCCACAGGGTCGTAGTTGCAGTGGAGATAGATCTTGTTCTGGACGTTCTGGAGTTCATACAGGGCATCCAGGAATTCCGTGTCCGGGCTGATGATGGTGCGAAGAGGGAAGGACAGGACCCGACTGCCTCCGCAGGTCCACTCCGCCTGGGTGGAGCGGCGGGAGACGAAGTTGCGGAGAGTGATGTCATCCTGACCGCCCATGGCCTTGGAGAGATATGTCCTCATGGTGAGGAGGATCAGGTTGGTCATGGAGACGCCCTGCATCATGCAGAAATCCATCAGCTTCTGGGTGGCTTCGGGCTCCAGATGGAAGTCCGCCACACCCACGGAGCGGTCTTTTGTCTCCACATCTGCCGCGCGAAGGGACTTGTCCCCGTGTGCTCTGCGGCTCTCCTGCAGAATGCGGGAGCCCTTGATGTCGGAATAGATGGGCTCACCGTTTTCCGTCAGGTAATCGCGCCAGAATTTCTCGTCCTTGGCCCGGCGCTTCTCATTCTTCATCTTTTTCAGATCACTGATCAGAACTTCTTCGAAGGAGGCGAGGGGCTTGGGATACTCGGACCCGAAGCGGTAATGGCAGTAAAGCTCCATAATGTCGTTGACCATGACGATCAGACCGGAGGAATCCACCAGACGGTGATCGATGTGGATATACATACCGTTGTAGCCTTCCGGCATCTTCACCATGGTGATCTCCACCATGGGGATTTCGGGCTCGTTGAACTCCTCATAGGTCTTTTCCTGTAAAAAGGCGTCCGCTTCTTCCATGGTGCGGTCGGAGAGATCCAGGAAGGGGACATCCCGGTCATCCCGGTCCGCAATATACTGCATCACATACCCGTCCTTGTCCGGAGCTGTGAACCGGAGACGAAGGCACTCATAGCGCCTGAATTCGTCCTGAATGCATCTCTTCAGAAGGTTGAAATCAATCTCTGTCTGCAGACCGGAAAAAACACTGATATTGCAGCAGCGCTGTGTGCCGGTTTCCCGAATAGGCAGATACTGCAGCATCTGACCCACGTCCAGGGGATAAAGTTTTTTCTCCATGTTAATCCTCCTCGCTATTATTTATGCCGGGCTGGCAGTCCGGCTGTTACACCAGAATCAAGGAACGGCTGTAAACGACCTGTAAACGACCTATGGTCAGCTGCCGTTCAAAGGGCTTTCAGAGGGTTCAGAGGGCTTTGATTTCAGCGGCTTTAATTGCCCGGGCGGCAATATCCCGCACATGTTCGTTTATTTCATGCCCATTCTTTTTATCTCCGCCACGTATTCCTATTTTCTTCCTGACCTGCTTAAATCCGCCGATCCTCTGTGAAAAGATCCAGTCCCGCAGTTCCTCTTCTTTATAGACTTTCTCCCAGCAGAAGTGAGCGGACTGCCAGAAGATCTGCTTCTCGGGATAACGGGTCACCTTATAGCTTATGCCGGCTCCGTCAAGAGCGGCCAGGGTGGGATCCAGGGTGTAAGAGGGGACAATGACCGGATCATCCGCGGCGTGGAAGATCCACATAGGCGTGTGCTTCAAGGCTCCGATCCGGGCGGGATTGGCTGCTCCCGCGACAGGTACCAGAGCCGCAAAAGCATCAGGATGCTCCATTGCGAGAACGTAGGCACCGAAAGCGCCGGAGGAGATTCCTGTGAGATAGAGACGCCTGTCATCGATTTTGTACTCACCTTTGAGCTTCTCGATCAGCCGCCAGACCACCGTCAGGTGGGGCATAGGCCAGAAAGGGGAGTCCGTTCTCTGCTTTACGAACTGGTTCAGTGTCGTCCAGTTGTCATCCTCGTCATAACGGACATTGCATTTGGGGACCAGAACAAAACACTCGTTGCGGCCGGCCTCGGAATCCTCCGCGAAGACAGTCGCCATCTGCGTTTTCATCATCACGGCATCGATCGGCTCCTGAACTTCGCCGGTTCCGTGAAGGCATATGACCATGGGATATTTCTTTCTGCGGTCATAATTTTTGGGGACATAGAGCTTGTAGGGCATTGAGATTTCATACTCCTGGTCAAAGAACTCCTCCTCACGGAAGAGGTCCCGGAGCTTTTTCCCCGAATCTCTGTGAATATGGATCTCATAGCGGTCGGTCCCGTGCTCTGTGCTGCCCGCGTCGATGGTGACAGTCGTGTCGAGGTCATGGGCAAAGCAGGATTCCCGCTTGTCAAGGCGGATAATGTAGCCGCCGTAATATTCATAGTAAGGAATCTCTGTTCCGGCAATATAGTCGCCCATTTCAGGTTCAAGGTGTTCAAAACCGAAACGACCGGCATCGCGGTCGGAACGAATGCTGATATAGAATTCCGGCGCGAACTGCAGCTTCAGAAGTGCTCCGAAGCAGTCAGTGGGGACGTTCACATTATAAGTTTTGACAGCCGGGTCGAACTGAATCTGGCTGTCTGTGGAAGCGTTAATGAGAAATTGCAGATCTGTAATAGGTACCAAAATAAAATAACTCCTTTGACTGTATGAAGCAGGCTGGCCTGGACCATGTCTGCGCACGGATATGCTCCGGCATGGTTTTTGAAGAGAGAAAAAATATTTCGCCTGCCTGTTGAAAACTTTTAAATTGTTTTGCAGCACGGAAACGGACAAAAAACGGCGCTGTCCGGTCCGTAAAAGACACAACGCTTATGCAGCTCCTGAGAATCCGGGAAAGAGCCGGAGCTCCGGTCGCCCGCTCTGAAACCGCCGGCGTCGAACTTCTACGATTTATTCTATCATAGAAACGGAATGTAAACTATATTTAATCGGCGAAGCTCTATACAGGATTGCAAAAATGTTTGAAGTTCAGACCCTCCTCCTTTGTCAGATTTCATCCCTTGTCAGGCGCCTGATCCACTTGCCGCTGCGCACCCGCAGAAAAATGGGCAGGCCCTTGAAAATCTGGTCGGACTGGATACAGAGGACGACCAGGGGTACAGGCAGCTGCCAGACGAAAGCGGCCAGGAGAGAGAGGGGCATGACGATCGCCCAGACACTGACCGTATTGAGGATCAGTGAGAATTTTGTGTCCCCGCTTCCGCGGAGGACACCGTTACAGACGGGCATCTGATAGGCCATGCCGACCATGACAAAGCACATGACGATCATGATCTGATCCGCCAGCTGCATGGCGTTGGGGGTCAGGCTGTAGTGGGAGAGGAGAGGTCTGCGCAGTATGAAGAGAATGACAGCTAAAACGATGCCCACACACAGGTTCAGGACAGAGAAAGTACGGGCGTCGGACTTGATCCGCTGCATATTCCCGCGTCCGACCGTCTGGCCCATCACGACGGCTGTAGCAGAGGCCATGGCTCTGACGACCACCTTGAGATATTGATAGAAGGTCGTCGCAACGGAATTCGCCGCGATGGCATCAGATGCGTCCGGACCGGGCAGATGCCCCAGTATCGCCGTCTGCATGGGCACCGAGACCGCCCACAGAAGGCCTGCCATGATGACAGGCGCCGCAACCCGCAGAAAATCCACCGTCAGCTGCCGGCCGCAGGACAGGAAGTTCTCGGAGAACAGCTGCAGCTTCCGGTCCCTGAAGCGAATGTAGACCAGTACGATCAGCAGCTCTGTGATTCTCGCAGTAAGTGTCCCGACCGCGGCCCCGCGGATGCCCATCTCGGGAAAACCGAAACGACCGAAGATCAGGGCATAGTTGATACAGGTATTGATGATCAGCGAGACAACAGAGATATAAAAGGATATTTTTACCGTTCCGACACACCTCAGAGCCGCCATCAGGACATTGGTTAGAACGAACAGGGGGAAGGTGAACAGAATGATCTGCATGTACAGCCTTCCCTGCCCGATGATCGCCTCGTCTCTTGTAAAAAAGCGCAGCAGCTGCACAGGGAACAGACCGCAGACAAGAGCAAAGAAAAGACCGCATCCCAGCCCCAGCTTCAGCGCCAGACCCGCGATTTTGCGCACCGGGGACATCCTTCCCTGTCCGTAGTACTGGGAGGCCAGGATGATGTAAGCGTCGCACACAGCTATGGATGTCTGCTGCACCAGAAAAAAGATCTGGTTTACCGTGGCCGCCCCTGACAGCGATGTCTGTGAATAGCTTCCCATCATGACATTGTCGATCATGTTCACACTGTAAGCTACCAGATTCTGCAGAGCCACCATCGAAAAGATTGAAAATACCTGTCTGTAAAAAGATCTGTCCCGGGTAAAAAAAGATGCTTCCCCGCTGCTGTATTGTGCAGTCTTTCCTTTCATTGCCTGTCTCCTTTTCCGCTAAAAGCCCTGGACTCTTTTAATTTAGAGTACATTTACAGGAATGTTATTGTCAATATTCCACTGCTTTATCCTGCGGGAAGGGCGGCGCGCCTGCTGTATACGGACAAGGCTGCTTTTCCGCCCGCGGAGCAGAGAAAGACTCCCGCGGCGGACCAGCAGGCTCGGAGATTCAATCTCCGGGAAGCTGATATACAGAATGTATGTAAAATTACTTCCTTAAATACAAAATATGTGTAAAAACATTTTTTTTCTGTTCCGGCTAGGCTATAATACAAGATAATTACAAATGTGTGATGATATGATTACAGCACACTGGAAGCGATGAAAGGATTGAAAAATGAAAAAGTTTTTCGTATTGATCATGATGCTGACACTGATGCTATGCAGTACCTCAGCAGCTGCTTACGCAGATGAGACAGAAGCTCGGGCAGAGCGCACGGTCATGCTGTATTTATGCGGCTCCAATCTGGAGACCAGCGCCGGAATGGCGACCTATAATCTGGAACAGATCCTGCGTGCGAACTACAGCAGCGGGGAAAAGGTGAAGTTCGTTATCATGACAGGCGGATCGGAAGAGTGGCATATGGAGAGCCGCTGGCTTTGCGACGGGTCCGGAAACCAGATTGACAAGATCAGCGGTGAGTACAATCAGGTCTGGGAGGCAAAAGGTGCAGATGCTGTCCAGAATCCCGGCAAGATGGTCCTTCTCGACGGTGACGGTCTGACGGGGACCAACGTACCGGCAGAAGACGAATTGATGTCATCTCCGGATACACTGAAAGCGTTCATCAATTACTGCGCGGCTCACTTTCCTGCGAAGAAATACGACCTGATCCTCTGGGATCATGGCGGCGGTCCGTTCCGCTACGCGTTCGCCAAAGATGAACATGAAGCCAACATGTTTAAGATGATGTCCTTTTCCGGATTCGCTCAAGCACTGAGAGAGTGCGATGTGACGCAGGGCGGAAAGAAATTTGATTTCATTGATTTTGACGCGTGCCTCATGAGCAGCATCGAGATCGACCTGGCGCTTGCC
>CACYTU010000088.1 GCA_902777355.1 uncultured Lachnospiraceae bacterium | reverse complement strand
TTGGGCCCGGTCTCTTAAGAGAAGACCGTTGGTCATAAGCTGACCTCAAATATAAAGGAATATATTCAGGGTTGCATTTCTGTCTGGTTCTCATATAAGATTGGGAATGTGAAGCGCATTCCTGCAGGGCAGGAGGCGCTTTTTTCAGCCGGTAAAGACTGATCGTCCGTTGCCATGCTTTTCAGCATTTTTGTGCGGCAACTTTGATAGAATATCATGTATTCACCTGGCTGTCAACAGCTTTTTCATATTTTTCAGCTTTATTTTGCCGAATCCATATGTTTTTTTGCTGTTAAGCACCGCCGTTCTCAGCGGCGAGTATTATAATATCACGGAGATACGATAAATGCAAGAAGAAATTTGATATTTTTTATATTTTTTTATGTCATTTTTCCGCTTACAAATTAAGCCAGATTTTTAATATGTAATCCACAATATATAGTAAAAGGAATGCTTTTGCTATGCCGGCAGCAGCTCCCAGGACCTGGTCGGCCACTTTTATAACAGGCAGTCCCGCAAAGAGTTTGAGCGATGAAAAGACAATCCGGCACAGGAAATAAAAAATACTGATTACGATCAGCATCGCTATTGCCAGTGCCTTTGTACTCACCTTATCCCCTATGCTCCCGGTTGCAAGGCCCCCGATCAGAATCAGTGCAGTGATCGAACATACTCCCGCTGCCAGACCCTCGATCTCTTTGACAAATCCTTTTTCAAAACCCCGGATCGTCCCTCTTGCGAGCACAAGTACATATGCAAACAAAATCAGCCAGAAATATAAATTCAACGCCAATCTCCTCTATCCAGCTATTGCTATCCAGCTATTGTCACCGTCTATTATCTGTATATTCTTTTAGTATCTTCTTTAATTATCTTCTTTTAATAACTGCTTTAATTATCTTCTTTTAATATCTTCTTTTATTATTTCAGGCCGCTGTTTTGGGGCAGCGGCCTGATCGGCAATATCTCTTTGATCTTCGGACAGATGTGTGACTGTTGATATCTCTTTGATCTTCCGACAGATGTCTGACTGTTGATATCTCTTTATTCTTCCGACAGATGTCTGACTGTTGATATCTCTTTATTCTTCCGACAGATGTCTGACTGTTGATATCTCTTTAATCTTCCGACAGATGTCTGTCCGGAAGCATCTTTTTAGTTTTAGTGAAGGTTCACGCTGTCGATTTCTCCTCCTGTCACGACCAGAAGGTCGCTGAGACCGGCTCCGGGAATCAGGGCGCTGATCGAGCGGTCCAGTTCCCCGTCAAACAGGCATCTTCCGCTCAGCGTGAAAATCTGGCACTGCCGGTCATTGTTGATGTAGACTTTGTCCCCCACGATTTTTATATCTTTATATTGCATGGTAAAGCTGATGGTGCCGGCCTTTTTTCCTCTCCTGTTATAAATATCCAGGCGATACTGTTCTTTTGCGGATGTATTGTTGAACAGCAGGCCAATGAAGTTTTCACCCGAAAAGACACCCTGCAGGTTCTCTGAAAACAGGATGCTGGAACTCCCGGATTTTCCAAGCAGGGTTTTGCGGAAAAGGATCAGCCTCTTGTCAGAAATGCCGGCGCAGGTGGAATCGTCCAGATATTCCGTATAAGGAACTACTTCATCAATAAAGTCGGCATAGTCCACCCGGTGGTCGGCCGCTTTTTTTCCTTCTCTTCCGAAATTGTAAAAAGAAACGTTTGATTTCACAGCCGCGTTTGACATCTGCACACTGGACAGGCACAGGGTTTTGCCATCGGGCGACACTGCCGCGGAAACAGGGTAGCCGTTTTCCGCCATGGTCTGAATGATGTAGGCAATTTCTTTTCCGCTGGCGGTATAAAGGCGGATCCATGTCGCCTTCTGATCGTTCATGACCACCGCGACTTCGCCGCTTTCGGACGCGGCAATACTGTGGATCGGAAGCATGGTTTCAATCGTGCCCATGACCCCCTGGGTATTCATGACATAGACGTTATAGCCGCTCCTGTTGGCAATAGCGACCACGTCCCCGCTCACGCTGGTGATCGGCTGCTGCATTTCATAGGAGACGCTCCATCTGGTGTTTCCCCGACGGTCCATGCAGACAGCTCCGCTGCCGCTGTAGCGGATGATATTTTTCCCCAGACTGACAAATTCGGCTCCGTCCTCCACTGTAAAAGTCGAGACACGTCTGAGCTCAGCCCGGCTGTACCCCCGCCGCATCCACAGGATAATCGCTGTCATCAGAAGAATTGTGACCAGGGCGACAAGGAAAATCGTGCGCCGGTAGAGTCTCTTTTTGTGGCGGATCAGCTTTTCCTCATAGGAATCGGTTATGCCCTTTTTCGGAGTCTTTTTAGTGTCGGCACGCACTTTATCAAGAGTGTTCTCTATGCCCCCGCGGTTTTGGTTTTTCTCCTTTTCCGCCTGAAGGCCTTCTGCCTTCCCGGTTTTTCCTTTCTTCCCGGTTTTTCCTTTTTTCCCGGGTTTTCCGGTTTCCTTCTCCCCTGCGCTTTTCTCTGTTTTGGATGATTTTTTGGCACCGTCTCCCTGCTTTCCGGAGCCGGCGGAATCATGTTTTTTTCCGGAATCAGCGGAACCGCTTTCCTTATCGGAACCACTTTTCTTATCGGAACCACTTTTCTTATCGGAACCGGTGGAACCCCCTTCCCTTCCGGAATCGGCAGAAGGACTTTCCTTTACAAAACTGCCGGAACTATTGTCCTTTCCGGAATCGGCAGAAAAACTTTCTTTTCCGGAATAGCCGGTATCAGCCGAAGGGCTTCCTTTTCCGGAATAGCCGGTATCAGCGGAATCGTCTGAAACGCCGGCATTTGACACGCCGGCTTCATAATCTTCCGGATAATCCGCAGACTGCCCGGGTTCATCAAAATAGTCTTCCCGGGACTCTGCTCCGGATCTGTTTTCCGACCCTCTTTCAGATTTTTCCCCTGATTCCTTTTCGGGTCTGCGTTCAGATTCCTTTTCAGGGCTGTCATCCGTCTGTTTGTTATTATTCAGTTTGGAAGATATGTCCGCTTCCTGCTCAGGGCGCGGATCCCGAATGTTTTTTTCTTCCATTGGTATATTCTTTGGTATATTCTCCGGTTTGTTTGTCTTGTCAGTATCCCGGTATATTCTCCGGTTTGTTTTTTGATTATACTTGGGTATATTTATCCGGTATGTTTCTCCGGTTAACACTCCGGCATATTTATCCGGTGGTTTCTCCGGTTAATACTCCGATATATTTATCCGGTATGTTTCTCCGGTTAACACTCCGGCATATTTATCCGGTAGTCTTCTTAGTTATATTGCCTTTACGTCTTTCATGAGACGCGCCGCACAACGCGGCACAGCGCGGCGCAGCACAAAGCAAAGACCGGAAATCAGAGTTCTGTACGGCCTTCCAGCGCACGCAGAAGTGTCACTTCGTCAATATTCTCAAGGTCTCCGCCGACAGGAACTCCGCTCGCGATGCGGGTCACCTTAATGCCGGAAGGTTTCACCAGTTTGCCTATATACATGGCAGTAGTCTCCCCTTCCAGGCTGGAATTTGTCGCTATGATGACCTCTTTCACTTCCTCGTCCCGCAGCCGCTCCATCAGTTCTTTCAGGCGGATATCAGAGGGGCCGATGCCCAGCATGGGAGAGATCGCGCCATGCAGGACATGATAAAGTCCCTGATAGCGCCCGGTCCGCTCGTAAGCCGCGAGATCACGGGGATTTTCGACAACCATGATCAGACTTTTGTCTCTCGACGGGTTTTTGCAAATCGGACATATCTCTTCGTCGGTGAGGTTCTGGCACACCTTGCAGAATGTCACATGTTCCTTGGCGCTGCGAATAGTGTCCGACAGGCGGTTTACGCGCGCGGAAGACATTCCGATGATGTGAAAAGCAAGCCGCTGGGCGGATTTGTTCCCGATTCCCGGCAGCGCCGCCAGCTCATCGATCAGTTTATTAATGTAGCCGGAATATAGATCCACGTTATTTCCTCGGTTGTTTCAGTTGTTTCAGAAGCCAAGTCCGCCCATCAGTTTGGAGTTCTCTTCATTGATCTGGTTGAGAACGTCGTTGACCGCGACCAGGATCATGTCCTGAAGGGTCTCAACATCATCGGGATCAGCCGCATCGGGATCGATCGTGATGGATTTCATCTCGTGGGCACCGGTCATGACCACTTCAACGGCTCCGCCGCCGGCTGTCGCCTTAAATTCCTTTTCTTCCAGAGCCTTCTTGTTCTCTTCCATCTGGCGCTGCATGCGCTGAGCCTGCTTCATCAGGTTGTTCATATTGCCAGGCATGCCCATTCCGCCGCCAAATCCGCCTCTTCTTGCCATTGTTTTCCTCCAATTATAAATGTATGTTTTTGGTCTTTCCCGGTTACAAATCATGTTTCCCATTCCTAATTGGCCTTCGGCCAATGGAAAACGCCCTTGCGCCCAGTCTGAATTTCTGCCTCCTCACCAAACAGCTAAGTGTTTGGTGAGGGTGTGACTTGTAACAAATCATTCATCCTCTGTCTCTATGGGCATGGTGATTGCGCCCGAATCGACCAGTGAAAGCAAATCTACATAATTGTCTGTTATCCGACTGCCTCTGTCAAGTACCCGATATTCGATTTCAAGCGCTTTTCCGACTTTCCTCTGCAGGAATCCCTGCAGTTCCCGGCGGTCGTTGTCGACGCGGGCACGGGATACTTCGTCGTCATCTTTGCGCTGGTAGATATACGGATTACCATATTCTTTTTCAAAAACGATCAGGAGCTGTCCGTGGTCACCCAGGCTCAGGCGGGCCTGCGAGAGCGCAAGGCGTCTGGAGCCGGGTGGTGTCTCCGAAGCATATTTCGACCAGTTTTCAGCCAGTTTTTTAATCTCCTCAGGGAGTGCGGGAGGGAGTTCCTGCCTGGTTCCCGGGGCTCCTGCTCCGGGAGTGTTCCCTGCTCCTGCGCTGTTCCGGTCACTTCTGCCGGAAGATGCAGCCGTCATAGACCGGCCGTTTTCTCCTGCTCCGGCATTGCCGGGGGCGCCGTAAATGCCGGCCCCGCTTCCCGAGCCGGAAAAACCTGAAGCACCTGATCCGCCGCCGGAAAAGCCTGACGCTGCGCCTGCAGAATCTGAAAAGCCGCCGTCCCCGAATCCGCCGACAGCACCGCCCTTCATCAGGGCGTCGATCGCGGTCTCATTATTGTAGAGCTGCATCTCCATCTCCCGGATCCGGGTCTTGATCTTTTCGAGAGGCAGAATGCCTCCGCCCTCCGCGCCATCGTCCATGGCGGCGCGGCAGGCTCGAATGATCGTCATTTCGGTCAGAATCCGGCGATTGGGAGAATATCGGATGAGGTCGGGCAGCGAGGAAAAAAGACTGATGCAGCGCATGATCTCTTCCATTTCCGACATGCGGGCCTCCTCGATCATGAGGCGGATGTTGTCGGCCGAAATGTCCAGTGTGCGCGCAGTATCCTCCGAGGCTTTGAGCAGCATGAGATTGCGCAGGTACCAGGTGAAATCAGTGACAAACTGCATGAGCTCGCGCCCCTGCATCAGGATCTCATCCAGCACAGCCAGGGCATCGGCAGCTTTTCCCTTGTGAATCCCCCGGTAAAGTTCTCCGAACACGCGGGTGTCCACCGCCCCCAGGATCTCGAGTGTGCGCTCATAAGTGAGCTCGCCCCCTCCGTAGTTGAAGGCGTTGCACTGGTCCAGCAGGCTCAGGCCGTCACGCATTGATCCGTCGGCTGCGCTGGCGATATAGCGGAAGACTTTGTCCTCCACCTGAAGGGATTCCATTTGGGCCACTTCGCGAAGCCTGTCCTCGATAATCTCCGAGGAAAGTCTGCCGAAATCGTATCTCTGGCAGCGTGACAAAATCGTGATTGGCAGCTTGTTGGGCTCCGTCGTGGCAAGAATGAAGATGACATAGGAAGGGGGCTCTTCCAGGGTCTTGAGCAGGGCGTTGAAGGCTGCGTTGGAGAGCATGTGGACTTCGTCGATGATAAATACACGGAAGCGCCCCTGGGTGGGCGAATACTCCACCTGGTCGACGATCGAACGAATGTCATCGACGCTGTTGTTGGACGCGGCATCCAGTTCCATGACATTGAGATTGGCCTCAGCCGCGATCGCGCGGCAGGTCGCGCACTCCCCGCAGGGATTGCCGTCCTTCTGGTTCTCACAGTTGACCGCACGCGCAAAAATGCGGGCGATCGTCGTCTTGCCGGTCCCTCGCGTCCCGCAGAAAAGGTAACTGTGCCCGATTCTGCCCGATATGATCTGGTTCTTTAAAGTGCGCACGATCGCGTCCCGCCCCCGGACATCGTCAAAGTCATTGGGACGGTATTTGCGATACAATGCGAGATATTCCTGGTCTGGCATCTTGTCTGCCTCTTTGGTTCAGCTTTCTTTTTTTCACAGGTTATGTGGTTTTTTACAGGTTATATGGTTTTTTTCACAGGTTATGTGGTTTCTATTTTACACATTTCCACCGGCACAAAGGATGAAATCTTCATGAAAAATAAGGCTGATGCAATGAAAAAATGGTGACAGCCCTATGAAAAATGCGGTGAAAAACAGGGCGTGCCGCAGCAGCGGCACACCCTGCCTGTATGTCATATTTTACCTGTTTTCAGGCATCCGTCAAATCCGGCCGACTCCGCATCAGCCGATCTGCCCGGTCCGACTCCGCATCAGCCAATCTGCCCGGTCCGCACCGCATCAGCTGATCCGCCTGGTCCCGTATTGATCAGGATCGACCTGGGCTTTCTGCGGGTACATCAGCCAAGACCGTCCGTTCAGGTATTGATCAGACCGGTTCCGGTATTGTCGGGAATCAGTCGCCGAAGGAGATTCCGACCAGTTTGGCGTGCTTGATGATCTGAGCGTCGGGATCGACAGTTTTCAGCTTGCCCGCCACTTCTGTGAGCGGGACCTTGGTAATCTCGCCATCGACCAGAGCGATCATGTAGCCGAACTGCTTCTTCAGGATCAGCTTGCCTGCAGCCGCGCCGACCTGTGTTGAGAACACGCGGTCGTAAGCGTCGGGAGCGCCGCCTCGCTGTGTATGGCCGGGCACTGTGACACGGACTTCACGTCCGGTGGCCTTCTGGATGCGGTCCGCGATCTCATAGGAGACTGACGGATACTCGTAGTTGGCCATTTTTTTCTTATATTCTTTCTTGGAGAGCTTGGCATCCTCTTTGGAGATGGCGCCCTCTGCGACAGCGATGACTGTGAAACGGCTGCCGCCCTTGTCTCTGGCCTCGATCGCGTTGACCACCTTGTCGATGTCATAAGGAATCTCGGGAAGCAGGATGATGTCCGCGCCGCCCGCGATGCCTGCGTACAGAGGCAGCCAGCCGACCTTGTGGCCCATGATCTCGACGATGAAAACACGGCCATGTGAAGAAGCAGTTGTGTGGATATCATCGATGCACTTGGTCGCGATATCCAGCGCGCTGTGGAAGCCGAAAGTCATATCTGTGCCGTAGAGGTCGTTGTCGATCGTCTTGGGCAGGGTGATGACGTTGAGACCTTCCTGGCTCAGCAGGTTGGCTGTCTTGGTCGAGCCGTTGCCGCCGCCCATGACCAGGCAGTCAAGCTGCAGCTTATGGTAGGTCTGCTTCATAGCCTCAACCTTGTCCAGACCATTCTCATCGGGATCGCGGATGGTCTTGAACGGGCATCTGCTGGTGCCGAGCATTGTTCCGCCCCGGGTCAGAATACCCTTGAAATCCTTGCCGTCAAGGATCCTGAATTTACTGTAGATCAGGCCTTTATAGCCGTCCTCAAATCCATAAAACTCAACGGGCTCTTTTGCATTGCGGGTCACCGCCTTGAACACACCGCGCATTGCCGCGTTCAGGGCCTGGCAGTCGCCGCCGCTTGTAAGCATACCGATACGTAACATAAGCTGCCTCCTCTAAAACCTTGAAACATTTGAAAAAATCTCTGATATCCGATATCCGCGTGCTGTTTTCCGATATCCTTTTTTGATATCTTTTTTGATACCCCTCTCAGATATCCCTCTTTGATATCGTGCGGCCGACAGCAGATATCAGCCAGGTGCTCAATCACCTTAACATATTGTAAATATTATACAAAATACACAATAAAAATAACAGATTAATTTACATTACTGGACAGTGAAAAGTTCATAAGTTCATCAAGCTGTCCTTTTCCTTGAAGAACCGCCATTATCCACTTGCCGCTCACGAATAAATCGAGTTATGAA
>CACYTU010000087.1 GCA_902777355.1 uncultured Lachnospiraceae bacterium | reverse complement strand
TTTGAAGGGATACTTTACCCTTTTTCAGGTTTAGAAACAATGCGCTTTTTGTTTTTGTCGATATAATGCAACATCAGTTCATGCGGCTTCCATTTTTTCCTTTTTTGCGAAGCCTATGAATAATTCAGGTTAAATATTAGTTAATACGGAAAATTTCCGTGGCAGGGAAAATTACGGAGCATTTCCCGATGTAAGGCGCTGTGCGTATGGGACGGGTGGGTTACTCTTCAGACCGTCTCGAATTCGACGTGTTTTTGCGCGATTTTCAGCGCAAAAACCGGAGTTTGACGGCGAAAATCCCATCGCGTAAGCGATTTGGAATGGGATTTTCGCAAGTTGCTGTTCACGCTCTCGAGAGGGCGTGAACAGCAACTTGGCCGGATATGCCGACAATCACAATTATACTAATTTTTCTCAAGAAATACTTAAGAAAAACTCCTGCGCAAAAAAGTAAATGCGCAAAAAAGTAAAGTCGCACCCCGGCGAATCAACGAGAGCATAGACAGGGGTAATATAGAAATCATAAAAGCATAAGGCATAAAAAACAAAGGCATAAAGGCCCTGGTCATAAAGAACCGAAGGCATAATGAATCCCGGGCATAAAGAAACGGAGATATAAGGAACAGAAGACAGAAAGAACGGGAGACATAAAGAGTAAAAGGCAAGAAATAAGCTTAGCATATAAAACAGAACAGAAAGGACAGGAACAGAATGATACTTTTTTTGACCAGCAGCCCCACGGGCGCCTACCGCAGCGGCGCACCGGCGCCCTTTAAAGGTTTTGACCCGGCAAACGGACTGGCACAGGAACTGAGGCGGAACTGGAAAGAGCGATCCCGCTGTCTGCTGATCGCAGCCTTTCCCGATGCGGCGGCCCAGAATGAGCAGATGAGGGATTTTTTTGAGGGAGTGCTGACAGATACAGGACTTTCCATCGAATGTCTTGACCTGTGCGATGGCCGCAACGGCAGGGAGTGCGTGGAGAAGCTGCAAAGCTATGACATGATTATTCTGAGCGGAGGCCATGTGCCCACAGAAAACGCCTTTTTCATGGAAATCGGACTTGCTGAGGAAATCCGGAAATTTGAGGGGATTGTCATGGGAATCAGTGCCGGCAGCATGAATTGCGCGGAGATAGTCTATGCCCAGCCGGAGATGCCCGGAGAAGCTGTCGACCCGGACTTTCGCCGTTTTATTCCCGGTCTGGGACTGACAAAATGCAATATACTCCCGCATTATCAGGCTGTGAAGGATGATTATGTGGATGGAATGCGGCTTTATGAGGATATTACTTTCAGGGACAGCATGGGACACACCTTTTATGCGATCCCTGACGGAACCTATCTGTTCAAGACAGACGAAACCGAGGAGATCCGGGGTCAATACTGGAGAATTTCCGACGGAAAAATGACACAGATGTGAGAAGGCAGGCCGCATGACTGCAGGAGCACGGCAATCTACTCAAAGAGAGCAGGAGCACGGTAATCAACATATGACTGCAGGAGCACGGCAATTTACACCTTGACATCCTGCACAGACGCGCTATAATGCAAAGACCAGAAAATGAGAATCATTTTCAAATAACAGACTCGGTTCTTCCGGGAAGACCGCGTCCGGGATGCGGTCAATGTATCGGATTTCATGATACAGTATTTGCGGGCAGAGCCTGAAAAGGGGATTGGAGATGGCTGCAAAAAGCGGAATGCATTACAGAACCAAAAACAGAGACGCGCTGGCAGAGTATCTGCGCAGCAGAGAAGGCGAGCACGTGACGGTCAATGAGATTCATGATCATTTCCGCAGATGCGGGAGCACAATGGGCGTCGCGACTATCTACCGCCAGCTGGAACAGCTGGTGGCGGAGGGGCAGATGCGCAAATATGTGGTCGGCAGCGGAAGCGCAGCCTGCTTTGAATATATAGGGGCGCAGCAGGGACATGCCCGGTTCATTCACTGCAAATGTGAAAAGTGCGGGAAAATCCTTCACATAGAGAAGAGCGAAATCGAAGAGATGGCGCGCCTGCTGGAAGAGAGGAGCGGGTTCCGAATGGACAATGTGCAGACCGTTTTGTACGGCGTGTGCGGAGACTGTGCGGAAGATTCAGCAGATGGCGATTCCGGAAAAGACGAAAAAGATTTTGGATCAGAAGAGAAAGAATAAACACCGTTCCGGAAAAAATAACAAAAGATGATCATGGATTTGGAGAAAAAAGAATGATCTCCGGTCTGGAGAAAATAACAAAAGATGATCATGGATTTGGAGAAAAAAGAATAATCTCCGGTCTGTAGAAGAAAGAAGAGAATGATCGAATATAAAAAGAATTTTTGTTATAGGGCCTTCTGTGTCGTCCTCCTTTTGGTCCTGGCTTTGGTCCTTACGGGATGCAGCCCATTCGCGAAAACAGATGCGGAAGGAGACAGTCAGACTACCGCTTTGTCAGCAGGGACTCCCGCAGTAGAGAAAAAGGATGGCTCTGAGTCAGGGGCTCCTGCAGAAGAGAAAAAGGATGGCTCTGAGTCAGGGGCTCCCGCAGAAGAGAAAAAGGATGGTTCTGAGTCAGGGACTACCGCAGAAGAGAAAAAGGATGGCTCTGAGTCAGGGTCTCCCTCAGAAGAGAAAAAAAATAGCGGCATGGCCGGAGCTTCCGCATCCGTGGCAGAAGAGAATTCCCGTCTGCAGGTCGTGACTACGATTTTTCCCCAATATGATTTTGCCAGACACATAGCAGGGGACCGGGCGGACGTGACCATGCTGCTCAAACCGGGTGAAGAGGTGCATTCCTACGAACCCACCCCGCAGGATATCAAGAAGATTCAAAACTGTGATCTTTTCATCTATGTGGGCGGCGAAAATGACGTGTGGGTGGAAAATATACTGGATTCCGTCAAAGGAGATCAGGAGGGACCGCAGACGGTACGCCTTCTGGCCCTTGTGGAGACCTATTCCGAAGAACATCTTGAGGGAATGATGGAGGAAAAAGGTCACGACCATGACCATGAGCACGAGCCGGAGGGGACAGCTGAAGAGGATCATGACCATGACCACAAGGCAGATGCTTCAGACCAGAACACTAAGGGCACCGATACACATTCCACACATGCGCATTCACACGAAGAGGATCCAGATGAACATGTCTGGACATCTCCCGAAAACTGCGTGATCCTGATTGAAAAACTGACAGAGGAATTCTGTGCCGCGGATCCGGTCAATGCGGAATATTACCGGAAGAATGGCGATGCCTACAGGAAAGAGTTTGAAGAGCTGGATGCCCGGTATCGGGATATGGCGGCATCTGCCTCCCGGAAGACGATTCTGTTCGGCGACCGCTTTCCCTTCCGCTATCTGGCGGAGGAACTGGGACTGACCTGCTACGCGGCATTTCCCGGCTGCTCGTCCGAATCGGAGCCCAGCGCCGCGACGATCGCCTTCCTGATTGATAAAGCGGCGGAAGAAAAGCTTCCGGTCATCTTTCAGATTGAGTTTTCCAATGGCAATATTGCCAGAGCTATCAGCGAAGCTGCAGAATTGAAGATGAAGATAAATGCCGCGAAGCAGGCAGAGGAGTCTTCAGGCGGGGAAAACAATTCCGGCCTTTCGGCGGCTGAAGCAGGAGGGATGAAGATTCAGGTCCTGCAGCTGCACTCCTGCCACAACATAACCGCGGACGAATTCAAATCAGGCCAGACCTGTCTCTCGCTCATGACAAAAAATCTGGAAGCCCTGCGAACCGCACTTGGAGCACCCGCAGAATAATAAGCGTCCCGGGACGAAATAAGAGAAGCACAAAGGAACGAAACAGAATGAGCTTACTGAAATGCGAAAACCTGTCTTTTGCCTATGACGGCGTCACGGTGGTCAGCAACCTGAACTTTTCCGTGGAGGAAGGTGATTATCTTTGTATCATCGGCGAAAACGGCGCCGGAAAGAGCACCCTGATCAAGGGACTCCTGCGTCTGAAAAGGCCTTCCGCCGGCAGGGTGGAGATGGGCGAAGGGCTGAAAGCGACAGAGATCGGTTATCTTCCCCAGCAGACTCAGATCCAGAAGGACTTTCCGGCCAGTGTCCGGGAGGTCGTGATGTCCGGATGCCTCAACAGGATGGGACTGAGGCCTTTTTATTCCCGTGTGGAAAAAGAACGGGCCCGCAAAAACATGGAGGCTCTGGAAATTGCGGACCTGCAGAATCAGTGTTACCGGGACCTCTCCGGCGGCCAGCAGCAGCGGGTCCTGCTTGCCCGTGCCATGTGCGCAGCCCACAAACTGATCCTCCTGGATGAGCCCGTGTCAGGTCTTGACCCTGTCGCGACCAGAAGTCTGTACGCTCAGATCGCCCACATCAATGAGGCGACCGGCCTCACTGTCATAATGGTCTCCCATGATATCGATGCCTCTCTTCGATATGCCTCCCACATCCTGCATCTGGGGCAGGAGGGGCAGCTGTTTTTCGGCACCCAGAAAGAATACCTGCGAAGCGCTGTTTATCACGAGTTCCTCGGAGACAGCGCGGCTCCCATGTGGAAACATGACTTCCCCAACCGCATCGGCCGCGCCGCCCCCCGCGAAGAGGTTGAGCCCACTGAGAGCGAGAAACAGGTCAGGATTCATTCCGGGAAGAAATCCTCCAGGCGGATCAGGCCGGGAAAGGCGGACGCCGTAAAAGAGGAAAAGGAGCGTAAAGACGCGAAGAAACCTGCCGGAAAAGATACTGCTGCTGCGGAACCGCGAGACGCGAAGAAACCTGCCGGAAAAGATACTGCTGTTGCGGAACCGCGAGAGGCGAAGAAACCTGCCGGAAAAGATACTGCTGTTGCGGAACCGCGAGAGGCAGAGAAACCCGCAGCCGCAGAACAGAAAAAAGAGGACTGAAAAATGTTCCATTTGATCATAGAAATGTTTTCTTATCCGTTTATGGTGAGGGCTCTCCTGGTTGGAGCACTGATCGCCCTTTGCGCCGCGGTGCTTGGCGTCACGCTGGTTCTCAAGCGCTATTCCATGATCGGAGACGGATTGTCCCATGTGGGCTTCGGAGCCCTGGCAATCGCGTCCGCCATGAATGCGGCGCCCCTTCTGGTGGCGATTCCGGTTGTGGTTGCTGCAGCCTTTTTCCTGCTGCGGCTGCGAGAGACCAGCCACGTCAAGGGAGACTCCGCGATCGCGCTGATTTCCACCGGAGCGCTTGCGGTCGGCGTCATGGTAGTCTCCATGACCACCGGCATGAACACAGATGTCTACAACTACCTGTTCGGAAGCATCCTGAGTATGTCAGGCAGTGACGTCTGGATCACCGTTCTTGTATCCGTGGTCGTCCTGGCGCTTTTTGTCTTTTTCTATCATCGCATTTTCGCGGTGACCTTTGATGAAAACTTCACCCGGGCAACCGGAATTCCCGCTGCCACCTACAACTCCCTGATCGCGCTTCTGACCGCTCTCGTCATCGTGATCGGCATGCGCATGATGGGGTCCCTTCTGATTTCCAGCCTGGTCGTATTTCCGGCCATGACCTCAATGCGCCTGTGCCGGACTTTCAGGGCTGTCATGATCAGTGCCGCTGTGGTATCGGTCGTGTGCCTGGTCCTTGGACTTGTGATTTCCTACCTGTACGCGACTCCGACCGGAGCCAGCATAGTCATCTGCAACATGGCAGTCTTTTTTATCTATGCTGCGATTGCGAAAATCAGGGGGCTGGACTAAAGCAAAGCGGGGCATTCTGTTTTCGTATCCTTTTTCATAGCCTGTTTTGCATCTTGTTTTGCATCCTGTTTTACGGCAGCTTTCCCTGCCCTTATTGTACCCGCCAAATGCGGCACTTGCTCTAAAACGCACTTGAGCCGTTACCCCTGTTCACGGAGTCTGAGGGAAAAAAAGATGGGCTAAAACTTCCTGAGACGCGCCTGCAAGTGAATGTGCAATTGAATGTAATCATCGTACATAAGACAATGACCGGACTTTATGGTATTATTCCAAGTGGGAAAAACTGGTTCATTTATGTTTTCAACCAGGAGAGGGCCTTTGCTGCAGCCGCTGTTTACTGCGGAAAGACCGGTATGAGATGGATGAAACATATCCGGTCATAGATAAAGCAGAGACAACGGGGATTCATATCAGACAAGGGGGATGCATTTCAAGCAAGATGAATGCATATCAGGCAAGGGGGATGCATTTTAAGCAAGGGGAATACATATACATATCAGGCAAGGGAGATGCGTATCAGGCAACAGGAATGCATATCAAGGGAGATGCATATCAAGCATAGAAAGGAAACGGATCTATGAGCAGACAAAGAGGAGAGGGAAGCGAAAGCCTCCTGTCAATCCTGGCCGGCGTCATCATTCTGCTCGCAGGAGCGGCGGCGGTTTTCTACGCGGCCTATAAGGTGAGTTATGTGTCAGTCGACTACGGGATTCATGTTGGAATCGTGGAAGAACTGGACTGGAGAAATCCGGTACAGCTGTTAAAGGAGCATCCCGAGCCGGCCTGGCATCTGCTGGTGCGTGCGGCAATGGGGCTGTTCGGCGTCGAAGCAAAGCGGGCGGCCGGGTTTGTATCCGGAGGCCTGTGCGCCCTGGCCTACCTGATGGCTGCGCATTTCCTTTACCGTGCTGTCGGAAAAGGCGCGATTACGGCCCGGGATACGGCGGTAAATCTCTCCGTCAAGGCATCTGCTGTCTCTTCTCCGGGATCGGGGAGCGGTCTCTCTCTGGCAGGAACAGCATTTTTTACACTGATCCTGAGCCTTTCGGCAGCCATCTTTGTGCCCTGGTTCAATGAAAAACCCTATCTGGGACAGGGCTCGCCCAACCCCTGGCACAACCCGACTACGATTATGGTGCGCCCGATCGCCCTGCTGATCTTCGTACTTGTGATGGGAGAGTGCCTTCGCGTCCAGCGCGGCGGCTTCCGCAAGGGACAGGGACTGAAGATCTGGAAAGGAATCCTGATCGCGATCCTGTTGGTGCTCTCGAATCTGTCCAAGCCCAGCTTTGTGCAGGTTTTTTATCCTGCTATCTTTCTGCTTATGTTCCTGTGGCTCTTTGTATACCGCTTCAGGAATTTCCCTCTGGGAATGCAGCTCCTGGTCTGCTGCCTTCCTTCTGTAGGCCTGATGGGCATGCAGTTTTTGTCCGCGTTTTACGGAACCACCAACAGCGACTCTGCAGGCGTAGTGATCGCCCCTTTCAAGGTAGCCGGCCTTTACACGCCTAATATTGCGATTTCAACCCTGCTGGTATTGGCATTTCCCCTGCTGCTGGCCCTGTGCAGCATTGCGCGCCGCGTTTTTGACTGGACAGACGCCTTTGCCTGGCTCATGCTGCTGGCGGGGATGGCAGAGAAATTCCTCCTCGCGGAGGGCGGTTCCCGCTTCTATCACGGAAACTTCAGCTGGGGCTATATCATCGGGCTCTACCTGCTCTGGTTTGTCAGCGTGCGCGACTATGCCGCCTGGTACTGTGTCAACAGAGACGGAGGTGCCTCCGGCAGCGGGTCTTCCGGAGCCGCAAAGTTTTTCGGTATCCTGTTCTTTATTCTGTGCGGAATCCTGCTCCTGTTGCACCTGATCTCCGGCATTTACTACCTGTATTACCTTATTGTGCTGGGCAACGGAGTCTGAGCGGGCGAATTTCCGAATGCTCGCGTCTGGATCGCCGGAGGGCAGAGCGCGCTGATATTAGTGCCACGGAGAATCATCCGGACGAGTTGGGACCGCCGGAGCGCGGAGCGCCAGGCGCCGGGCGCCCCGATGAGCTTTTAGGCATAGCCGCGGAATTGTGGGAAAAGTTTGTAAAAAAGCCTTATAATAAAGCCCTGTGAAAAGCCTTGTAAACGGGCCTTGTTAAAGGTCTTGTAAAAGGTACAGTCTGCGCAGTCCTGTCACTTGACAGAGAGATGCGACACCTGATAAAATCTGTATTTACCTGTTGAAGTTATAGGTGAATATAATAAAGGCATTTTTAATAGTGACTCATATGTGACAAAGCGAACGATTATGATCATTTAAGGAGGAATATAGATCATGGAAAACAAAACAGCTGAGAAGGCAGTCATTACAGGCGATATGCTTATTTCCAATATCATTGCACAGTACCCCGATGCTGTCTATCTTCTGATGAACTGCGGCATGGGCTGTGTGAGCTGCCCCGCTTCCCAGATGGAATCCCTCACAGAGGCCTGCATGGTCCATGGGCTGGACGGCGTGGAAGTCGCGAGATATCTCAATGTCGAGCTTGGCCTGATCGACGCCTGATCAGGAAGCCGCTAAAAGGCAATCCAAAACAGCGTGGAAAGATTTACGGAATTGTAAATTTTTTCACGCTGTTTTTTTGTGGGGAGAGGGAAGACAGGCAGGGAACCGTCCCCTTCCTACTATGTCAAGCCCCGGAGCCCTTGTTTTATAAGGCTCTCAGGTAGCTGACAGTCTCTCTGTACCTCTCAAAACAGAGCTGATGGTGATGGACATCGTTGTATCCAGTACCGAACAGCTGATTTTGGGTATGGCGAACAGAGCGTCCTGTGTGGCA
>CACYTU010000086.1 GCA_902777355.1 uncultured Lachnospiraceae bacterium | reverse complement strand
GGCTGTATGGTGGAGAGGCAGTCCGAACCCCGAAAGGGGAACCAGCCGCAAGGCTGGCAGTAGGAAGCACGCGACTTAAGTCGTGTGAGGCTTCACATGGATGAATACAAAAAACTTCTGGCTGATCTGGGCGTGGAGGGCGAATGGGAAGGCATTGCCCACTGTGCGGTCGGATATATAAACGGTGATATGCCCAAGGCAGCTCCCCGCGCGGACAACAGAGTCTATTTTGTGGAGTGAGCCGGCATTGAACGATTGCCGGAATCCTGCAGGAATTCAGCCGGAAACCTGGCAGAATCCAGCAGGAATTCAGCCGGAAACTTGTTGGAATCCAACCGGAATCTTGTCGATATTTTGTCGGAATCAACTGGAATCTTGTCGGAATTTTGCGGGAATCTTCAGGAGTTTTGCCGGAGTTTTCAGGAGCGGCCTGAACAGAGCCTGCAGCTGTTTCTAAAAGGAGGATTGGATATCAGTGTCAGATAATAATAAAATCAAAGAGGACAAGCTCAAACAGGTCAATGGCGGATTGTACGGAGGAAACTCCGGCCACTGGGTGGCTGCCGTTGTTATTGCGCCTATGGGTCTGTACGGCTATACCAAAGGATCCAATGGATTTACCAAGATCAGAAATTTTGTCATTCCGTGCGGAGAAAGAATCACGGCTGATATGAACCGTACCACGTCAAGATATATGGTCGTATTCTACAACAGCCGTGAGGTATGGGCTGAGAGGTCAGGACTGGAACTGCTGTGATTCCGCCAGGCAGACAGCTGTATCCCAAAAAATAGTAAAACAAATAAACATCCGCAGAACCACTTTTAAAATCAATCATGGTTCTGCGGATGTTTTATTTTTATGACACGGCCCGTGAAATGTGTTTCCCCATTGAGGCAGACACGGACACGGCCGTTTTATTGAATTATTTCGCCTTTCAATCTTTGCGCCTGTTTTTCTCAGATTTCAATCTTTGCGCCTGTTTTTCTCAGATTTCAATCTTTGCGCCCATGAGTCTGGCAAACTCTTTTACGATCGCAGTGTCGCCGGGCCATGCGGGGGCGGTGACGAGATTGCCGTCGACTACAGCCTGGTCCACGGGAACTTCGACATAGGTGCCGCCGGCAAGTGTGACGTCCGGACCGACTGCGGGGTAAGCAGTTGCCTTATATCCCTTGAGGACACCTGCTGCTGCGAGGACCTGAGGACCATGGCAGATTGCGGCGACGGGCTTTTTGGCAGCGAAGAATTCACGCACGATCTCCAGGACGCGGGCGTTCAGACGAATATATTCCGGAGCACGGCCGCCGGTGATGAAGAGTCCCTCATAATCTTCGGTCTTGACCGCGTCAAAATCCGCGGTCAGAGCAAAGTTGTGTCCCCGCAGCTCAGTATAGGTCTGCTCACCGAGGAAATCGTGGACAGCAGTTGCCACAGTTTCTCCTGCCTTCTTGTCGGGGCAGACTGCGTCGACCTGATATCCCAGGACGCCGAGAGCCTGGAAAGGCACCATGGTCTCATAATCTTCTGTGAAATCACCGCATAACAACAATACTTTTTTTGCCATAATCAAATCCTCCTTTTCATGATGGTGGCCGCCATGCCTCCTGCTATGGAAGCGGGATATGGCTATGAAAATGAAAAGCTGCGATCACTCTGTGATGTGAGTCAGAAACATACGAAAACATATATAAACCATAGATTTCCGAATGAATCTGCGGCTGCTCCTATTATAGCGCCCCTGCCTGAAAATCTCAACGAAGAAGGCTTAAGAGCTAATGCTAATAAACAAATTTGCGTTCGAAAAAACGTATATAAGTTTTTGCGCGAGTTATGAATTAGCGGGCCGTGTCATAATAAAAAGCTGACCCGGCCCGTCCTGGTCATCTTCTCTGCATTGGTGGTTTACCCGGTCGTTGCTTTAATTGTACTGCATACTCTCATAATACATAAAAATGAATATCTGCATAGATTGTATTTTAAATGTGGATTGACAATAAACAAATTCGGTGGAATAATAAGTGAATATTAGGAATACATAAAACATGTTATAATACATACATATGAAATATGTGCGGCTTTTATTTGACTTTTGACCGGAGAAAGGTGATATGTACAGCAAAGTGACGACGGGCGCTGTCCGGGGAGTGGGCAGCTATCTGCTGCGGGTGGAGACAAATATTTCCAACGGGCTCCCTGCATTTAATATGGTCGGTTTCATGACCGGCGAGGTAAGAGAGGCGGGGGAACGAGTTCGGGTTGCCCTCAAAAACGCAGGCATTACTCTGCCGGCATCAAGAATCACTGTGAATCTGGCACCAGCCGATATCCCTAAGAGGGGGATCGTGATCGACCTGCCGGTGGCGGTCGGGGAACTGATCTGCATGGGCATGCTCAGACAGGATGATTTCGAGGACGTCCTGGTTGCCGGGGAACTGGGGCTCAATGGTGAGATCAGGCCGGTCCGGGGAGTGCTCCCGATCGTGCACATGGCCAGGGGGCAGGGGATCAGCACGTGTATTCTGCCCAGAGACAATCTGGAAGAGGGGGCTGTGGTCGAGGGAATCCGGGTGATCGGAGTGCGCTCTCTCAACGAGCTGATCATGTATATGAATGCGCCTGCGTGCAGCAGGGACGAGCTGATTCCCCCGGGAAAGGTGGATGTCGATGCGCTGTTTAAGGAGCAGGCCCAGCTTCGGGCTGAGGTGGATCTGGCCGATGTGAGAGGACAGTCCGTTGCAAAAAAGGCCATGGAGATTGCGGCTGCCGGCTTTCACAATATGCTGATGACCGGACCACCCGGCACCGGAAAATCCATGCTGGCAAAATGCCTGCCGGGGATCATGCCCCCGCTCTCCTTTGAGGAGAGCATGGAGGTCTCGGCCGTGTACAGTGTGGCGGGCATGCTGGGGGAGGGACAGCCCCTTGTGCTGCGCCGCCCATTCCTCCAGCCCCACCACTCGATCACAAGGGCCGCGCTGGTGGGCGGCGGAATCGTGCCCATGCCGGGACAGATCTCACTTTCCCACAGGGGGGTGCTGTTTCTGGACGAACTTCCGGAATTCGGACGTGAACAGCTGGATCTTTTGAGACAGCCGCTCGAGGACCACGAGGTGACGATCGTCCGCCAGTCCGGCAGTTACAGATATCCTTCCCGCTTCATCATGCTGGGTGCCTGCAATCCATGCCCCTGCGGACATTATCCGGACAGAAACAGATGCCGGTGCACACCCTGGGAAATCAAAAGGTATTTCGGCAGGATCTCCGGTCCCCTGTTGGACAGGATGGATCTGTGCATCACGGTGCCCAGAGCCAGGATCGAGGATATACAGGGGCCTGCAGGAAAAGAAGAATCCAGCAGCTCGGTCCGCTCACGGGTCATGGAGGCCTGCCAGCGCCAGAGCCATCGCTTCAGGGGGACAGGACTTCATTTCAATTCCGACATGCGGGCACCGGATCTGGAAAAATACTGCAGACTGGGCACCAGGGAACAGGGATGCCTGCGAGACCTTTTTGAACGGAGCGGCATGAGCGTGAGGGCCTATCACCGGATCATCCGCGTGGCCAGGACCATCGCGGATCTGGAGGGACAGGAGGAGATCCGGGAGGACCATCTGTATATGGCTTATACATACAGGCAGGCAGAGGCACTGCCCGGAGAAAGATAAGCCGGACAAATCCCGGGAGAAGCAGAACAGTCCGAACTGCTGCCCGGAAATCCATAAACCGGTCAAAGCCGGGAAGAAACTGAGCAGATTAAGGTGCGGCGCAAAGAACCATAAACCGGAGGTGCTATGCATAGAGAGCAACTGGATAATCATAAATATTTATGCTGGCTGGACCAGATCAGATATCTTGGCAGAAAGAGTATCTTTGCCCTGCTTTCGGCAGCGGCAGACAGAACACTGTTTTCCGAAGGGCTGCTTTTGTCCGGCGGGCCGATCCTGTCCGATAGAACAGACTTGTCTGGTGGGCCTATCCTGTCCGGTGAATCTGTGTTTTCAGAGCAGAATCTGTCACCTGACAGAGAGTCTCTGCCTGACAAAACTTACGACAGCTCTTGCTCATCATCTTCTGCAGAGACAGAGGCGGAGGATGATCCTTTCCGAATCTTGACGGCCGGCGCCCGGACACTTTATACAGCTCCTGAGTCACAGCTGAGATATCTGTGCAATGAAGCCTTCCGGACTCCCGCAAGGGCAGAAAAAGCGGCCCGCCTCATTCTGAAAGCAAGAGAAAAGGAGCCTGACCGCTGTGCAGAGGATCTTGCCAGGGCAGGTATAACTTTCTGCAGTTTCCTTGAGCAGGGATTCCCGGACAGACTCCGCATGATCCCTGATCCTCCTTTCGGCCTTTACTTTCTGGGAAATGTGCCCTTGTTTGGAGAAAAGACTAAGAAACAGCAGAAATCCGCGTTCCATGCGCTCAATGCATATAATGCACACAATGTACAAAATGCACTGTGCCCTGACATGCAGGAGCAGCCCGCGGCGGAGAATACTCTGACGAAGGCAGGTGCTTCAGGCCCGGATGTACCAGGGGTCTCCCTGCGATACATGGCAGATCCTGCGGCAGCCATCATAGGGGCCCGTCTGGCTTCCGGGTATGGACGGGAGCAGGCCAGACGCTTCGCACGCAGACTTGCTTCGCGCGGGATCACGATTATAAGCGGGATGGCAAGGGGAATTGACGGAATAGCCCAGAAAGCAGCCCTGGATGCCGGAGGCAGATCCTATGCTGTACTGGGATGCGGAGTCGATATCTGCTATCCGGAGGAGAACCGGGAACTTTATGAGCGACTGCTGCAGGAAGGCGGGATCATATCGGAGTATCCGCCGGGAACATATCCCGAGGCACGTCTTTTTCCTCAGAGAAACAGGATCATAAGCGGATTGTCGGATCTGGTACTTGTCATTGAGGCCAGGAAGAAATCAGGAACTCTGATTACGGTAGATATGGCACTGGAGCAGGGCCGGGAAGTTTATGCTCTCCCGGGAAGGGTCAGCGACAGCCTGAGCGACGGCTGCAACCGTCTGATCCGCCAGGGGGCCGGTGCCGCGACCTGCCCGGAGGATATTCTGGAATTCTTTTTCGGGACTGGGGATCGTGAGCATTCCGAAGCAGATAGAAACCGGCAGGGGCGGGAACAAATAACCGGACAGAAGACGAATGTACAGACATCTTCCGCGTACGGAAATCATGCATGCGAAACAGGAGAGAATGGCGTTTCCGCTGGTCGAGCAGGAGAAAAATGTAATCCTGCGGGAGGAACAGAAGAGGTTGATAATCCTGCAGAAAGAAGTAATGAGAACAGTTTTCCGGAAGAAAACATTTTTCATGAAGAAGACATTTTTCATGAAGAAAACAGTATTCATGAGGAAAACAGGGAAGAAAGAAGACTTCCTGAAGAATGTACGGGAGAGGACGATATTTCTGCAGAAAAGCTGTCCCTGGAGCAGGGAATCCTGGGCATCTTATCCGATGAGAATGAGACGCATATAGAAAGGCTTTTCGAGCAGATCCGCCACTATGAGGAACAAGGCCTTCTTTCTGCGGACGATTACAGTCTTTCTGACGTGATCACCTGCCTGATCCGTATGAAGATTGACGGCAGGGTGGAAGAGTCTTCGGCGGGATATTACAAAAGAGGCAGACGGTGAAGGGCGGCCTTTCTGACATCTCTGCTCCTTTTCATCGCATGAGTACTCTGGCAGCGAAATATACCAAATCGAAAGAGTGTTGCAGGGAAAGCACCGTTACATGTACACGCCCTTTGAGGTGGTGTGTACATGTAACATGTAGTCGAACCTGAAGCGAATTATTATAATGCCTGTCAATTGACGCTGAACGACCAGGCATTTATAATTGTCTTAGATTTTGACAAATGATCATTAGCCATATGGAAGAGAGCACTATGATGGTGTTACGACATATTGACTAAGAATACTAGGCGCATACAAATCTGCCGGATCTGTAGATCTGTCAGTCAGGTTTGTGTACGCTTTTTCTATAGCCACACTGACATGTACAAAGCGGAGGGAAAACTATGAGAAAGGTGAAAGGGCTGACAAATCGGCTGGCTGCCATGTTCCTGTCCGGCCTGCTGGTTGTCGGAGCAGTTCCGGGGACTGTTCTGGCGTCAGAAATACCGGCTGATACCGGCCAGACGTCAGAAATACCGGCTGATACCGGCCAGACGTCAGAAATACCGGCTTATATGGGCCAGACTCTGGAAACAGAAGCAGAGGATATGGGGAAAACGCTTTCAGAAGAAGTGTCCGCTGAAGGATTTAGTGAGGATGCGGCACTTCAGCAAGAGGAAGCGGCGGTACAATATTATACTGTCACGCTCGATGCCAACGGCGGGTATTTTGAAAATGAATGGGACGATTCCATTTGTGAGGTAGTTGAACAGGCGGAAGTAATAAGCAAGCAGGTCCCTGTTGGCGGGACTGTTGCGGCAGCCCCTGTTTTTACAGAGATGGACCAGAATGACCAGGCTATGACTTTTGCCGGCTGGAGCCTGGAACCGGATGGGGAATTGGTCATTGCAGGGGATGAGGAGTATGCCCCGGCAGACAGCTGTACCCTGTACGCTGTTTGGGAGGCTGAGAATCCGTACGCCGGAGATATCGGGAGTGATACCGGGAGTCCGGAAATTGCTGAAGAAAATACTGACCAGATCGATGCCGCACAGGACTCCGTGGAAGTAGATGAGGCAGCAGAAGGATCTCAGGATGTTCAGAACTCCGTGGAAGCAGATGAGACAGCAGAAGAATCTCGTGATGTTCAGAACTCCGTAGAAGCAGATGAGGCAGCAGAAGGATCTCAGGAAGTCCAGGGCTCCGTGGAAGCAGTTGAGACAGAAGGATCAGCAACCGGTCGGGACGCCTGGGATAATGGGACGGCAGGAGAAAGTTCCGCCAATGAAAATCCGGCTTCTGAAGCTGATACAGATCCTGAGACTATAGATGAGAATGAGCAGGCTGGCGCGTCTGACCAGGAAGCGGTCTATGCAGATGAAGATGCGGAGCAAGCCGGCGGGGAATCCTCTGATGCCGATGTAACAGAGGAGGAAGTACAATCTGAGCTGACTGTGGCTTCAGGGGAAGAGGAGACCGTCAGTGAAGATGCTGCTATGGCCGTAGTGGAAAGCGGGACATGCGGAGATGGTCTTACCTGGACGCTTGACGAGGAAGGGACCCTGACCATTAGTGGATTTGGGAAGATGAAATATGGCGCATTTATTAATAACGAAAGTATAAAAAAAGTAATAATAAAAGAACTCTGTTTAAGTATCAGTGATTATTCTTTCTTTGACTGCAGAAACCTGACGAGCATCGATATCACGGACAGTGTCACCAGTATTGGCATAGGGGCGTTTGACGCCTGCTCCAGCTTGACGAGCATCGATATTCCGGACAGTGTCACGAGTATCGGCGATTATGCGTTCAGCAACACCAGCCTGACGAGCATCACGATTCCGAAGAAAGTCGTAAGCATAGGAGAAAATGTATTCGATGGGTGCTCCAGCCTGGAGAACATATTTGTAGAACAAGAGAATCAGAATTATAGCTCGGAAAATGGTGTGTTATTCAATTCTGACCAGACTATTCTTATTTGTTATCCCGGCGGGGGAGAGGGTGTCTACTCTATTCCTGATACAGTGACGAGTATCGGTAATTCTGCGTTCCGCAGCTGCGGCAGACTGACCAGTATCACGATCCCGGACAGAGTCACCAGCATAGGTGAATATGCGTTCTATTTCTGCAGTAACCTGGCAGGCATCACTATTCCGGACAGTGTCACCAGTATTGGTAATAATGCGTTTAGTGGATGCTCAAACCTGGTTATTTACTGCTATTCAGGGTCTAAAGCTGAGGAATACGCCGGAGAGAATAATATACCTTTTAAAATATTAATCAACAGAGCTTCTGCTACGATTCCTGACCAGTCTTATACCTATACAGGGGATCCCCTGGAGCCGGAGGTCACTGTCATTTTAAATGAAACTCAGCTGACTAAAGGCACAGACTATGAAGTCGCCTACAGCAACAATACCGATGTCGGAGTCGAACCCGCTACAGTGACCGTTACCGGAAAAGGCGATTATGCTGGTAAAAAGGAGCTGACTTTTACTATTGAAAAGGCCGTACAGACCATCACAGCCTCAGACCTGACTCTGCCCTACCCCGAGAGCGGGAAAATCATGGTTTCCGGCAATCAGGGCCAACTGTCTTACATGAGCTCAGATATATCGGTAGCTGAAGTAGATACTTCCGGCAATGTCGTGGCAAAAAAAGTGGGTACGGCGACGATCACGATCACGGCCGCGGAGACAAAGAATTATAAGAAGACAGAAAAAGAGATCACCGTGACAGTTGTTAAGGGAAATCAGACCATCACCGCCTCCGACCTGTCCCTGACCTACCTGGAAACCGGAACGATCATTGTATCCGGAAACGTTGGTGATCTGACTTATGAATCTTATAATACGAACATTGCCACGGTGTATACCAACGGAAAAGTGACGGCAATGGGAGCAGGTGATACAAAGATCTTAATCACGGCATTGGAGACAGAGAATTACAAAAAGACAACAAAAGAGATCACGGTCAACGTTGCCAAGGCAGCCCAGTCCATTACAGCCTCCGACCTGTCTCTGACATACCCGAAAACCGGTACGATCAAAGTTTCCGGAAATGTGGGTGATCTGACCTATAAATCAGCCAATGAAAAAGTTGCCACGGTGGATGACGACGGCAAAGTGACGGCAGCGGGAGCAGGTGACACAAAGATCACAATCACGGCAGCAGAGACAGCTAATTACAAAAAAGCAGCGAAAGAGATCACGGTTAACGTTGCCAAGGCAGCCCAGTCCATTACGGTGTCCAACCTGACCTTGGCTTACCCGAAAACCGGTACGATCAAAGTTTCCGGAAACGAGGGTAAACTGACCTATGAATCAGCCAATGAAAAAGTCGCCACGGTGGATACCGACGGAAAAGTGAAGGCACAGGGACCAGGGTCCGCAAAGATCACGGTCACGGCTGCGGAGACAGCCAATTATAAGAAGACAGAAAAAGAAATTACCGTGACTGTTGTTAAGGGAACTCAGCCTGTCACAGCCTCCGACCTGTCCCTGACCTATCCGAACAGCGGACAGATCACCATTTCCGGGAACAAGGGTTCACTGACATTTAAATCCTCCGATAGTGGATTCTGCCGGCAAAGTAACGGCAAAGAGCGGCGGCACGGCAAAGATCACGATCACGGCAGCCGAAACTGCACAGTACAATGCTGCCTCAAAGACGATCACAGTGAACGTAGCCAGGGCAGCCCAGTCCATCACAGCAAAGGCCTCAGCTCAGGTTGTCTTCGTCAGACAAACAACGTCAGTATCTGTTACAGGTGCCAAAGGAGCCACGTCCTTCAAATCCTCCGACACTTCCATTGCTTCAGTGACATCTGCAGGTATGGTGACCGCAAAGAATACCGGAACAGTAGAGATCACGGCGACATCGGCCGCAACTGCACAGTACAATGCCGTCTCAAAGACGGTCACGATCAAAGTGGTCCCTGCGGTAACTTCGTCTCTGACAGCAGCCAACCAGGTGACCGGCATTAAGCTGGCCTGGAAAAAGGTCGCCGGTGCGACAGGCTATAAGATCTACCGCAACGCCACCCTGATCAAAACCATCACCGACGGAAGTACCGTCACCTACACAGATGCAAAAGCCAATACCAACATGTTAAAGTACGTTTACAAGGTGGTGGCAAAGGGGCCTGCCGGAGACAGCGCTCTCGCGAAAACAGTCACTGCTTACAGAGTAAACAGACCGGCGCTTTCTTCTGTGACAAACAGCGCCGCCTCCGTGATAACTGCCAAATGGACTACGATCGCAAGGGTAAACGGCTATCAGATCAAGTACAGCATGAGCAAAACATTTGCGTCGGGAAACGGGATAGTCAGTTCAAACGACAGGAATGCAAATTCCAAACGCATCGGAAACCTGATGAAGGGAAAGACCTATTACGTGAAGGTCCGCGCATATAAGCTTGTGGGCAACGGAGTATACTGGTCCGAGTGGAGCCCGGTCAGGACCGTCAGGATCAGCAGGTAAGCATTGTTTGCCAAG
>CACYTU010000085.1 GCA_902777355.1 uncultured Lachnospiraceae bacterium | reverse complement strand
GGAACTCCACTTCCACGCCGTTGGGATCCTCCGCCAGAAAGCCGCGGAAATGAAGTTTTTCGACGTCACTGGGTTCTGTCAGGCAGGTATATCCTGCTCCCTTGATTTTTTCATAGAGAGCGTCCACATCCTTCGTTTCCATTGCGAAGTGGCGGTAGATCCCCCTGGTCTTTACATTCGCCTTCAGTTCGCCAAAATCGTCCATGTAGGAGATCAGCTCGAGCCGGACCGGGCCGTCCAGCTGGAAATAGTGGATCTCATGGTCTCCCATATCGACATTTTCCATTTTCGGAAGTCCCAGGACTTCTCCGTAAAAGCGTTCACTGGCTTCCATGTCTCTGACATTGATGGTGATATGGTCTAAATGGATATGCATATGTACCCCCTGTGGTATTTATGAAAAAAGCCGCACCGCGGGCGCCTGTTTATGGTCGACCGCGGTGCGGTTGTCAGAATAAGGAATAATTGTGCATGCTGTTATTCCTGTTCGATCTCCTGATCAATTGCGGATTGACCTCCTGATCGACTGGCTCATTAATTATCTGATCGATCAGTCGTAAAGAAGGACGGAGATCTCTTCGCTGTCGATGTTTTCGGCATTGTACCACTTGGAGCCGGTGTCGACATCTTCAACAGCTTCACCGTTGGCGGCTTTGACAGCCAGAGTCACAGCCTGGTATCCCATCTGATAGGGGTCCTGGGTGACGGAACCAAGGAACTGGCCGTTGGTGACTGCCTGACGCTGGGAAGTTCCGGAATCGAATCCGACTACAAAGATATCTTTGTATTTGCCGTTGGCTTTGTCGAGGTCTGTGCCGTCGTTGGTAGCGGAGATAACGCCGTTGACTGCATCCTGGTTTGCAGCGAATACACCTACGAGGTTGTCGGTGCTGAAGATTGTGTTGGAAGCGGACTGGATATCAGCTGCGCTGGATGAAGGGGGAACAGTGACGACGATCTTGACCTTTGCGGGCTTCGCAGAGGGCTGTGTCCACTTCTCCTGACCAGAGACATCGACTGCGCCTGCAAGTCCGTCGAGAGCCTCGAGATCCTTGACTGCCTCTTCGATGAAGCCGTTGACACGAAGGACGATAGAACCGGAGGTGGCGTCCTGTGCGAGGATACCGAGAACAGTGGGGTTCTCCTCTGTGCCCTTGAGGATCGCTTCCTGGAAGGCGGGATCCGCGATCAGGTTCTGGGCCACGTTTGCGCCTGCATTGGTGTTATCTGTTGCCGCAGTTGCGAGGACGGCGCCTGTAGTGTCGCCGGGAACGCCGGAGTCAAATCCGATGACGGGGATGCCGGCTTCCTTGGCTGCGGTCAGAGTTTCTTCCAGAGAATCTGTATCGCATGCTGCCAGAACGATCGCATCGGGCTTTGCGTTGACCGCTGCCTTGACCTGCTCGACCTGCTGAGAGGTGTTGGTCTCAACGTCGGGGCCGTTTGTTGTGACTGTGACACCCAGATCGGCTGCTGCGTCATTCGCGCCCTTGAAAGCAGCCTGATAAAACTGGTTGTTGAAGCTCTTGGAGATGATTCTGATGTCCATAGAGCCGCCATCTGTCGCTGCCGCATCACCGGTTTGTGCGGCACCTGCATTTGATGCAGGCTGGCTGCTGCTTCCGGATCCGCCGCAGCCTGCCAGCAGAGTGCCTGCGATGGCGAGGCTGAGGACTACGCTCAGTGCTTTTTTCTTCATAAGATGGTTCCTCCCGATAAAAGATGTTGAAAAACGTTGAAAACATTTCGGTCGTATTTCGAAATGTCCGGTTTTCATTCCCTGTCTCCTTTCATGAAAGCTGTAGGCTGATTATGTGGATGCCGGAGAGCAGGGAATGAAGCTGCATCTATCAGAAACTTCGCCTGTGAGCGAAGATTTCCGCGATATCACTGATCAGGTTTCACTGTACTTGTTATACCTCCGGTCAGGTTTTCCTGTACTTGTTATATCACTGATCAGGTTTTCCTGGACTTGCTTGCGCGGATGACGTCGACCAGTACGGCAAGCAGAACGACGACACCGATCAGAACCTGCTGCCACTGGACGGGAAGTCCCATGGACAGGAGTCCTGTTTTCAGAACGGAGATGACGAAGACGCCGAGGATCGTTCCGGAGAGGGTGCCGACACCGCCTGCGAGAGATGTGCCGCCGATCACGCATGCCGCGATGGCGTACATTTCCTGTCCGCCGCCGGTCTGCGGGGTAATGGTGGAATAAGTTGCCGCGTAAATGATGCCTGCCAGGCCTACAAAGAAGCCGTTTACGACATAGACGATGACTTTCCAGTTGGAAGTCTTGATACCGGAGAGCTCGACTGCCTCTTCATTGGAACCCATTGCGTAGGTGTAGCGGCCGAGGATCGTCTTGTTAAGAAGGATCCAGCCGATGACAAAGAAGACGATCAGCCAGATAGCGCCGACCGGGAAACCGTTATTTTTGTAAATCACACGCTTGAACCAGCCGTCTTCGGAAGTGAGGGAAGGCCAGGTCTGTGTCTGCACCTTGGCGATGACCGAGCAGATTCCCAGAGAGATAAACTGCATGCCCAGTGTGGCAATAAAAGGCGGAAGGCCCAGCTTGCCGACCAGAAGGCCGCTGCAGAAGCCGAAGAGGATCGCGCTGATCAGAACCAGCAGGATGGACAGCGCGACCGGCACATGCCACACATTGTAGGCGACGCCGCCGATCAGGGCGCTGCCGACCATGACGGTGCCGCAGGAAAGATCGATTCCCCCTGTGATGACAACAAAGGTCATGCCGATGGCAAGAAAGCCGATATAATACGAAGAATCCAGGATACTGACAAGGGTATCCGATGTCAGGAAATGATTTCCGAAAATACTGAAAAATACGTATAAGACGATGAGGCATCCGACTGCGATGACCTTTTGCAGACCGTCGCCCTTCAGATAGGCAATGAAGCCCCCTGTTTCTTTTTTATCCATTTATTATTCCCTCCAAAATGTGAAAAGTAAAAGATCTCACCTTCACACCGCTGTGGCTGTTTTTTCTTCAAGAACTTTCAGCCACTGAGCGGTCAGTCTGTATACTTGGTCGCAAGTGTCATGATCTTGTCCTGTGTCGCTTCTGCGATATCGAGTTCTCCGGTCTTGCGTCCCTCGCACATGACAACGATGCGGTCGCTCATTTTCAGGACCTCGGTCATATCGGAGGAGACCATGATAATGGATTTTCCCTCTTTTACCAGGGAGTCCATCAGGGAGTAGATCTCCGCGCGGGCGCCAATATCGATTCCTCTCGTGGGCTCGTCAAAGATCAGGACATCACAGTCACGCAGAAGCCATTTGGCAATGACGACCTTCTGTTGGTTGCCGCCGGAAAGATTTCGTACGAGCTGGCTGACTGAGGGGGTCTTGGTCTTGAGTTTATTCACATACTCTTCCGCAACTGCTCCGCATTTTTTTTCGTTTACAAAAATGCTGTTGTGAAGCTCGGGATTATCGTAGGATGCCAATACTGTGTTGTCCGTGATCGGGAGTCCCAGCACGAGACCGTATCGTTTGCGGTCCTCGGACAGGTAACCTATGCCGTTTGCGATCGCGTCTTTGGAATGATGGACTAGGATTGGCTTTCCTTTGACCAGGACTTCTCCGCTCTCCATAGGATCCGCGCCGTACAGAAGGCGCATCGTCTCCGTACGTCCGGCTCCGACCAGTCCGGCAAATCCGAGAATCTCGCCCTGATGCAGGACAAAAGAGACATTTTTGACCTTGGGCGCAGTCAGATTTTTGGCCTCCAGCACGACAGGCGCGCCGGGGTCGACATTGCTCTTTGCTTTGGGTGCCTCAATGACCTCGCGGCCTACCATCAGCCTGACAATATCCTGTACATCGCATGTCTTGGCGTTCAGCGTATCAATGTACTTTCCGTCACGCATGACCGTGACGCGGTCCGCGACTCTTTTGATTTCCTCCAGACGATGGGAGATAAAGATGATAGACACCCCGTGCGACCGGAGCTGTTCCATCTTCTCAAACAGGTCCTCGGCCTCAGCCTCGGACAGGGCGGCCGTGGGCTCGTCCAGGATCAGAACCTTTGTCGCTTCATAAGACATAGCCCTCGCGATCTCAACCATCTGGCATTTGCCGACGGTCAGATTCTTGATCAAGTCTGTCGCCCTGACACCGATCTCGAAGTCCTTGATAAGCTTTTCTGTCTTTGCATTGATCTCTTTGTCATTGCAAAAAAAGCCTTTTGACTCTCTTCCGATGAAAATGTTCTGCGCCACAGTCAGATCGTTCATCATATTCAGTTCCTGATGCACGATTGAAATGCCGTTCTCCTGTGCCTCTTTGATAGAGTTGAAATGCACAGGTTTCCCGAACAGGGTGTACTCGCCTGTATAGTCAGAGTGTATGCCGGTCATGATCTTGACAAGCGTGGACTTGCCGGCACCATTCTCGCCGATCAGCGCGTGCACCTCGCCCTCGAAAAGGTCAAAGCTGCAGTGGTCCAGAGCATGTACACCGGGAAAGGACTTGTCGATGTCCTTCATCTCAAGAACCATATTCTTTCCATTTGTCCCCATGTATTACTCCACCTTTCTTACCCACAACAGTGCCCCCTGTGTCCCTCGCGGGGCGTCCGAAAGCACTGAAGCGATATAGTTTCCTTTCCTTAAAATTCTATTATTTTGCTCTTTTGATTAGAGTTGAAAATTGTCATTAATTGGAATTGACAATTGTCATCGGAAGTATCGTCAGTAAGAAGCATAAGAGGTCTTCCGGATCTGTGGTTTTATAAATAAAGAACCCGCAGGCAGGAATGGTCCTGCCCGCGGGTCTTGTTTGATGCCTGGAAAACCGTTGCCCATAAAATGGCCGCCTGTATAATTGCTGCGGCAGAACTGCTGCATGCTCAGTGTTTCCCGGCATATGTTTCCATTGTATTGGAGATTTTGCGAAGGGACACAGCGAAGTTGCCGCTGCTGCTGCCCGCTTCCCCGATCTCCCTGTCAAGCTTATGCAGAATATCTTCGTACTCTCCGAATCGCCGTATGACAACTGCTTTTTGCAGAATCTGATCGAGCAGGTCATAGTCGACAGCCCCTGCCCTGTGAGAAGATTTTGAGCCATCTGCGGAGATCCGATCCGTGCCGGTATAGTGCGGCAGAATCTTTGAGGAGGCCGGAAGGCACCAGGTTTGCTCCAGAACTGACTGCTGGATCGTGTTGTCTTCGGCAAGGATCTTGAGAAAGCGCACAGCCTCCTCTCTGCAGGTATTCCTGCGGGTGATTGCTCCGGCCAACAGCTCTGTCCGCGAGATATTGTCCCCTCCCGGGCCGGCAGGCATGGTAGTGCAGTACCAGGAAAAACTGTTTTCATCCACCGCCGCATATGGCTCGGTACTGTATTTGCGCCAGTTGTCTGCCCACATGGGAGAAAAAGCCACATGGCCGGATGAAAAGTCGGCCATATCTGTCAACAGGCCGTTTAGTCTGTAATGAAAGGTCACAGCCTGCACACATCTTGTCTCAGCCAGATAGTTTTTTATACCGTATTCGTCAAAAAGCCTGGCTGCATTGGAAGCAGCCGCCATCTCCCAGGTGTACCCTGTCACGCCATATCTGGGATGATCCAGCGCTCCGCCGCTTTGTCCCGTGCAGATCCTGCACATCTGGCGAAATTCGCCCCAGCTCCAGTCAGTGCCCGGGTCATGTCCGACATAGGTCCTCAGAAAACAGGTGTTCACTGCCATCATCTGCGGATTGCACATGACAGGAAGCGCGTACAGTACTCCGCCCCACCGGCAGGCCTCCAGCAAAGGGGGATAAGATACTGGCTCTTTTCCTGGCGGCTCCTCCGGCAGAGGCATCAGCATATTTTTTTCTGCGAGAGCGGACAGGTCCTCCTGCTGCGCGACAAAAACGTCGGGTTCTATCCCTTCGAGATATTTTCCCATCAGCCACTCGGAATAATCATCGCAGAGGATCCCCTTCTCAAACCGTAACTCCACATCCGGATACTGTTTGTGATATTCCTTGATTGCCGAAAGGACTGTATTCTGTGCTCCTTCATATCCACGCGGACCTGTGCCGCCATAGAAAAAACCGATTGTCAGGGTCTTTTTGTGTTTTGGCAGCAAAGAGGAAAGGCGTATGTCAGGGGCGGAAAAAGCCGCAAAGGCGCAGACCGCCAGAAGCAGACACAGCAGTGTGCGGGCCGCGGTTGACCAGCGGCGTCTGTTTTTTCCTTCTTCTGTCCCGTGTATCATCGCTGCTCCCTGCCGCGCTTTCCTAAATATTCTGACTGTACCGCCCAGATCGCGAGTTGCGTTCTGTCACGCAGAGCCAGCTTGCTGAGGATCGTACTGAGATAATTCCGGATGGTCCCCTCGGAAAAATTCAGCTCAGCGGAAATTTCCTTGTTGGAAAATCCCCGGCTGACAAGGGTGATGATATCCCACTCGGTCTCTCCGATTTCTTCCGCGCCGTTTCTGTCCACCTGGATCGAAAGGCTTCCTTTTGCCATCTCGGAAAAGAATGTGATCACTTTGGAGGCGATATCCGGGTTGATCATCGCACTCCCGCTGTTGACCTTGATGATAGCCTCCGCCAGTTCCTGCATGGAAATACCCTTGAGAAGATATCCGCTCGCTCCGTCCCTGAGTGCGTTAAAGACGTATTCATCATCGTCAAAGGTTGTGAGTACAATGATTTTGATCCCGGGATAGTTTTCCTTGATGATCTTCGTACAGGTGACCCCGTCCATTCCGGGCATGCGGATGTCCATCAGGATCACATCCGGCTGCTGTTTCCGCACACTGCGGATCACGTCCGTCCCGGTCCCCACCGCATCGATCACTTCCATATCATCACGCCTGCCCAGCACAATCTTGAGGCAGTCCCTTGTAAGTTCCTGATCGTCCGCAACAAGTACTTTGATTTTCATTTATTCTTATTCCTCGCTTTTTACTGGCTTCAGTTATTTTCCCCACCGGATCGGTATCTCTGCATGAACAGCAAATCCCTTTCCTCCGTCCAGTCCTGTATTTCCGTCAAAACACACGCTCCCTCCAAGAAGTCTCGCCCGTTCCTGCATGTGCACCAGCCCGAAACCTTTCTTATAATCAGGACACCCTGTGCCGTTGTCGCAGATTCTGATATGCACCGCGCCATAAGCTTTTTTCAGCCCTACGTATATTTCCGTTGCCTTTCCGTGTGAGACGGAATTGGTGATGCTCTCCTGAACGATCCTGTAGATCGTATCTTCTTCATCGTCGTCAAACCGGAGACCTTCCAGATCTATTTCGCAGAAAAAACGCACGCCTCCTGTCTCGCTCATTTCTCTCATAATGCGCTGGACAGCTTCTTCAAGTGACAGGCTCTCCAGTGCGTCCGGCCGCAGGGCGCTGACACTTCGCCGGACATCGACCATTCCCTGCCGGGCAACATCCCTGGCTTTATAGAGGATTTTCTTTGTGTCCTCCTTGGAATCGTCGATCAGAGTCAGACATGCGTCCATACAGGAGATTAATCCTGTAAGCGTATGCCCCAGGGTATCATGAATCTCACGGGCGAGACGGTTCCGCTCTCTTGTCTGAGACATTTTTTCCACTGTGCGCGAATATTCCTCCAGCTTTTCATTCGCAGTCCTGAGTTCTTCATTTGCTGTATCAAGCCGGATGTTCAGCTGGCGAACACGTTCGTTTTCTTTTTCTGCAAGGCGCATAGCAAGGACAAGATAAAGGATGAACCCCATTGTCGTCCCTGAATAAATGATACTGCGCAGAAGCATAAGTACGCCCTGAAAACCTCTCTCATAAAACTGCAGATATTCCCGGGAATCGATTTTCACAAAACCCGGAATCGAGATCGGTGATCTGGCCAGTACATAACAGGTCAGCAGAACGATCATTCCGATCACTTTGTCCTCTGTATCGCAGTCAAACACGATCCAGTCCGCCGCAATGATCAACAGGATACCTGTATTATCGTAGTTATCAACAGACAATATAAAAAGCGCCAGCGCCAGTTCTATCGCGGCGTAGACAGCAAAGCCCGCATTGCCCTGCAGGATCCTGTGTCCAAAGATCAGGATTAAAAGCAGAGCCGTGGACAGAACGATGGACAGGATCAGCATCTGATGCGGAGAGCGGGGCATTGTATTCAACCCGTTCAGAAACGAGCTCGCCTGTTTCTCCCGAATGACCCTGAGGATCGTCATATATACAAATAATGCATAAAACAGCGTCCACAGGTAATTGACATTCGCCATAAAAAGGCGGATCCTGCGCAGTTCCTGACTATCTTTCAATACTTCACCTCGTTTACTCCCGCTTGTCGATCACTCCCACTTGTCGATATCGTAAGAATAGATAATATTCTTTGTCACCAGCTTGACCTGGGTGAGAATCCTGCTCCCGGGAGGCATTTCCAACTCACTGTAGGCCTGTCTTACTGCCTCTCCGGCGAGAACACTTGGATACTCCATCACTGTGGCAAGATAGCCGGACGAACGCAGCATCCTCTTTCCCACAGGGCTTCCATCCACAGCGACGATCTGTACATGTTTTTCCTCTCCGGCCTCCCTGAGAGCCGCATAGGCACCTGCCGCAAGCTTTTCGTCCGCCGCGAAGATGAGATCAAATTTGCGGCCGCGCTGCAGTTCCCTGCCTATATAGCTCCGGGCCTTCTCCATTTCCTTTTCCCCGTTTTCCACCTGCACCCGGCGGACGATCTGAAAGGGATCGTGGGAGCTGCCGGTATTATCGTCTTTGTTACTGTCGGCTTTCTTGTCTGTACTGCTGTCGGCGTTATCGTCTTTATCGTTCGTTTTTGCGCTTTCTCCGCCCGGCAGCGGGCTTTTTTCAATTTTATCCCCCAGGATTCTGCGGCAGAAACTCTCGGTCCGGGCACGGCTCGAAGAGTCTTTCTCCCTGCCCAGCAGGAGGATACGCGCTGACTTCACTTTCACATCGATATAGCCGGCCAGCGTCTCCCCCGCTTTTTCATCATCAGAAAGAACCAGGGCCTGTGCCTCTTCCTCTCCCGCACAGCCCCGCCCCACCAAGATCACTCTGGTGCCACACTGCATACATCTACGGATCTCCTCCTCGAGCCCCCGGTCTGCAGCCGGGCAGACAAAAACCGCCTCTGCGCCTCTGTCCGCGAGCTCAAGCATCTGCCGTCCCTGCAGTTCAATATCATAACCGCAGTCTCTCGACAGCAGGAGATCCCCCTCTGCCTGGATATTCGTTTCGATCTGCATGAGGATCTCACGATAATAATCATCAGCAGTATCCGGGAAAACAGCTCCGAAGATTCTGGATTCTTTTTCCTTCAGAAACGCGGTATGTAGGTTTATACTAAAAAAAACGCAGACACAGGACAGCAAAATAAGGTTCAGACATATAAAAACAGCCGCGAGGTTTTTCCTCCTCCCGGCATCCTTTAGATATGTAACAGGTTTTTCCATCTGATGCTCGATATCCGTATATATTCAATATTTTCTCTAAGATATTCATGATTGATAATATAGTGCTGACATTTTTTTTATACACCAACCAGCCGATGTCTTTCAATGACATTTGTCACAAGTTTACAGAATGTTCACAAGAAAAACCAAATCATTACTCATACTTCGCAGCCTGAGACTGCGCTCAACCCCTTATAAATTAAGGGGATGCTAACAACAAAAAAGGTGCAAGCCGTAACGGTATGCTAAAATGGTAATAGCTACAAAACCATGCATATCCAGGAGGCTTACACCATGAATAGCATAGCAGAAATCTTTGATAATAGCAAACAGCTATTGGACGGTATCGACGGTTTTATCAGCAAGTACATGGGCTGCGACCTCCTTCGCAGATGCGGTATCCGTAAGATAGTTGATTCTTTCACCGAGAAGAGAGATTACGAGTACGTCGATAACCCCATTCTTCGTCTGATCGGGGATGTTAAAACTTCAAAAGTCCTTCCCAGGTGTGTCAGTGCCAAAAAACTTCTTACTGACAAGATCCTTGCCTGCTTTCATACTGCGGCAAGCCCTTATCTCATGTTCAAGACCGGTACATTCTTCAGTGATTACAGCAAAGACACGTTCTATCGCTTTGACCTTAATAAGAAGGCTAACTGGGAACGTCTCCAGCTTGAGACAGCGAAGAATGTTATCCTGGATATCGAATCAAGGACCGACAAAGATCACGTGAACAGCCTGATCTTTGACGATTCCCTGTACCGCCGCACAGGCGGCAAAGGAACGGATCTGTGCGCAAAGGTCTTCGATCATAATGACAATAAAATGAGGCTCGGTTTCCGCATGATGACCGGTGCATGGTCGAATGGGGAAACCTATATCCCCTTCCTTCAGAGCCTTCTGACAACACGAAAAAAGCATCTGATGGTCGGAAAGGATGAACATGTAGACAGACGAACACTGCGTGGAAAGCGCCGCGCCATGGCAAAGGAGAAAGGAACAGTAGTTGTCCAGTCCATGGTCCAGGAGGCACAAAAGGCAGGGATCCCGTTTGACTACGCCCTGTTTGATACATGGTTTTCAAACCCGGCCCAGCTTGTCGCTCTTAAAGATATCGGTGCCGATATCATAGCGATGATCAAGAAAAATAAGACCAGATATACCGTCCTTGATCCGACAGATGACACTGTGAAGAGCCTTGACGTAAAGGAGATCTACAACCGTTTCAGGAAGCGTCCCGGATGCTCAAAATATCTTCTCTGTGTGAATGTAAAAGTCTCCGATCAGGGCGGAAACTCCATTCCGGCAAAGCTTGTATATGCCCGCAACAGAAACAACAAAAAGCAGTGGGTATGCTTTGTGTGTACCGATATGAGGTGTTCCCCGGAGGATATCCTTCGGATCTACACCATGAGGTGGACCTGTGAGGTCTATTTTTCGATCGCAAAAGGATATCTGAAACTTCGAACGGAATGCCACAGCACAAGCTACGATGCTATTACCGCACATATGGTGATTGTGGCGATTCGATATATGATACTGGCCGTTACCCGTTTTGAAAATACCGATGAGCGTGGAATTGAAGAGATCATGTACGGGATTCAACGGGAAGTCATCAACAAGATGATGGACTGCGCTGTTATCCTGATCATCGACACGCTCCTCGAAAGTATTTGCGTTTGCTTTGGTGCCACCGAAGACCAGATCAAGGAACTGGTCTGTGTGTTCATCAGTAAGCTTCCTGAGGCCTGGAGGTGCAGATTTACTGCTCCGCAGGTAGGGTGAAACTATTTTCACCTGTCACAGGCAGTATTTGTAAGGGTTATCTGCAGTTTTTAGGCTGCGAAGTATGAGTTATATGTGCCGTATCATAAGATTATAAACGGATCCCTTTTATTGTGCATACATCGAGGAAGAGACAGCAATGAATAAGAATTTTCCTGTAATTCTAATAGTTATTATCAGCCTGCTGACTGCCGTTGTCGGCGTATCGGGATGTGCATCGCCTCAAAAAGATAGTGGTCAGACAGTAACTGAAGAGGCTGTAAAGCCTGTCTCCGAAAACGATGCTCAGGCTCTAAGCGAAGAGGCGGCGCAGGCTGAATCTGAAAGCTCTGCGTATGCGGTTTCTGAGAATGCAGCTCCGGCCTCATACGGGGACACGGTTCAAGATGCATCAGAAACCACAGCCCGGGCTGCATCTGAGATGACAGCCCGGACCTATGATGATTATACATTTCCGGCGGAGTTCACCGTTCCGGAAGATTATCAGGAGTGGGCAAGAGAAGTGGGTTATCCCAGTAATATACTTGTGCCCATGGGAGTTGAAGGAATCAATCAGGATTATTTCCACACCCTGCCCGATGAGCCGGCATATACATCCGGCAGGATTGTGATCGGGGACAGCCGCTGCTGTCAGCTGGGGATTTACCAGCAGCGGACAGGAGCAGCTGATTTTGCAGATTATGCCGTGTGGGCCGGGCACTATTTGAGAGGAGCCGAGCCGCCCGCCATGACCGGGGAGATCTTATCTGATGTGGAGCACTGCTTTCAGGAGCAGATCAAAAGCTGTGGCAAATGCAGGATCTATTTCTTTGCTACTGTAAATGATTATGACTACATCGAGAATGACAATGACGATTATATTGCCGCTGCGGTCGAGACAGCTGAAATGCTGGCTGATTTGTCCTTTGAGAATGAAGGCAGGGTTTCCCGGCCCGAGATTATGGTCATAGGCTTTGACGGCGGCGGTGGAGATGTTCTGTACCGTACACCTGCTGATGAATACAACCTCTATATCAATGATTATAACGAAAAACTCCGCACAGAAATAAACAGCAGTACACTTTTGAAGGAGTGTGCCGTAGAGTTTACTTCTGTCCCCGAAATCACAGAAGGTTCAACAGGATTTATCGAAGACGGCCTACATTACAGCGACGAGACCTTAGGTGAGATCGTCGAATTTATATGCGGACACTGAATACGCAGTCTGCGTATTGCTAAAAGATCCTGCAAGTTCACTTGAAAGTGAACTTGCAGGATCTTTTACAGTTTTCAGGAAACAGAGCTCTCACCCTCCAGGATCTGTTTGCAGTTTTTATTCTCAGGATACGAAGAGCCCGCCCGCCAGTTTTTTTGCAGTTTTCAGGAAACAGAAATCTCGCCCGCCAGGACCTTTTTGTAGTCCTCATAGTTTTTGGTCAGAAGCGATGGTATATCCAGTTCATATGGACATTTGGGCAGGCACTGGCCGCAGAAGACGCAGTCTTCGATCTGCTTCATATTGGCCTGCCACTCCTCGGACAGCCATTTTTTGGAAGGGGCGCGGCGAAGGAGCAGGCTCATGCGGTTGCAGTTGTTGATCTTGATGTCCACCGTGCAGGGCATGCAGTAGCCGCAGCCGCGGCAGAAATCACCGCTGAGTTCATTGTGTTCCCTGGCGATATAGTCCTTCATCTCAGGGGTAAGCTCCGGTGTATTGTCCATATAGGAGAGCCACTCATCCAGCTCCTTCTCACGCTGTATACCCCAGATGGGGATGATGTCGTACTGGCTGACGAAAGCCATGGCGGCGTCGGACCTGGTGATCAGTCCGCCTGCGAGGGCCTTCATGCAGATAAAGCCCATGCCTGCGGCCAGGCAGTCCTTCATCATCTCGGTCTCTTTGTCTATGCTTAGGAAGCTGTAAGGGTACTGCAGAGTCTCGTAGAGACCGCTCTTGATGATCTCTTTGGCCACTTGCAGCTTGTGGGCAGTGGCACCGATGTGGCGGATCTTTCCCTGTGCTTTGGCTTCCAGAAGACATTCATACATGCCGGTTCCGTCACCGGGCTTATAGCACTGCTGAACGTTGTGGAGCTGGTAAACATCGATATAGTCTGTCTTCAAAAGTCCCAGAGAAGTCTCCAGATCCTTCCAGAAGACCTCCGGGGTCTTTGCGTGGGTCTTGCTGGTAATGATGATCTCTTCTCTTTTGACAAAGCCTGTGCCGAAGGCCTCTCCCAGCTTCTCTTCGCTGTCAGTGTATCCCCTCGCTGTGTCAAAAAAGCGCATGCCTCCGGTATAGGCTTTGCGCAGGAGCCTAACCGCCTCCTCCTTGGGGACGCGCTGGATGGGAAGGGCGCCGAATCCGTTCTGGGGAACAACGATGCCGGTTTTTCCTAACTTGATCTGTTTCATGAAAAGCCTCCATTCTGCGGCCACTGCTGAAAAGGAAAAGCAGCGTGGGCGGTGGTCTGATTTCTTTTTAACGTGCCTATCCCAAAGCTGTTTGTTATATTTTCACGGATATTACACGAAAAAGAATAACCATTTAGAACATATTTAGAAAGTAACTATTTTAATGTTTTTTTTTATAATCACTGTTCTCCCGATAGAATGTGGCTCATGATGTCCTGAACAGATCATTTTCGTATTATTCACGTTTTTCAATCACTTTACTTCAGGTCCATATCTTAAAGGGCTGTCAGCAGCCTCTACTCTCTTTCCCTCGTCAGGTCCTGTACCCAGTAAAATTTGTTAAAGCGGCGCATGACCCAGGGGATCTTGCCTACTTCGTCCAGGCATGTACAGGCGTAGACAAAAAGGACCGGCCATTTGAAGAAGAAGGCACCCGCAAAGGCCAGGGGAATGGCAATGCACCACATGCTGACCGCCAGGCTGTACATGTCGAAAATGGTGTCCCCGCCTCCGTCCAGGACGCCGTTGATGGTGACGGTATTGACGCTGCGGCCGATCATGTAGACGGCCATGATGACCATCATGCCGGTCAGGCAAGCGCGGGCTTCATCGGTAAGGATCACAAAACGGACCACAAAAGGCGTCACAGCCAGCACCAGGGCTGTGGATCCGAGACCGATGATCCAGCCGACATTCCTGAGTTTGATGCCGTATCGTTTACCCAGATCCAGCTTTCCGGCACCCAGTTCATTTCCCACCATGATCCCGGCAGCGGTACCGATACCGTTGCAGCCACAGCAGACGAGATCTCTGACCACAGACGAGACCGCATTGGCCGCGGCGGCGTCCGAGCCCACGTGGCCGATGATGGCAGTATAGGAAGTCAGGCCAACGCCCCACATCAGGTTCCCGCCCAGCAGGGGAAGTGCCTGCCTGGCGAAGTCCATGGTGAGAGCCCTGCTGCCCGAGAATATCCGCGTCCAGACTGTCCGGATGTAGTCCTTTCCGGTGAAAATCACCAGGCATACCAGCAGTTCCAGCATCCTTGCCAGGGTAGTCGCCAGGGCAGCGCCGCGTGCGCCCATAGCCGGCAGGCCCAGGAGCCCGAAGATCAGGAAAGCGTTAAAGATGATATTCAAAAGAACTGCACCAGAGCTTATGGCGGCGCATTCCTTTACGTAGTCCGTGACCTTCATGATCATCAGATAGCATTGGGAAATACCGGTCATGAGATAGGACCAGCCCGCGATCCGCAGGTAGTCGATGCCAATCCGGACCAGTTCGGGGTCCGATGTAAAAAAATGCATCAATATGCCCGGAAAGAACTCGCAGGAGATAAAAAAGATAATTGACACCAGTCCTCCATAACGCAGCATGAGATGAAAGAGATCCCGCAGGGTCTCACGGTCCCCTTTTCCATAGTACTGGGCACCCAGTATAGCCCCTGCGGTTGTGACTGCATAAAGGAAAACGTTCTGAATAAATTGAATCTGGGTCGCCATAGAGACGGCAGTCATCTCAGCCTGGGCGACGCGGCCAAGCATCATGGCATCCGCTGCCGCCACGGAGGCCAGCATCAGGTGCTGCAGGCCAATGGGCAGGGCCAGTTCAAACATGCGGCTGTAAAAAATTCTGTTCTCATCAGGTGTCATAGCTCATATTTCCTAAGTCATTTCGCAGGCTGTATTATCGCATATTATCTTATGAACAAAAAAGGCGTCGGTTCACCAGTGTCAAACCGGCATAGATTTCTCTGCCTGCGCGCCGGCATTTTGTTCAATGCATATCGACACGGGTGATCTCGAAAATATCCTCGCTGCACTGTCTGGCTTTGAGGACAAAAGGAAATCTGTCATATTCGAGGCACATGATCAGATCCTTCACAGGAAACACATCTTTCCATCTGGTGTCAAAAAATTTGGCGACCGTGGGCTCGTTGACCAGGGAAAGGATCTCAGGTCCCATCTCAATGGGTTCTCCTGTAAGGATGCTTTTGATATAGCGGGCACAGAGTTCATCTTCCGGAGCCGGAACGATTCCTGAATTACCCATACAGACCAGGGAGACCGTACCGGGCTTCATTTTTTTAATATAGGAGGCAATGGCGGAGGCATTGACCAGACTGCCTGTGAGTATTTCGTCAGCACCGGCGGCGCAGGTATGTACCAGTCCCTGTGTCCCGGCACTGGTTGTATGGATTAAAATCTTATTCTGAAAATCGGCATTCTCTGTCTGGGACGGAGAGTTGCCGTAGTCAAAACCGGGCAGGATGACGCCGCCCCTCTCACCGGCCATGACATATTCCGGGTGCTGACCTTTCAGATCCCATGCCGTTTTTTCTCTTCCGACGGCATATATTTTCCGGACGCCTCTGGAGAACAGATAGCATTCCAGTGAAAAAGCACGGAAGACATCGATGACGACCGCAAGACCCCGGGCCTGATCCGCCCCTTCCAGCAGATGAAGTATATTTATATCCATACCTGTCTCTGTAACCTCCGTTGACAGACAAACATGATCAAAGCCGCGCCCTGCTTCAGGCCTTTTTATATTTGCTCTACAATGAGTTTTTTAATCAGCTTTTTAAGTTATTTTAATACGCTTTTTTCATTAATTATTTCAACAACTTTTTCAAGAAATTTTTCAACAGTTTATTTCAATCACTTTTTTCAACAAGTATTTGTGAAGCCTCACACGACTTAAGTCGCGTGCTTCCTACTGCCAGCCTTGCGGCTGGTTCCCCTTTCGGGGTTCGGACTGCCTCTCCACCATACAGCCT
>CACYTU010000084.1 GCA_902777355.1 uncultured Lachnospiraceae bacterium | reverse complement strand
CAAATCCAAAGTTCATTGAAATAAACTGGAGCGCAGCACTTTCCACATCGCAGTTTTTCAGCTTTCCCTTTTCTATCATTTCCGTAAAATACTGCTTCAGTACCTTTTTGAAAACCTCCGGTATCTTCATGATTCCCGGGAGCGCGATTCCCTCAAGTTCTGCCGAACGCAGTCCAATCGAGATCTTTACCATTTGCGGGGTCACCTTTGTCATATAGGTTCTGGAAAATGAAACCAGATCCTCTTCCGGAATTCCGACATAAGCAAAATCCTTTTCTGAAAGACCTGGATTCCACTTCGGAAGCGACATTGCCGCCAGAATGATCTCTTTTTTTCCATCAAATTTCCGGAATATAGTGCATTCATTTACTCCTGCGAGTTTGGCTATATTTTTAGTTGTAGTTCCCGAATACCCCTTTTCCACGATAATAGTCATCGTGGCATCTATTATTTTGATCTGGGTCTCATCAAACATATCTAATAATCCTCGAACAGGTAATGCAAGTATATACTTGCATAGTATCAATTTGCATGAAAGTTGTCAAACGAGTTTATCTGAGCACTCTTCGCCAGCTTATCGTCAAATCGGGATTGTATTACCGGTTCTTTTCATCAGATGCTCTCACATATCTCACAGAATTTCCAGGGCTGTTCTTTGACCGACCAGTGTTTGCAGCCCTTAAATACCTCTACCCGGCTGTTCGGGGTTTCCCGCGCAGCTTTAATAATATCGTTCTCCGATCACGTAAACAACCGGCATTTGTAGTTTCTTTAGTTCTCCCAAATAGTACGGTTTAGACCGTTCCTTATCCGCTGCGCTTCGCTGGAAGTTGAGCATTGATTTTCCGGCCATATCTCCTGCACAGGACTGCATCACTTCGTCAACCAGGGCGTCTGTGATCAGCTTCTTATTTCCGATCAAAGCATATGATATCGACCACCGCGCGATCCATCTGTATTTTGCACACCATCTGTACTGGGACAGCGTCAGATCCGTATGCATCACATACCAATAGCTGAAACGATGGAAAGGCATCTTTTCTGAAACGCCCCAGGTATCGACAGGAATAAGCGCCTTAACATCCTCGGGATAGCGCAATGCATAGCCAATTGCGATCGCTCCGCCCATCGATAATCCGGCTAAGACAAAGCCGGTAAGACCGTAATAGCTGACGACAGTTTTTACACACTCGATATGTGAGTCAAAAAACGAATCCCCTGCAAGGTCGTCCGCTCTATCGCTGTTTCCATAGCCCGGAAAATCGAATGCATAAACTGAATAGTCATCCGAAAACGTATTGAATACTTCTCTCCAGGACAACATTGTGCTGTCACAGCCCGCACCGTGCAGCAGCAGGATAGTCTTCGATCCGGCACCTTTTTTGTAAGCTGCGATGTTCCCGTATTGTGTTTTAATAGTTTCTTTCTGAATCATTTTCATTATCTCCCGGCTTTGTTTGGCGGGGTTTTCGGGTGCTGCCGCCGTGCCGCGGTCCTTATTGTTTCACCCGCTGCAGATTTTCATTTCATGTATAAATGTAATCCGCGTTAACCGTGTAGCTGACTTTTGGTCCGGGCGTGCCGGAATTGCTGTACAGGCGAAGTGCGCCTTCCTGTTCAACGGTATTCATCACGCAGCCATATGCCCACGTCTCATCTGTCACCTCAATCTTAGTCGAGATGAGGGGCATTGAAGTATATCCCTTTTTCCAGAGACGAAGCGTGACAGGGTCCTTCACATCGGAATAGACCATGTCCAGGCTCCATATATATTTGTTGTCGGCGCCGAAGGCCAGCCCCAGGATGCGGTTTCCCATTTCTCTGCCGCCGCAGCACAGGGCTGCCTCGAACCGGTCATAACCGCTGTTGTAAAGCCTGACGATTCCGATACTTCCCTGCGCATTCCCGATGCCGAGCCGGTTCACCTCCCAGTTGAAAGCAAGCGCGGTTATGTGCTGGTTCGGTGCAAACGGATTCCATTCTTCGTTATAAAAGTGAAAATAGAGTTCTTCATAGGAGAAGCTCTCCCTCTCTCTGCCGCTCCGGGCATCGCAGATCGCGATCTTTTCCGTCCTGTAGTCTGTACCGGCACCGCCGTACTCGGCAGACGCGACCAGGAAGTTGTCACGGCTTATACAGATACAACTGACCTCGTGTTCGTGCACTTTTTTCCGCCATAGCATTTTCCCGCTCTCTGTCTCCCATACCGACACTGAGCCGTCATCTTCACCGATCGCGGCCAATGTTCCGTCCGCGGAAACACCGGATACAGTCTTTCCTTTCACATCAATCCCGGCGAGGATCTTCTGAAAATCCGGGCCGGTGTACACCTGGTCCCTTGTTAGCTGGATTTTGTTCACACCGCCCACTTCACAGTATTTTCCGACCTCCCGGTTCAGGTCAAAATATTCCACTGTCCCGGCTGCCTCTTCCATCGAGCGAAGCTTTTCAATCGATTCAAGGGCTCCGGCAATATCATTTTTCGCCAGGGCTTCGCGTCCGAGACGGAACAGCTTATCCGTCTGTTTTTCCCTGTCTCTTGCTGCGGAAAAACTCTCTATTACCGACAGTTCCCATATCAGTTTCTTTAGGGATGGCAGCTCCGCAGGGAAAATGCAGGCGTTGTCTTTTCCCGAAAGACCGAGATATTTGGAGCCGTCGGGTGAATAGACCCTGCCTGCCTCGATGTCCTGACAGTACCTCGAAGGACAGTAGAATACATCTGAAGAGTCATTCGCATACAGGGAGCCGTCCGTCAGGAATTTCCACATAAAGGTCCTGCCATACAGACGTCCGGCCAGATAACTGTTGTCCTCCGCGAATTCGGCATAGGAACGGCCCTCGTCACTGGTATCGTAAAAGCTGATCAGCTCTTTTTTCAGTTTTCTCATCTCTAACCAGTTAAAGAGTTTCTTCTCTGCGACGTAGGACGGTTTATCGGTCTCCCATATTTCAATTGCCCCGTTCTCCCCGATCAGCGCAAGGAACTTGCCGTCGGGGCTGACAGCCATCATCCGCAGGCCGGAGTCAAGCTTTATTCCATGCGATTTCTGGAACTTCGTACTGGATACGGAGCGCCAGACACGTGCCCCGGTTTTTGTTTCGCGTTTATCGATTGGTTCGTGTCCCCGGAAATCGTTGAAAATATCGGCATATGAAGACATATACAGATAGCTCCCCCGGCTGCTGAGCGCTGCGGAATGATGGCCGCCAAACCATTGGCAGTCCGGTATGCGGCAGCATAGATCATCTCTGAGCATATCGATACGCCCAAGCAGCGCGCCGGTGTCCGCTGCCTGGCTGTTTTGCTGATGAAATACACTTTCCAGCCGTTCGCGAAAATCGACATCGTCAATTCTGCCATTATACCATTCATACAAACCATAGTTATAAACGGTATTCAGATGGTTCGGATTGGTGGACAGCGCCTCTTTCCAAAATGCTTCAGCAGAACCGGGCATCCCGAGATCGATATAGCTGAGTGCACGGTTATTCAGCAGATCCGCCGTATCTGAGGCCTTTGCTGCCGGACGGGCATAGTCGGATCCCGTCAGGAGGCGATAAACGTCAGTAAGTCTGCGTTCGATGTCAGAGAAACTGTCCGGCTTGTCTGTCAGGCAGGATTTCAGGACCGGAATAAGTTCTCCGGGCATAATGCAGCGGCAGAGAGGGATCCGGGAATCAAAGCTGTCCTTTGCCTCTGCGCCCGTACTCCAAAGGCGGCTGCCGGCGTACATTTCCAGGACTGTCAGGGCCCATGCGTAGATATCCATCCAGCGGGCCGGCTCCTGCCCTTTAGCCTGCTCCGCGGGACAATATGCCAAAGTATAGCCGCCGGTCCCGGCCGAGTCTGCGCCGCCGAGCTGTGATCTCGCTCTGGATAGTCCGAAGTCTGCGACCTTCGCGTCCCATTCCCCTGTGAGCAGCAGGTTCCCCGGCTTCATGTCCTGATGCAGCAGCCCGTTTTCATGGGAGTAATGAAGACCGCGGGCGGACTGGATCGCGATATCCAGAATGCGCTCCTGCACTTCATCACCGCTGCCCTCATAGAGTGAGCCGTCCTTTATGCGGTCACTCAGGCTTCCGTTGTCCATCCACTCCGAAAAGATCGTGGGAACGCCGCCGATCTCGCGGACATAATAGCAGGATACTATATTGGGATGCAGACCGAGATTGATCCAGTTTTCGCACTCCCCGACAAACTGCTTCTTCTTTCTGTCGCCGCCCTCCGCAAAGAACCTGGGCTGCGGCCGTTTCATGGCGAGGCTGACATTCCAGCCGTTATGATGCACGCGCCATACGCTGCCCATACCGCCCGAGACTGCTTCGGATGTGACTTTGTATGTATCAAGGATCAGATCACCGTTCCGGATCTGCTCATTTGAAATAGCATTGTTCTGCCTGCCTTTCAGATCCTCGAAGTAGGCAGCAGACAATTCTGAGTCTTCGAAACTCTCCCTTTTGCTGATCGAGCCGCTTAGTGATAATGATGAATCCATGCTGATCCCCCCTTTTTAAATCCAGTTTACCATGAATTGCTATCCGAATATTGTTGAATATATTGTTTAAATTGAGTTTAGGTTTAGTTTAGATAATAGTTGCATTATAATGATTACAGACAAATTGAACATATCAATTTGATGTGCGTTTTCTTCACCGCAGAACAGATTACATAAAAGGAGGACCGCAGGCTCTTTATGAACCTGTGGTCCTTCTTTTTGTGGGGGCTATTCTTTTTTCACAGCCCCTTTTCTGTCAATGACAAAAAGAGCTCTGTCGTGCTGTCCACTTCGGCGGAAAGCTCCTCCCCGGTCTCCTTATTCGAAAATACTATAATTTCTTAAGTCTTCTCCCCCTGTTGTACTTCCTACATAAAGTAGGTACAATTGAGTACAGAAAACGTTTAAGTTATTATACAATTTATTTGGAAAAAGCCATTCAGAAGAGATAATATTAATAATTAAATCAATATTTTGATTATTGCTATTCAAAGGTATCAGTTTTATGAACGAAAAGGTAAAAAAACTTAAGCGTAATATGGAGCAGCGGATCGTCGGCAAAGGTGACGTGATCGACAAGGTCATTCTCACTCTTCTGTCAGGAGGCCACCTTCTCCTCGAAGATGTCCCGGGGGTAGGGAAGACGTCCCTCGCAAAGGCATTGGCGGATTCTCTCTCCCTTTCTTTCGCAAGGATCCAGTGCACGCCGGATACGATGCCGTCCGACATCACCGGACTATCCGTTTACAGCCCCGCCGAAGGGAAATGCAAAGCGAGATCGCTAAGATCAGCATCCATGATGACCTGACGGCCTATGCGGTAAACATCGTCGATGCCACCAGAAACAAGGCCGAAATTTCCTGCGGCGCATCCCCCAGAGCCCTCCTCTCCATGCTCCGCTGCGCGCAGGCACTCGCTTTCATGGACGACCGCAGCTACTGCATACCGGAGGATATCGCCTCCGCGGCCGCTCTTACGCTGCCCCACAGGCTCGTTCTTTCTTCCGGTGCCAGACTCAGCCGCGTGACCGGAGAGGACATGATTGCCAGGATCCTCTCTCAGACGAAGGTGCCGCGATGAACCTCCGTATCCACCCGAAAGGCGCAGCCATATACCTCTTCTGCCTGGCAGCCGGAGTCGCGTTTGCCAGCTTCTACGGCGGACCGGTATCCTTCGCCTGGCTCTACGCATGCCTCCTGCTGCTCCCTCTCTCCGCGCTGTACATTCTCCTGAACTACCACTTTCTCCGCTTCTATCAGGAGATCGAAGTCCATCGGATCGTCCGCGGCGAGGACCACCGATACCTTGCCAAAATAGAGAACGCCGGACCTCTCCCGATCCACAAGATGCGTCTTCGCACCTGGGACGACCGGTGTCATCTTTATGAGATCGAGGACGGGCATCAGGTCTCCCTAGGCATTCATGAGAAGAAGGAACTATACTCAGGCATCAGCTGCATTTACGCCGGATCTTATAACGCAGGAATCCGAATGGTCGCGTTCACGGATCCCTTTTCCGTTTTCACATTGGAACTGGACGTCCCCTATTCCTTCAGAGCAGTGGTCAGTCCGCAGATCACGGACATAGCCGACGAGGTCCTCGACCTTGAGAACCAGATCAACAGCACAGGCCTGAAAAGCAGGCGGCTTCCGGAGGAGACGCCGGGGAGCGGCCTGCGGCCCTATCAGCCGGGTGACCCCCTTCACGCAATCAACTGGAAAGTCTCAGCGCGGCTCTCGGAATTGGTAACCCGCGTGCCGGACAAGATGGAAAAGCGCACTGTGACCATCCTGATGCTGGCTGCTTTCGTCCCGGATAAGATGCAGGACCTCGAGTTCCTGAAAAAGCGGGACTTCTTCCTGGAGTTTATCGTTTCCGCCGCCTGGCACTTCGGCAGGCAGGGAATCCCGGTCCGGCTGATCTACCCTGCAGGAAAGGTCAGTGAGTTGGTAGTCGATTCTTATGAGAGTTTTCAGGAGTTTTACGGCACCGCCGCAGACGGCATCTTCTACTATTCCGAAAGTGAATATGATGAGATGCGGAATCTGGCGGCAGACCTGAGGAGCACGTATGACAAGGATACTTGGATTCTTATCAGAGAAGATCCCGGACCGGGCGAAGATCACTGCGTTATTATCGCTTGAGCTCCGCGCCCTCCTTTTCTCGTTTTCTCTGATCATGATCTGCATAGAGGCGAATCAGGCCGTCGGGGGCAGTGCTTTCCCCCGCGGTCCTTTCGCGCTGACTGCTGTCCTGGCCTTTTTCTCTTACAGTCTCCTCGAGCACGCTTTTTCACTGATCGTGCGCTGGAAGGCAGCCTCCTTCTTTCCGCTGCTTCCGGCAGCGCTCCTGCTTCTCCTTCTGCATAAGACAGAAGCACCTCTCTTTTTGTCCGCCTCTGTGGCATCGGCTGTCGTAGCCAGACTCTTCTTTAACCTTGCCCCGCACATAGAAAAAGTGCTGCTGTACGGTGTCTTTCCGCTGAACGCCGCTGCGGTTTATCTCTATTTTGGCAGGCATGTGCTGCAGGGGGCCTATGCATCGGACAAATTGTTATTCGTTTCCCTCGTGACCCTCACTCTTGCGTCGCTGCAGGAGCTCCTGTTTGAAAAGCCCCTGCTTCGGAGCAGCGGAGAGGCCTTCCCCTTCTTCTATTTTGCGCTTCTGGGCGTCCTCGTGGCTATGCTTCCCATGCAGCGGGAACCGATCAACTGGGCTCCGGTCGCCGAGGCGGGCGGGCGCATCTTTCATAGGGCTCAGGACATGGTTGACAGCGCGGCCTACCACCTGTCGTCCATGTGGGGCGGCTCCTACACCGCCGGATATAATTCCCTGGACGTGTCAGGCGGCAAAATAGAGCGCTCAGGCCGCACTGAGGTCATCCTTAAGACCGCGCAGGAGCCCTATTACGAATACACGGACGAAGAGACCTCTGAGGTCATGAAGGTGCGGCGGATCCTCTATCTCGCAGGCGGAACAGGCATTGACAGGCAGAAGCTGATCAGCTTTCTGAGATTTCTGCATGCCAATGATGTTGACAGAGAATATGCCGCTCTGTTCTCGCAGTTGTCAGAAGTGAAGGTGGAATACGCCTATCTCAATACCCCTGATGAGATTGCGCCTGTGAATGCATTCCTCGTTTATGACGGCAATTCTCAAAATGATACCGTGCACAAAAAGGGATATCGGCTTACTGCCCGCTATCTCGATATCGACTACGGCAGTCCTTATCTGGCCGGACTCATCAGGGAGGCCGAAGCTTCAGGGCGGGATGAATCCCTATCCTACGAAAACGCTTGCAGTTACTTTATGGAATTGTATGGTGTGGAGCTCGGCAGTTTTTTGACTGGGGATGAATATGAAGAAGCCGTCAGAGTATCTTATGGTTCCGCTGATCTGAGTACGGACGGCGTGAGCGCCGCGCTGCAGGAGCTGGCAGATCAGATTACACGCGGTGTCCCGGGGGAGTATGATAAGTGCAGAACGATCGAGAGCTATCTCAGACAATACTCCTATCAGACAAATGCGGTCGGCGGCCACGACCCGCTGTCAACTATGAGCACACCCGCGGGAATGGCCGACATAGCTGACCGTTTTCTCTTTGAGACCGGGGCCGGTTACTGCGTGCATTATACATCCTCTATGATAATGATGCTGCGGCTCTCAGGGATACCTGCCAGGGCTGTCTCGGGTTACCGCTACGTGTACCCCTTCGAGAAAGCGGATGCTTACGAAGTGAGCGGCAACTGCGCGCATATCTGGCCTGAGGCGTATATTCGAGGCGTCGGATGGGTGCCCTTTGAGCCGACCGGCGCTTACAGAACTGCCGAAGAATACACTTGGCGCAGAAAGCCCGCCGCTGCCGGAAACGACTCACAATCCGCTTATGTCCCGCCTGTTCCGGCTCCGGCGCAAGTACCGGATGTTCCTGATAATGAGAAGTCCTCCGGCAGTCTGTCGGGCATGACTTTAGATCAGGCTATGCGGATCGCGCTGCCGACAGCATTGAGCATACTTGTTACTCTCGCTGTGCTGATCATGGGAACACTCTCAGCCGCGAGGCTGCGCTACCTGCGCGCTGCGCCTGAAAAGAAGCTCGCCATGGATGTAGACATGATCAAAAAAGGCATCCGCCGGCAGTCCGCAGAGGACTTTGTCGACAGAGGCCTTTTATCCGACTATATTGCCAGGGCGCCGGAAGCGCTCAGGCCTGATATTCAGAGAGTATTCGATATTTATTACCGGGTGCTTTATGGGAGCAGTTCTGTTTCAGCTGAGGAAAATGAACTTGCCGCCAGCGTTCGTGAACAGCTGCACGCCGCCGTAAAAAAGCGGTTGAAACAAAAATGACCTGATACGGAAGGGGGCGCCGCATCTTTCTGATTATTCAGCAGGATGCGGCGACCCCATGTGTTTTCTAGTCAATTAACAGCCCGGGAAAGCGGTCATCTATACTCTTCCAGTCGATCCCAAAGTGTTCTTTAAGGACTCTCTTCTTGACACTCCAATAAGTATGGCAGAATCCCAGCCATCCTCCCTCACCTGTCTCGGCTCTGACCAGCCGCTCCATCTCCGGCTCGATCGAAAGATACTGATCCGTGTACTCTATCGGATCGCGTCTTTCTCTGCCGGTCCTGTAGTACTCTTCCCGCTCTTCCGTAAACGTCTGGTCACCGCGCAGCAGAGCCGCGCAGTCCTTGAGCCCGATCCAGAATTTGAGTTTCCTGTCCTTATCAGGTTCCTTACTCTCAAGATATGAGCTGCAGATCTCCGGGATCATTTCATTAGTGATCCTGTCAAGATTACGGTCAATCAGGAGCAGCGGGTATTTTTTGAGATCTTTCATGGCATGGCAGAACTCTTCGGCGCTGATTGTGCCATATTTGTATTCATCAATTTTGGACTTCAGGAAGCCGTCTCGAAATACTTTTCTGTCCATTTCAGCTCTTTCACCTGTGTCTTAGCCCTTATCAGAGCAGATACATCTCCTTCAGTTCCTCTCTGTCGCGATCCGACAGGCCAAGCCCCTCGCGGATCAGGCCGTCCATACTGCCGTATTTATCTGCAGCAGCTTCGTAGTAAGCCTTTATGAAATCCTCATCAGCGCCGAACAGATACCGGAGCGACTCGTCTGCGAGAGGGCTGTCTGTTCCTGCCTGCTGCTTGACAAAGGCGGTCAGCCTGATCAGTTCCCCCTTCAAGTGCTCATTTGTTGTAAGGTAATCCGCAATGATCACTTCCCGGGGAATGCCCAGGATCTCTTCAATGATCACGGCGGCAGTCCCGGCCCGGTCTTTGCCGGCGGTACAATGCCACAGTACCGCTTTTTTATTACCCTGCAGCAAAAGCCGGACAAAATCAGCATATCCCGCCACCGCATAGTCGCCGGCAAACGCGCGGTACATCCTGATCATATAGTCTCTGGCTTCCCCGGGCTTAAAAAGCAATTGCTCAACTACCCGCTTGTCAGAGTCTTCTTCCCTTGATACGCCGGGTGTAAAACTCTCCACGATCGGAATATGATAGTAAGCGGCGTCCGCGATCTGCGCGTCCGGATTCTCCAGGCGCTCATTGTCAGTCCTAAAATCAATCACAGCACCAGCCAGACCGGAAAGCTTCGCCAGTTCTTCCTCTGGCATTCCTGAGAGATGCCCGCTGCGGATCAGCTTCCCGGATTTGATCTGTCGTCCGTCATCTGTTCTCATCCCGCCGAGATCTCGGATGTTGGGAAGGCTCTTGTAGTTTAGTTTCCTGCTGAACACTTTATTGTCCTTTCCTGCTCATTGCAAAGCGCTTCTTCTGTTGATATCGACCACTCTGTACTGTATCCCTTTTTCCTCGAACTTCTCGAAAAGAGCATCGGCTCCGTTTTCCATTTTGAACTGCAGCTCTTCCGGATACATCGGGATGATC
>CACYTU010000083.1 GCA_902777355.1 uncultured Lachnospiraceae bacterium | reverse complement strand
CTTGAAATCAGAGACTTTTGTGACCTGCACACCCTGGTCCACCGCATCCTGGGATCCTCCGGGAATCGGCACCTCACTGCCGACGATATAGACAGGATGATCAGCCTGGCTTCGACCGTATCTTCATCATCACCACCCATCTCGTGGAAGGTGACGGGATTTCTCAGAACTGCAATCGCAGTGCCGGTCTTGTTGACATGCTCGACAGGTGTGTGGGGGATCGCGACACCGAAGCCGTCGATATCAAGTCCTGTCGGGAATTCCGCCTCGCGGTCGATCAGGCCCTGGATGTAGGTTTCCTTGGCGTATCCTTCTCTGATAAAGGCTCCTCCCACCTGCTCAAAGACCTCCTTTGTGTCCTTCGCGTCAAGATCGATAAAAATCAGATTTGTCTTGAGTTCTTCCCAGATCATCTTCTTTCTCCCTTCCTTTTTTCCTTTTTTCTCTTATTCCTGTTTCTTTTGCTTCGTTTTCTACTGCTCTTTTTCTTTTTTTCTTTCAGCTTCTTTCCTGCATGCGCTTTTTCCTGTTGCTTGTTTCCTTTGTTCTGACTTAATTGTAGCCGTGTAGAGCAGGTTGAAAAAGTCAAGGGTTTTTCAACTTTTTTGCAAAGATTTCGACCGTCACGTTACAGTTCACAGTCACCGCATTCGAGGTATTGTATCCGTCAGCCACTCTATCATTCAGTTCCTCTCAGTCCGAAAGCGGGGAAGAACATGTGGGTATAGAGCGAGGATGTCCTTTTATTTGTCCAAAATCGTATTTTTATATATTCCGGTGATATTTTGTTTTGGTTTTCACTTCGCATTAAGCGTTCTATCTTGTTTAACAGAATTCCAATAAACTTGTCATGCGACAAGATTTATGCTAATCTTTACTTGATTTAATCTTATACAGGAGAAATGAAGAACGATGAAAGACCGGAAAGTCAATACACAATTGAATGATCTGCGTTATCTGGACTGGACGAAGACTCGTCGCTCCTCAGGAACTGCCGGTTCCTTTCTGAAAGCCTCAGAGACAAGAAAAGGTGTGCATTGGTATTATAAATTGTCTGATTACGATGCCTGGCACGGTATCGTCGGTCATGAATGTATCAATGAGATTATTGCAGACAGACTCCTGACATTGTTGAAAATCCCTCATCTCTCTTACCAACTCCTTCATGCAAAGGTAATCATTGATGAACAGGAATATATTACCTGGCTTTGCAGATCTGAGAATTTTAAAAAAGCAGGCGACAGCAAGATCGCACTGGATGCTTATTATCAAATGGAGAAGGTACAAGGGGAAAACCCTCTGGAGTTCTGCATCCGACAGGGATGGGCAGAATACATTTATCAAATGTTGATTATCGATTTTCTGATCCTGAACCGGGACCGCCACGGTGCCAATATGGAGGTACTGCGCAATCGTTCTCAGAAGACCGTACGGCTTGCGCCTCTGTTTGATCACGGGTTGTCACTGTATTTTTCTGCACATGAAGAGAAACAACTGGCCGGGGCAGATCCCCTGTCTGACAACAGAATCCAATGCTTTGTGGGGTCACATTCAGCAGCAGATAACCTCAGGCTGATTCCGGAGGAATACCGCAGGATTTCCGGATGCCTGACAAAAGAATCCCGTGTGTATCTTTTTGATGGTCTGGAGGGCGCACTTCCCGGTCCATGGAGAGATGCAATTTGGGAGATGATCTGGAAGAGATGGGAATACTATGAAGATTTTCGCAATTCGTGACGCGTCCATTGCAAAGGACCGCGACCTGGCATGGCTGCTTTACTATCCGGCAGCTGATGAATTCCATATAGAAATCTGCGACGGAGTGGACGAGTGGGAAGCACCTCTTCTTATCTCCTCCTTTGTTAAACGCGGAAAAAAAAGTCTGGATCCCGATTCCAGCAGGCTATGGGCAGAGCTGAGAATCATACCTCCGGACCGTCAGAACCTGGGAATGATCCTGAGGGATAATGGATTAGACAGTTATGATCCTTTTCGCCTTCTGGTTCTTGCCGGGGGGAGGTGTGCCCAGGATGACTGCTTTCTCGTTCCTCTGAGAGAAGACAACATGCCAAACGAACTGGAAAAACGCCTGCAGGAGTCAATCCTGTCCTTCCTTCCCGCACAAGCCCACTCCAAAACCTGCTGCAATGATTTTCTCTTCTTTTTCCGTGACGGAATGATTCGCCGACTCTCCGATGACGAGCTTTTCCCGGAAGCAGCTCTCCATAAGGAACAGCTGGTGCGCCTTTCACTCTATCGGAACTCTGTTTCCCGACTCTCGCTGACAGCGGGAGGACACGGTGTGCGTCTTGGCGAAAAGAACTGCATTTCAGCAGAAGATCTTAGAAAAAAAGGAACGGAAGTCCCCCTGACTCAGGGAGATTTCCGCTCTTATATCCAGAATAATGTCATTGATACTTCTACTGCCGCCGAACTCCTGCACTGTACCCGCCAGAATATCCAGGATCTGGTCCGCAGGGGAAAGCTCCATCCTGTTCTGACACTCAAAAACAACTTCCTGTTTCTGAGAGATGAAATACTAAGTTAAAAAATAAAGGAATCAAAAAGACGGCTCTGGTGAGACATTCAGAACCGTTCTCCGCGATAAACCAGAGCCAGCCTCCGTGGCAAAACAGAATCATCTTCCATGGCAAAACAGAATCTTCTTCCGTGGCAAAACAGAATCATCCTCCGTGGCAAAGCAGAATCATCCTCCGTGGCAAAGCAGAATCATCCTCCGTGGCAAAGCAGAATCATCCTCCGTGGCAAAGCAGAATCATCCTCCATGGCAAAGCAGAATCATCCTCCGTGGCAAAGCAGAATCATTCCCAATTTCCCTAAAAAAATGACCTCCTGGTCCTCATAGGCCAGGAGGTCTTCCATCCTCACGTGGAGGATCCTGGACAGCGCCAGGAGATTATCCACTGTGGGCAGGCACTCTCCGTGCTGCCATTTGTAAATGGCCTGCGGGTACTCAAACCCGAAGTAGGTCTGCAGCTCCCGCACGCTCATGCCCGCTTCGCGGCGGCAGCGCTCGATGTTGCGCCCCGTCTGCTGCAGGTCAATCACCGGAAAACTCACTTTAGTCATCATCATCTTCTGCACCTCCCATTTCTTCTAGTATAAAACTATACAGCAGGTGTTTTTTGAAAACTAATTCCGAATGAATTCTTGTTTTTCCCCCTCTCAAAAAAATTCTTCCGGCTCCTGTAACAATCATTGTTCGTCTGACTCTGTCACAGGAGGATTATTTGACTTCTATAGGCTTTATTGCTTTTTGGTTTTCTTATTGTGGGATTTTGGATTTTCTTATTTTGGAGCTTTGGATTTTCTTATTGTGGGATTTTGGATTTTCTTATTTTGGAGCTTTGGATTTTCTTATTGTGGGACTTTGGATTTTCAGACTTTTGACTTCTGTGATTGTTGATTATTTAGTGTTTTTCCCCATGAGATACAGCGTTTATCAGCTGAATGTGGGGACACTTTTCACGTCTTTTCTCATTATACTCGATGTTTCACCAAAAAGTCATTAAACCGCTGGTATAAAAAGGCCCGACTTACACGGCGGTTTTCAAGAGCCCAAACTTAAACCACAGGTTCAATGACAGGCCAAAAACTCTCTGATACCATTAACTCATCGACAGGGAACAAAGCAATTCCCAACGAAAGGGAATAATACAATTCCCGACGAGGAAGTCAGGCAGAGAACCGACTTCAGGTGAACAAAGGATTTCCTGCCGGGTGCAGGCGCATACAGCAGCGCCGCCAATGATGGGGATTTTTCTAAGAGGAAACGCGTGAACAGGGTACACCCTAAAAAAGGAAAAGGGTAAGGCCCAGGTCGTGCGGCACCCATTGACCATGCACTATAACCGCTCCGGAATGAGAGGTACAGTCGAAATGGTAATCAGGCGGTAAAAAAACAGGTCTACTCAATCAAACTCAGCGTCTGACCCTACTCCCGGTGATTTTACTGCGTTCATCATGGCGCCCGCCACGACCGGCGTGCGAAGCGATGCAGTCTGAGACAAGGCAGAAAGCCGTCTGTGGACCAGCCCCGAGGAAATGGAACGGTACAAAGGGCGGTCACTCCAAACATGGCCGGCGGACTGACTTGGATCCACTCACCGCAGAGCATTCTCTGCCGCATCTTTTTCCCGAAATAAAGAGCGGAGACAATTTTTCCTGAAAATCAGGAAGAAAATTATTTTTCCAAAACAGGAGAGAAGAGTCTTTTTCCAAAAGGGGGAAGAGATACTTTTTCCCGAAACGGGGAGGAAGGCAATACACAAATCGAAAAAGGCATCGGGGGGCGATAAAGGTCCTCCGCAGGCAGGCCGCAGCGGCATGGGGACTGAGACGTTAATCATGTCGTGTCCCTCTGAGGGCGAAGGAGGAACAGCGGCTGTCTGCTGCCGGAAGCGTGCAGCGGCGAAAACGCATGCTCCGGACAGATCATTTCCCTGGAAAACGCCTTCCCGGGCACTTTCAAGAGGCGTGGATCGTCATCCTCGCGGCGGCTGAAATGCCGTCAGCACGGAGGAAAGGAGGAAAGAAGAAAGATATGGGTTATCTGGATAATCTGAAAACGGAAGCCAATTATACCCGCACTCTGAACGGTGCAAAAACACATGGCAGCACCGGTAACGCCTGCCTGGATTTTTTTGCAGTGGCAGGCGGTATGCGGTATCGCAGACCCGCTGACCAGATCAATCTGTTCGAGAGAGCCTACATCGAAACTCCGGATCTTGCCATGAAGCTGCTCTTTCATCTGAGGGACATCCGCGGCGGAATGGGAGAGAGGAAGCTCTTCCGTACACTGCTTCGTCATGTCGCCTTTACATGGCCGGAATCCGCCCGAAAGAACGCAGCTTATATCGCAGAGTTCGGCCGCTGGGACGATCTGCTCTGCCTTCTGAAAACACCCGCGGAAAAAGAAGCTGTTAAAGTCATTCAGAAACAGCTGACTGAGGACAAAGCAGCTCTGGAGCGCCGTCAGGCAGGTGAAGAAGACGCTCATATTTCTCTCCTGGCAAAATGGCTGCCTTCAGACAACGCTTCCAGCCCCCGCACACGCAAGACTGCGGCGCGCCTGATCAATGCCCTGGGAATGAAGCAGAAGGAATACCGCACTCTGGTAACCGCTCTTCGTGCCCGCATCGGCCTGGTGGAGCGCAGCCTGACCGCAAAGCGCCCGGAAAAAATCAACTATGAAGCGGTGCCTGCCCAGGCAATGCTGAAATACCGCACTGCCTTTATGAAAACCGACAGCGACCGCTTTACAGAATATCTGCTCGGTGTGGACTCCGGAGAAAAGCAGATGCATGCGGAAACGTTGTTCCCTTATGAAGTGCTCAGGCCATTTTTTGCCGGTTTCCCGTTTGTGAATTTCCCTGCTGGTACAGATGTCCTTGATCAGCTGTGGAAACTCCTTCCCGGTGCTGTCGGCGATGCAAATGCCATTTCTGTAGTGGATACTTCCGGTTCTATGTATTGTCGTTGGGATAAGGAAAGTCCGGTGCCGGCGCTGATTTCCCAGGCCATGGGCATATACTGCGCCGAGAGATGCAAAGGCATTTTCCATAATCACCTGATCACATTCGAGAGCGATCCTCACCTGGTAGAAATCCACGGGGTGTCTCTGAGAGATAAGCTAAGATACTTATCCACATTGCCCTGGGGCGGCAGTACAAACCTGGAAGCAGTTTTCAATCTGATTCTGAAGACTGCTGTGAAATATAATGCCGCTCAGGAAGAGCTTCCCAGGGTAATCTACATTTTTTCAGACATGGAATTTAACTACTGCATGGATAATGCGGACAAAACCGTGTATGAAAACGCCCGGGAGCTCTTTGAATCCTTTGGCTATCAGATGCCCGCCGTAGTCTTCCACAATGTGAACAGCTGGCAGATGCAGACACCTGTCACTGCACATACACGCGGAACTGCACTGTCCAGCGGAGCCGCCACACATACAATGTCCTATAAGTTCGACGGAAATATCACCCCCATGGCACACATGCTGCGCGTGCTGGGAAGCAAGCGCTACGCCATGATCCGTGCGTGAAAATAGCCCTGCGCTGCGCAATGATCCCTGCGTGAGGAATGAATCGCTGCGCGCGCCGGCCAGCACTGCTGCGCTGCGCAATGATCCCTGCATGTGGGTGAATCGTAAGAAGATACTTCCGTCCCCGGAGGCTCCCCGGACCATCCCCCTTTTCAGGGATGCTCCGGGTTATTTTTTGAAATATTCTGCCGGCACAGTTTTATAAGTGTGGTTATGACCTCGCGTTCACAAACATGTATAATCACCGGTTTCTGGCATGAGTCCGTCATGATTCAGTAGTTTCATCTTTTTAACAGTTCCACAAAAGCATCGCCGCAGGCAGAGGTCGTCGCACTGCCGCCCTGGTCAGGTGTAAGTGCATTGCGGTGATTTGTCAGCATATCTTCCATGGTGTCCAGAATCTTTTTGCCCAGGTCTTCATGTCCGAAGAAGTCGAGGAGCTGGGAGGCTGACCAGATTGCCGCCAGAGGGTTGGCAGTCTGCGTTCCCGCTATGTCGGGCGCCGATCCGTGGATGGGTTCAAACATGGAGGGATATTTCCTTTCCGGATTCAGGTTTGCGCCCGCCGCCAGGCCCATGCCGCCGGCAATGGCGGCGCCCAGGTCTGTGAGAATGTCGCCGAAAAGATTGGATGTGACCACGATCTGGAAGCGGGAGGGATCCTTGACCATGAACATGGAGGCAGCATCCACCAGGAGGGAGTGTGTCTCCACTTCGGGGTAGTCCTGTCCGACTTCACGGAAGATCTGATCCCAGAAGACCATGGAATAATTGAGGGCGTTGGCCTTGCTGATGCTGGTCAGTGTTTTGCCCTCTTTCTTTGCAAGTTCATAGGCATAGCGGATAACGCGCTCTGTCCCCTTTCTGGAGAAGACGCTGTCCTGGATGACCACTTCGTTAGGCTGTCCCTTATAGAGCCAGGCTCCCTGGCCGGAATACTCGCCCTCTGTGTTCTCGCGGATAAAGGTCATATCGACGTCTTTAATATTCACATCTTTGAGAGGGCAGTCGGCACCCTTGAGCAGTTTGACCGGGCGAAGATTGATGTACTGGTCAAAATCGTGACGGATACGGATGAGAAGATCCCGGAGAGAGATATTGTCCGGAACCCCGGGATAACCGACTGCACCCAGCAGGATGGCGTCATATCCGCGCAGAATCTCGATGCCGTCCTCCGGCATCATCTGTCCGGTCCTGAGATAATACTGGCAGCCCCAGGGAAAATCGGTAAAATCGAACCTGAATCCGCCATCGATCTCCGCCGCTGCCGCCAGTACCTTCTTGCATTCCGCCATGACTTCGGGGCCGATCCCGTCGCCGGCAACCACTGCGATTCTGTATTCTTTCATCTTTTCTCCTTTTCTGCCGAAACAATTCTCCTCTGTTGATAGTCTTCAGAACAGCAACCTTGTTTAAATCTTCCTGTCAGTAACCTTGTTTATAGTCTTTAGAACAGGTAATTTCGTTTATAGTTTTTGCAAAAAAATATCGTTTATAGTCTTCGGAACAGTGCATCTGTTGAAAGTCTCCGGAACATTATCTGCATGCCCGGGCTCCGCGATGGCGCTGAATCCCGAAATCAAAACAGCCGCGCAGAAACGAGGGGGATTTTTGTTCTGCGCAGCTGCTTTTCACTTGCTTTACGGCGGCCGCCGTTTTGGGTCTTTGCACGTACATTTTATACGTGCAGATCACAGCCTCTCTTTATTTGATGAATCCGACCTGCTTGCTGATCAGTTCCACCTGCTCGTCCTTCTTCTGATTATACTCCACTTTCTTCTCCTCGAAATAGTTTCTTCCGTAGGAATCGATGGAAACGATCAGAGGGCCGAACTCTTTGACATGGCAGTGCCAGAGGGTCTCGGGCATGCCCAGGTCTTTCCACTGTGCTTCGACGATCTCTTCAACCTCTGTCGCTGCGACTACGGCGTTTCCTGCAGGGAATACGCAGTGGATGGCACCGAAGTCCTTGCAGGCGCGCTCGGTGTTTTCACGCATGCCGCCCTTGCCCAGGATGACACGAACGCCGGTAATCTGCACGAATTCATACTCAAATTTCTCCATGCGCATGGATGTGGTCGGTCCCACAGAGACCATTTCATACTTGTCATCGCCGAGGGGACGGATGATGGGGCCTGCGTGGAGGATTGCTGCGTCGCGGACGTCTACAGGGATCTCTCTGCCTTCTTCTACAACACGGCGGTGCGCCACGTCGCGGCAGGTTGTCAGGTCGCCCGACAGATAAATGATGTCGCCGATGTGGATATCTTTGAGGTCCTCCGCGGAAACGGGGGTAACCAGGATTTTCTTACCGTCTTTGATTTCTACTGCCATTTTATACCTCTCATTCCGGAGAATACTGTTCTCCTGACTGTTCCAGTCTGTCTGTTTCTTTCGTTATATTCGCTTCAATATTGGTTGGATCTGTGTAAACGTTTGCCCGTATGCATTACAGCTTTCTGTAAATGCGGTGTCCGCGAAAAAGTGCAGCTTCCGTGGAAAAATGCTGAGTTCGCTAAAAATGCAGGGTTCCGTGGAAAAATGCGGTGTCCGCTAAAAATGCAGGTTCCGTGAAAAAGTACAGCTTCCTTGGAAAAACGCGGTGTCCGCTAAAATTCAGATCCGTAAATAACATCCCTTGTACCAGTTATTTTTGAGTCCGAAATAATTCGTGATCAGGCCTCTTTGTATTCGAATCCGGTGTGGGTGTCGATGGTGAAATTGAGGTCCTTATCAAAGACGATGTGGCCTCTGCGGTGGCTCCAGCAGCCGACGTTGACGGCAACGCCGATAGCGGAAGGATGACGGGCGGTATTCTCGATATTGACGCCCATGACAGAGAACTTGCCGCCCATGCCCTGGGGGCCAAGGCCGATTGCATTGATGCCGTCCTCAAGGAGCTTCTCCATCTTTGCCGCATTTGCATTATCATTGTGAGAGCCGATGGGACGCATCAGAGCCTTCTTGGAATTGAGAGCAGCAGTCTCGACAGAGGTTCCGACGCCTACGCCAACGAGAAGGGGAGGACAGGCATTCAGTCCATAGGTTGTCATGCGGTCGAGGACAAATTTTGTAATTCCCTCATAGCCTTCGCCGGGCATCAGGACGGTCGCATTGCCGGGAAGGGTGCAGCCGCCGCCAGCCATGTAGGTGTAGATCTCGCACTTGTCAGAGTGGGGAACGATGTCCCACCAGACTGTGGGGGTACCCTTGCCGACATTCTTGCCGGTGTTGTACTCATCGAATGTCTGCACGGAATTGTGACGCAGGGGAGTGTCAAAGGTTGCCTGCACAACTGCTTCCTTGAGCAGTGCTTCCAGATCATCAATGTAGGGGAACTGTGTGCCACATTTTACCCAGAACTGGAGGACGCCGGTGTCCTGGCAGGAGGGGCGGTTGAGCTTGACGGCCAGTTCCTGGTTGCGGAACATGGTCTCATAGATGACCTTGGGCATGGGATCAGTCTCTTTTTCACTGAGCTCTTTGAGCTTCGCGATGACATCATCAGGCAGCTTGATGCCGGTGAATCCGACAAACTGTGCCATAATATTTTTCAGTTTCTTAAGCTGTTCTTCGTGTATCATGTGGATCTCCTTTCAACTGTAGAACTGTATAGGCGTTTGCGAAACGCAAGAAACCGCATAAATACGGCATTCTTTTGGTTACAATATAAAACAACTCCTCACTGGTTCATGGTAAAATTGAGTTGTC
>CACYTU010000082.1 GCA_902777355.1 uncultured Lachnospiraceae bacterium | reverse complement strand
GACATTATACCAAAAAGGGAGGTCAATGCTCTTTTTATTTAGATCTCCCGTAAAATAAAGGATTTTAAACAATAAATGGGTGGTGAACTATACACTACCTATTTCCTTATGGAGGTAAAGATATGAAAAAAGGAATCAATTGGAAAAAAGTTCTGGCATGTGTCCTGGTCTGTGTGCTGACCATGGCTCTTGCGGCAGGCTGCAGCCCCAAAAAGACGGAGAAGCCAAAAAAGCCGGAACAGAATGAAGAGGAAGTGATTTCTGAGGGAGAGACCGGGGAGAATCCGGCTGAGGACATGACTGAGATGCCGGCTCCTCCCGCGGAAGGAGAAATGTCAGAAACTGAGGTTGACGCGCTGGGTAATCCAATCAATGACGATGGATACTATTACGATGAAGACGGGAATCTGGTCTCTGACGAGGACATGATGAATGTGGATGAGGACGGTAATCCGATTTCCGAGGAGGATATGTTCTACTCGGAAGGCGGGGACGATGGCTGGGAAAGTGTTGAATACGGGGACAAAGAGGCATTTGCAGAAGCTGTCAAAACCGGCTACGAGGAAGTGACAGAGCTTCCCTTTGAACCCACGGGAACCCTGTATTATCTCTATGCAAACGGAGTCTATGAGACCCAGTATGAGAGCAATACTGATTTTCTCACATTCTGCAAGGGATCTACAGAGGATCAGGTGAGCAGGATCACGGTTGAATATGACCATGAGAACACGGTAAGCATAAATGACGCCGATGTCAGGATCCAGAGTAACAAAAACGTCGTTTATATTGCTTTGTGGAACAAGGGAGATTACTGGTATTCCATCTATTGCGATCGGGGATGCACAGAAGATGAGATGGTCAAAATGGTTTCGTCTGTCAAGTGATTTCATCGACACTGATCTGAAAAAAATTGCAGAAACTGATTTTCATAAAAGCCGATTATATAGAAACTGATTTTATAGAAGCTGATTTCATAGAAACTATTTTCACAAATACTAAAATACTAATCTGATATCGAGAATTATCTGAAAATAATTATTCTGAAAATAATTATTCTGAAAATAATTATATTGATAATATCCTGAAAAATGATTTCAGTGAAGTGAATCCGCAAATAATTCCTGTAAGAAAGCAATGAAATAAGAGAGCTGTACACGTCCCGGGAGGGCGTGTACAGCCATTGCGGGATTGACTGGACCAACAAGGCACGGCACACACTGCACACTGAGATTCGTGACATGATTTATACGTACGGAATAGCGGCGTGATTTTGGGCTAAGTGATTTCCAGTGGAGTGATTTCCATGAGAAACCGCAAGCCTTGAATTTAATAAAGTTTTTTTACAAAGGACGGTACAGGATGGAAAAAAAGCCGACCATACAGATGATCGCGGAACTCGCCGGGGTCTCGCGGGGCACAGTAGATCGAGTTATTAATAACCGCTCCTATGTAAAGGCGGAAGTCAGGGAGAGGGTGCTCAGGATAGCCCAGGAGACGGGATATGTCTCGCCGCGGGAAGCCTACCTGCGTGAACAGGCCAGGGGAAATAAGGCGCTGAAGCTGGGTGTTCTTTTACCTGACTGGGGCTATGGCCAGCAGTTTCGTGAAGGAGTCTCACAGGGAATCCGGGAGGCACAGGAGGAACTCGAGGAAGCCAATGTAGAGATTATAGTGAAAATCTGCCGCACAGACCTGCCCGATGAGGCGGTGAGTCTGCTGCGGGAGCTGCGGGAGGCAGACGTAAAGGGAATTTCGGTCTGTGCTCTCAGACACCCCGCTGTCATAGAAGAACTCAAGGATATCATAAAGGCAGGCATTCCGGTTGTGACATTCAACTCGGATCTGCCTGAATCAGGGCGTATCCTTTTTGTCGGTCAGGATATCAAACAGTCCGGCAGACTGGCTGCTCAGATGATGAGCCGGTGTATAAGACCGGGTGAGAAGGTTCTGGCTGCGGTCGGCAATATGCATTTCGACGGCCACCGACAGAGATTTCTGGGATTTTCGGAGAAAATGGCTGAGCAGGGATTTCCTTCGGAGGATTTATTTACAATTGAGACATTTAATGACTACAACACAACGCTTCGAAAAGTCAGCGAGGTGATCCGGGAACACAATGATCTGACCGGTATTTATATGGCAAATCTGAGTGTGACGGCCTGCGCGGAGGCGGTGCGTGCCTACGGCAGGGAGAAAACGATCCATGTGATCTGCCATGACATCAACGATGGCATTAAGCAGCTGATGCGGGAAAACCGTGTGGATTTCACGATTCCGCAGGACTTTGCCCGTCAGGGCAGGGAGCCTCTCATCTGGCTCAGCGGCTATCTGAGGAAAAAGAATGTGGCGGAGACCTCGTGGTATACTGATCTGCAGATTCTCTGCGCGGAAAACATTTAAGAGAATGCCGGCGTCAGAGGGGGGGTGTGCACCGGCACATACGAAAGAAGCGGAGTGCACAGAAACGTGTGTGATTTATGTGCAAAGCACATAATCCATTGCACAGAGCTTCTGGCGCACATTTATTTGCATGTTTGGCGATGCGCACAGAAAGCATATCTGATTTCTGGCTTCCAGAACCAGTCCGGAGATTCAATTATTGAAGCAGTTGACCGCATTTGGTGAATACATACAAAATAAGCGGTTAATTTTTAGTGGTTTTTACCTTTTGACGTGTGCCTTGAAATGGTGTAATATGTGCATAACACAGAAATGTGCAAGGCACATAAATTTCCTGGCCTTGCCGCTTTATTAAGAATAGACGGCAGTGCGGGAGGCACATAAGACATCATGGGTTCTGACATCCGGGATGTGATCAACCACTAATTAAATGGAGGTTTTGGTATGAAGAGATCTGCTTGTATTGATGCTCTGTATGGGGAAATCCCTTTCCTGGATCGTTTCCAGGCGGCAAAGAATGATGGGTTTGACGCGGTTGAGTTCTGGGGCTGGCCCGAAAAAGATCTCAACGCTGTCAAAGAGGCAGCCGAGAAGGCTGGAATCCCGATCTGCGGATTCAACGGAGACGCTGACCTTTCCCTGATCGATCCCGATCAGACAGAAGCTTATATGGAGTACCTCGAGAAATCCTGCGAGACAGCAAAGTTCCTCGGTTCTCCCTGTGTGACCATTCATTCCAACGGTCTTGGCGACGGCGGTATCGTCATCAATCCTTATGACAACCTTTCCTACACTGTCAAGCTCTGCACCATGTTCCGCAACCTTGAGAAGTGCGCGGCCCTCGGCGAGAAGACCGGGATCCAGATGAATCTGGAAGGCCTGAACATCACGACCGACCATGTCGGCAATTTCCTGAAATATACTTCCGATGCCGCGGAGATGATCCGCCTGATCGGTTCCTCCAAGCTGAAAGTTCTCTATGACGTATATCACATGCAGATCAACGAAGGCTGCATCTGCGACACCATCAAGAACTTCGGAGACACCTTCGGCCATGTTCACATCGCGGACGCTCCCGGACGCCACGAGCCCGGAACCGGCGAGATCTATTATCCCAGGGTATACAAGGCGCTCGAAGAAATCGGATACGATGCATATGTCGGATATGAGCTCTTCCCTGCAACCACCACTGCCGAGGCGGTCAAGGCGATCATGACACTGGTATAACCAGACCTGTGCTTTTTTACGGAAATGATGCTGTAAGTTTTCTCCAGGCAACATCATCGCGGGGAATAGTGAAGAGCTTTGAGGGGTTAAATCAGGAGAAGAATACATATGGCTGTAATAATTGACGATAAAGTCAAAGCGGCTGTTGAAGCGGTATTGAAGCGGGGTAATGATGCTATCATCCGAAGAAAAGGCGACAGCATAATTGTTTTAGAAGAAAAAAGAAAAATTGTATATAGTCCTTCATCCAATCGGGGGTGAGGAAGAGCAATTGGAGCTGATACATGGACACGAGAAGGTCTGTGTGTTGGTTCTTTTTTTTTGACATACCGGTTTTCCGGCAGTCAGGGGAAACACGCTGCAGGACCGGTAATAGCTGAAGAGAATCGGCTTTACCGGCATATATGCGGATGTTTTATAAAAAGGGGTAACTGTTAACCGTAGTGTTATTTTTACAAGATAGGAGGATGTAACATGAAAAAAAGGTTATTTGCAGCACTGCTCGCAGGAGCAGTTGCAGTATCCCTGATGGCATGCGGAGGCGGCTCTTCCAGCGCTCCTGCAGGCGGCGAAGCCACTCAGGCTTCCGGTGGTGCTGCTACAGGCGAAGCTGCAGGCGGCTCCGGATCCTACAAGATCGACGTCATCTGCAAGACTCTGTCTTCCGAGTACTGGACCTACATCAAGGCCGGTGCTGAGGCGTATTCCAAGGATCACCCCGAAGTGACCGTTGAGGTCAAGGGACCGCCTTCAGAGACTTCCTATGATGAGCAGATGAACATGATCCAGACCGACATCGGCTCCGGCGCATATGACGGATATATCATTGCTCCGCTGCAGGCAGACACAGTCAAGACTCTGATCGCTGACACAGACAAGCCCATCATGGCACTCGACAGCGCTATCCCTTCCGACAAGGTTATCTCCTTCATCGGAACCGGTAACGAAGAGGCCGCAAAGGCCGGCGCTGCAGCAGCTGTTGAAGCAGCAAAGGCAGCAGGCTGGGAAGACATCAAGTGCATCGAGATCGCTGGCGTCCAGGGTGACGGCACCAACACCGCCCGTATGAACGGCTACATCGCCGGTGTCGAAGAGAACGGCGGCGACTTCCTTGAGGACGAAGTCCAGTACGCAGACGCAGTTGCCGACAAGGCTACAACCTGCATGGAAGGTATCATGTCCTCTCATCCCGAAGGCATTGCCATCATCTGCGCAAACAACGACGACATGGCTCTGGCAGCTGCAAACGCGGCAGCAAAGGCCGGTCTTGACACCTACAAGAACACAATCTTCCTCGGCTTCGACGGACAGATTCCCGCAGCACAGGCTATCCTGGACGGCAAGATGACCATGTCCACAGCTCAGAACCCTTACGACATGGCTTATCTCGCAGTCGAGACCATGGTCAAGCACCTGAACGGTGAGACCGTTGAGCCCGTTGTTGATTCCGGCTACACTATCATCACAAAGGACAATGCTCAGGAGCACATCGACAAGCTGAGCAGCTATGGCAAATAATTGATCCCGACATGTTCCTCACGACATGTGATGCGCGGCATCCAGGATCATGAGTATGTAAAAAACGTTTGAAGGAATAAAACGTTTGAAGGAACAGGCTGACACATAGCAACAGAATGTGTTGACAGGCAAGTCCTGAAGAAACATCCTGCGTGAGCAGGAAATGAATGGGCTCTTCATCGGACTTTTCCCGGTGAAGAGCCCGTTTTATGTGACAAGGCAAGTGGAATGTGTTTTCCGCCTTCCGGCGGACACTGGACACTTGCCGGTCAGGGGCAGAGTGCGGCGCTGCCGCTGCTGCCTCTATAAAGCATAAAGCGGGATTGATTACAGGATAGAAAGGAATACTACCGAATGAGCGAATATGTTGTGGAATTGAAAAATTGCACAAAGATATTTCCGGGCGTCAAGGCACTTGACAAGATGCAGCTCGCGGTAAAGCCCGGCGAGATTCTCGGCCTGATCGGCGAGAACGGCGCAGGCAAATCGACACTGATCAAGGTCCTCACCGGTGTCCACAAACCCGATGAAGGCGAGATCTATGTCGAGGGCAAGCAGATGACCTTCCATAACCCGAACGAATCGGCAGCGGCAGGAATCGCGTGCGTCTACCAGGAACTCAACATCGAGAAGCTCCTGAGCATCACCGACAATATCTTTATCAATAAATGGAAAAAGGGACCGATGGGGCTTCTGGATTATGCTTCCATGCACAAGAAAGCCAAAGAGGTCATGGCCTCCCTGGGCCAGGAAGTCGACCCCACAAAGCCCGCCGGCAGTTTCGGTATGGGCGTCCAGCAGATGATCGAGATCGCCAAGGCGGTCCTGATCGACGCGAAGATGATCATCATGGATGAGCCTACTTCCTCTCTGGGTGAGAAGGAAGTCGAGCAGCTGATGAAGACCTGCCGCCAGCTCCGTGACCGCGGCATCGGCATCGTCTTCGTCTCCCACAAACTGGAAGAGCTCTTCGAGCTGTGCGACCGCGTGGAAGTCATCCGCGACGGCCAGTACATCGACACAAGGGATATCAAAGACTGGACTAATGACTCGCTGATCGCGGCCATGGTCGGCCGTTCACTGGACAACCTGTTCCCCAAGGAATTCGGCGTCAAGGGCGAAGTTGCCCTGAAGGCTGAGCACCTGGAGGAAGGCGGCGTCCTGCACGATGTGAGTTTCGAAGCATACCGCGGACAGGTGCTGGGCTTTGCAGGCCTGGTCGGCGCAGGCCGTACAGAGACCATGCGCGCGATCTTCGGCGCGGACCCCCTGGACAGCGGCAAGATCTATATCGACGGAAAAGAAGTGACGATCAAGAACCCGGGCCAGGCCATCAAGGCCGGCATCGCGTTCCTGACAGAGGACCGTAAGGGCCAGGGTCTGGTACTGGCGGAGTCCATCCGCAACAACCTGATCCTCGCCAACCTCAAAGGATTCTGTGACGGCGCATTCCTGAACCAGAAGCGCATCCTGGAGAAGGGCACAGAGAACATCGAATCCCTGCGCATCAAGACCCCTTCCATCGACGAGATCGTCGGACAGCTGTCCGGCGGCAACCAGCAGAAGGTCGTCATCGGCAAATGGGTCAATACAGACGCGGAGATCTTCATCTTTGACGAGCCTACCCGCGGTATCGATGTCGGCGCCAAGATCGAGGTGTACAACGTCATGAACCGCCTTGTCAAGGAAGGCAAGTGCGTCATCATGGTCTCCTCTGAAATGCCTGAGATCCTGGGTATGTCCGACCGCGTGGTCGTCATGCGCGAGGGCGTGGTGAAGGCGGTTGTCGAACGTGACAGCAAGCACTTCAACCAGGAAAGCCTTATGAAAGCCGCATGGGGCGGCACTCTGGACGATTAAATGCAAACGGCATTTAATCGCTTCGAGGAGACAGGGGACGGTTCTCCGTCTCCTTGGCAAATGGTATCCGCAAGAGGGATTCAGGAGACAAAGAAAAGTCCCCTGTTTCTCCCCTGATCGCCAAAGCCGGGGCATCTGCGCCCCGATGACCCCATCTTCTTCACAGTTACACCTTACCGGTGATATAGAAAGGAAAATCTGATGAAAAATTCTAAGTTAGGCGGCTTCTCGGCGTATCTTGGTACGCTGGGCGCGCTGGTTATCCTCTGCATCGTACTGACGATCGCAACCCCCAATTTCCTTACTTACAGCAACCTGATGTCTGTCCTGAAGCAGACCACTTTCACAGCTCTCCTGTCAACAGGTATGCTGCTCTGCCTGATCACAGCAGGTATCGACCTCTCTGTCGGCGCTAACGCGACATTCTGCGCCTGCATGTGCGGTATGCTGGTCAAAGGCGGCATGACAAATCCTGTCCTTCTCATCATCATCGCTCTGGTAGCGGGCACCATCATCGGCCTGATCAACGGCACACTGCTGACCAGACTCCACCTGCCTCACCCCTTCGTATCTACCCTTGGTATGAAGAACTTCCTCTGGGGCGCATCCCTTCTGGTCACAGGCTCCCAGATGATCTCCAATTTCCCCACCGGCGTTATGGCTCTGGGTTCTGCCACGATCGGCGGCTTCCCGATCAGCTTCATCGTCGTTGTCATCATCTACATCCTGATGCACATCCTGCTGACCCGCACAGCGCTTGGACGTTCCATCTACTGCGCAGGCGGCAACATGGAAGCTACCCGCCTTTCCGGTATCGACGCCGCTAACGTCCTGACATTCTGCTACGCCCTGTCCGGTTTCATGGCAGCGGTTGCAGGTATCGTCTCCATCGGCCGTTCCGGCATCTGCAACGGCGCGAACGCGATCCAGCCTTACGACACTGACGCCATCGCATCCTGCGTCATCGGCGGCGCGTCCTTCATGGGCGGCAAAGGTACAATGTTCGGTACCATCATCGGCGCCCTGGTCATCGCGACCCTGAGAAACGGCTTCACTCTTCTGTCCGTTGATTCCGCAGTCCAGAACATGGTCCTGGGTCTTGTTATCATCGGCGCGGTTCTGCTCGATGTCACCCGTGAGGCAATGGCTGCCAAGGCACGCCGCAAAGAGGCAGGCGCAAAGGCCTGATATTCATCCGGGCGTGCAGCCGCCGAAGGTCCGCCGCAAAGAGCAGCAGACAAGGCGCAATGCAATTCCTGATTTCTGCGCACCTGCGCTAAAATAAGACATGCGGCTGGAGATCAGCCGGTCTCCAGCCGCATGTGACAAAAATGCTGTTGTGCGGACCTGACATCCTTTTCAGATCTAATGAGGGTACTACAAGGAGGTTTGTATAATGGCCGAGAACGTCAATCTTGATATAGCTGAGTATAACGCTTTTGGACCCTGGGCATATGAGATCAGTGCCAAATATCCTCTGCCCCGTCTGTTTGCCCCGTACTTTGCAGCTGATGACAATGCGGTTCTGAAGATCAAAATTCCGCGCGAGATCGAACGCAGAAACGCGTCCCCCGGAATGGATCTTTACGACTATGTGGTCGCTCTGTACGAGGACAGTCTTCTCGTCCTGGAACGCCGGGATGACAAGGCGGTGGAGCACAGGATCAATCTCAAGGATTTCAAGGGCATCAGGATCTATGAGAATATGCTCAAAGGCGGATACACAATCTATTCCGCAGAAGAAGCCATCTCTTTCCCTTTTAACGCGGTTTCGATCGATCTGTTCCAGAAACTTACGAATCTGGTGCTGGAGAAGGCGCAGGGAATGGATGTGGCAGGCAGTACTGTTCAGGTATCATCACTTCCTGTGACAGATACAGTCCCGGAGTCCATGCTGCTGACCAATATGCTGCATGACATCCAGATGAAAGTGCCGGACCTCCGTGTCGGGGCTGTGCAGAAGAGTGTGGACGTACACCGCAAGGGTGCCACAAGGGACATCATAGAACGTCTGCTCTGGAAGGAGATGAATCCCGAGGCACTTCACACTTACACAGACCAATATCTGGTCGTACTGGAGAACGGAGTATTCCCCAACCGTGTCGCCATGCAGGAATTCGGATACACACAGACCATCATTCCCTTTAACCGCATCAGCGGCATGGAAGTGGTCACTTCAGAGGAATATTCTCTGATGCAGGAATGCGTCATTTCGCTGGGCTCCAGCAAAGTGGTTTATCACTTTGATGTGTATAATGAAGAAGTGGCGGAATTCTACAATGCTTTCAAATAATTCTTTCAAATGCTGATTTGAAAGAATGTTTTGAATAATACTTTTTAAAAGAATGCTTTGAAATAATAGTTTTTAAGGAGAAAAACATGAGCAAGAAACTTAGAATCGGCCTTCTTGGCGCAGGACGTATCGGCAACCTGCACGGCACAAATATCCAGAACTTTGTTCCGGATGCAGAGGTTGTGATCGTGGCAGATCCTTTCATGAATGAGAAGATGGAAGAGTGGGCAAAGAGCATCGGCATCTCCCGCTGCTCCAAGGATCCCGAGGATGTTTTTTCCGCAGCTGACGTGGATGCAGTCTTTATCTGCTCCTCCACCAACACACACGCTGAGTTTATGATTCGTGCCGCAAAGGCAGGCAAGCACATCTTCTGCGAGAAGCCCATCGACACAGAGGTTGCCAAGATCAACGAGGCTCTGGCAGAGGTCGCCAAGGCAGGCGTCAAGCTCCAGGTCGGTTTCGTCCGCCGCTTCGACAGAAGCCACAAGGCAGTCCGTGACGTAGTCGCTTCCGGCAAGCTGGGCAAGCCCTATGTCGTCAAAGTCTGCTCCCGCGATCCC
>CACYTU010000081.1 GCA_902777355.1 uncultured Lachnospiraceae bacterium | reverse complement strand
TCTTACCCTGTCCGGACATAGTTTTTTACCCCTTTTATCCCCTGATTGACTCTGTCCGACTGCTCCCCAGCTGCGAACAGAATCTTAAGAAAAATCAAAAATTATTTTAAACTGCGCAGGCCAATTATGCAAGAACCTTCCCCGCATTTTCCGGAAAAGTTACAAAAATTTAAAGATATCGAAACATCTCCTGCGCCTCTTCCTTGCGGATTGTCTCCTGTATGCTGAGCACTTCCGCCCTGACGCTCCGGTTTCCGAAGGCGATCTCGATCACGTCCCCCACCTTCACCGGGGCGGAAGCCCTGGCAATCTTCCCGTTCAACAGTACCCGTCCCGCGTCGCAGGCCTCATTCGCGACCGTTCTGCGCTTTACCAGCCGGGACACTTTCAGATATTTATCCAGTCTCATATGCTTTCCCCCCAAAAAGTTTCCCAAAAAGAAACCGGGGATGAACCATCCCCGGTCTCATATCATTCTTTTCTTACAGGAACGCCCGTCTCAGTTCAGGCTGTCCTTCAGTGCCTTGCCAGCTTTGAACTTCGGAGACTTGGACGCTTTGATCGTCATGGTCTCACCTGTCTGCGGATTCCTGCCCTCACGTGCTGCTCTCTCAGAAACTTCGAATGTTCCGAAACCAACAACCTGGATCTTCTCACCCTTCTTCAGTTCTTCGCCAACTACCTCAGTAAAAGCCTTAAGAGCCTTCTCTGCATCCTTTTTGCTCAGTTCAGCCTTCTCGGCGATTGCCGCAACAAGTTCAGTTTTATTCATGAGATTACTCCTTCTCTGATCAGTGTATTTTCCCCGTCCGTCCCCATAGGACCGGCACTGATAATACTTATATAACCGATACCTCTGTTTGTCAAGCGTTTTGCCCTGTTTCCCCGCAATTCAACGCAGGCTTCCGGCTTTCCCCCATCGCTTTTTTCCGCAGCTCAGAGCACAGTATCCGCATATACTTTTTCTATCTTTCCGTAGCCGGCGCTCTCAAGCATATCCACCTGGAATTTCGCGTTTTTGCGCAGCGGCTGAACCGTCACGATCATCCCGGCTTCCCTGAGCCGGGTCGCTTTCTCAAAGACTTCCTTCACCCTGCCGCCCGCGCTCTTCATGTCGACCAGATAGGCAGCCTTTTCCGCCTCCTGCGGCATCTTCCAGTTCAGGTCACGCAGAATGGTTACGATTCGCTCGAATCCGATCGAGAAACCGCAGGCCGGAGCGTCCTGGCCGCAGAAACGCCCGACCATCCTGTCATATCTTCCGCCTCCGGCAATGGAGAAGGAATAGTTGTCAATCGTGATTTCAAAGATGGTGCCGGTATAGTAGCTCATGCCCCTGACCAGGGTCGGGTCAAACTTCAGGGTCACGGAAGCGTCCAGCATGCCGCTCACCGCCTCCATGATCGACGACAGATCATCCGACATCCCCTGCGCGGCGTCCGTCCCGCAGGTTAACAGGATGAACTCCTTCATATCAGTTCCTTCCTCCAGCAGACGGAAGAAGGAAACGTACTTCTCCACGGATTCCGCCGCGAATCCTTCCTCAAGCAGATTCTCTTTCACGCCGTCAAGGCCGATCTTATCCATCTTGTCCAGGATTATGAAAATCTCGTCATACTGATCCTCGTTAAATCCGGCATTTGCCGCCATCGCCTTCAGGACCCTGCGGTCGTTCAGATGGATGGTGAACGCGGAGATTCCCACTTCAGCAAAGATGGTCGTCAGAGCTTTGCTCGTCGCCGCGATCAGCTCAATCTCCGCCATAATGGAGCCGTCTCCTATGATATCGATGTCGCACTGGGTAAACTGGCGGAAGCGTCCCTTCTGCGGGCGGTCGGCACGGAACACATTGCCGATCTGAAGCGCCTTGAAGGGAGACGGAAGATCATTGCGGTGGCAGGCGTAATACCTGCACAGCGGAACGGTCAAATCATAGCGCAGGGCACTGTCCGCCAGTTCCCCGCTCTTCAGCCCTCTCTCCAGCTCCGCGCCCCTCTTCAGAACCTTGAAGATCAGCTTCTCATTCTCGCCGCCCTGCCGTCCGGTCAGGTTTTCAATGTGTTCCATGACCGGCGTCTCTATCTCATCAAATCCAAACCTGGCGTAAGTATCCCGGATCAGTCCGAGCACATGCTGCCGAAGAACCATATCCGCAGGAAGAAAGTCCTGCATTCCCTTTACGGGTGTCTGAATAAATTTCATCGCATCCTCCACGACGGCCGTCGGCGCCCCTTTCAAAAGTTATCCGGAAAGCGCACGGACAGTCATCCATTCTGAGCGGCACCGGGCCGCTGACATTCACAGCCTTCCGTACAGCAGGCAGCAGACTGTAAACAGTAACTCCGGACTACAAAAACTCGTCTCACCTGAGCAAGTATACCCTTTTCGCGCCGCCGGGGCAACCTTTTCTCTGCCGGAACAGGCAGCCCGGCCTGAAGAAGCCGGGGCACTGCGGCAGGTTTCCGTTTACCGGCCGGAAAACAGGTCCGGCCTGTAAAAATCAGGCGCGCAGGCTCCTGCTGCGCTCCAGAAGATACTCCTTCCTGTTTCTGGCAGGATCTTCCAGCACTTCATCCAGCAGAGCCTGAAGAACGCTCCCCAGTTCAGGACCTTTTTTCATCCCGTCCGCCAGGAGGTCGTCACCGCTCACAGCCAGCTGTTTTAACGACAGACAGTCGCCGTCTGCCAGAATTTCCTCATAGAGTTCCTTCACCCTGTCCATATAGGCAAGCTTTTCCTTCTGTACTTCCGGATTCTGCCCCCGGATATCCGCGCACTTCACCTCCAGGAACAGCGGAAAAAGATCCTCCCCGATCCGGACCACAGCCCTGCGGACTCCCTCCGGAGTAAGATCCGGATAGAGTGAATGACAGCGGACAAGCTGCACGACGCTCCGTTCCGAAGCTCTGTCGAACTTCAGCCTTCTCATGATTCTGCCTGCGATCTCCGCTCCCGGAGCCGCATGTCCCCGATGATGGTAGATCCCGTTCTCATCGACCGTTTGCACCGAAGGTTTCCCCATATCATGAAAAAGCATGGTCAGCCGCAGGATTCTGTCCGCCCGTATCGCCATAAGCGTACGGATCGTGTGCTCCCCGACTGAGAAAATATGATGGGGATTGTTCTGCGGCGCTTCCATAATCAGGTCAAATTCCGGAAGCACCTGCGCCGTGATCCCGCATTCCCAGGCGAGAGAAATCATTTCAGGATGCGGCGAGACAAGCAGCTTAACCAGTTCCATCTGAATCCGTTCCGCGCTCACAAGCTTCAGGGAAGGTGCCAGTTCCTCCGCGGCCCTGCGGGTCCCGGGATCCAGCTCAAAGCCCAGTTTCGCGCAGAAGCGCACAGCCCGGAAGATCCTGAGTGCGTCCTCCGTGAAACGTTCCCGCGGCTCCCCTACGCAGCGCACAAGCTTCCTTTCAAGGTCTCCCAGACCGTCGAACAGATCCACCAGACCTTCTTCCTCATTATAGGCCATGGCGTTAATGGTAAAATCCCTGCGCCTTAAATCCTCCCTCAGGCTCGAGGTGAATTCCACCCTGTCCGGGTGTCTGTGATCTTCATAATTTCCGTCCAGCCGGTAGGTTGTAACCTCGAAGCTTTCCCCGTCCATCCTGACAGTCACGGTTCCGTGCTCGATTCCCGTATCGATGGTTGCCGGAAAAATCCTTTTAATTTCTTCAGGCTTCGCGCTGGTCGTGATATCCCAGTCATCCGGAGCGCATCCGAGAATCATGTCCCTCACGCAGCCGCCCACTGCGAAGGCCTCATATCCTTCCCGGTGAAGGCAGTCAAGTACCTTCCTGACTTTTACCGGGATTGTTATATTAAACAAATTACGCATGGCAAAAAACCAATTTCCTTTCGTTTTATCAGTAATATTGCACATATTGTGCATGCTCACCATTTGCATCTATCTGTAAATACGAATAGGAGTGTGCTTTTTTTAGTCTTGACACTTCAAGTGCCGGGCGATATAATCGTTTTGCAATTAAGATTGACGGTTTTAAGATACATGGCCCTCGTTGATATATGTTGTTGATTGTCAACAAAGCTTGTGTTTTTTATAACCCACGATCAATCAATATCTATATATTTCAATGGAGGTAGTACCATAATGAACAAGGGTACAGTTAAGTGGTTCAACGCTGAAAAAGGTTATGGCTTTATCACAGGTGAGGACGGAAAGGACGTTTTCGTTCATTTCTCCGCTATTCAGGGCGAAGGCTTCAAAACCCTGGAAGAGGGTCAGGCAGTTTCTTATGATCTGATCGAGGGCAATCGCGGAACTCAGGCTGCCAACGTCGTAAAACTGTAATTTTTCAGCTGATATTATAAGCGATTTCTGATAGGAACGCGGTCCGCTCAGGCGGACCGCTTTTTTCATGCCTGCCGCTGCAGACAGGCTGTTCTTTGCCCGGCGTCCGCCTGCTTCCTGCCCGCCGCTGCAGACAGGCTGTTCTTTGCCCGGCGTCCGCCTGCTTCCTGCCCGCCGCTGCAGACAGGCTGTTCTTTGCCCGGGCGTCCGCCTGCGCCGTCATGAGCTTCAGCGCCGCGGACCGGGATATCGTCTGCGGCAGGGTTCAGCGCGTACTCAGGAAAGTGAGTTCCTTCTGCCCCCTCTGGTCGGTCGGATAGCGTTCCGCATAGGCGCGGCATTTCTCTCTGGCCATGACAAAATCAAGCTTGCGCTCATATGCGACAATCTCATTGAAATATAGTTCCTGCTTTCCCTGATTTCCTTCCAGCGCCAGACCTTCACCGATATAAACCAGGGCGGAATCCGGATCCCCCGACTGCAGGGCGCACAGGGCAAGCCCGTTGTAGCTGTCCACGTTCGCGCCTTCGATCGACTGAATCTGATTATAAATTGCCCGGGCGTTGTCATAATCGCCCCTGGCAAGGTAAATCTGCCCCATCAGGGACAGGGCCGGTACATAGTTTGCCTTCACAGGTTCGATCAGGGCTTTCTGCGCTTCGTCATACTGCTCCAGATAAAAATAGATCTGGCCGATATGGACATAGCTGTCCGTGCTGTCAGGCGTAATGCTCAGAGCCGTCTGCAGATACTCATCCCCGATCCCTGAGAGTTTCATCTGTTCATAGACACTGTAAATATTCAGGTACAGGTCGTAATTTCCCGGATCCAGGCTGACCGCATAATCGAAATTCACCCTTGCCTTGTCAAGTTCCGACCGGCACAGGTAAGCGGCTCCCCGGAAATAGTAGGCGTCCACAAGCTTCCCGTCCAGCTCCACAAGCTGATCACAGGTCCGGATCGTGCCGTCGTAATCCTTCAGACGGTACTGTGCGGAGGCTTTATACTGAAGCAGATCCAGCACAGTCTCAGGCATCTTGTCGTCCGTGGCGGCCAATGCCTGGTTGAAGGCTTCGATCGCCTCCCCGTAGCGGGCCTGTCCCATCAGCGCAATCCCCAGGCCTCTTGAAGCCGATACCGGATCCTCTCCCTGGGAGAGCGCAGCCGAAAATGCCTCCTCCGCTGCCATGTAATCCGAGGAAAGAAGCGCCGTATATCCCGCTTCCGTATGTGCGACGGAAACCGCACTGCCGCAGCCGGAACAAAGAAAAACGGTCATCAACAGTAAGGCGCCCGCAATGATATTGTTTTTGCCCTTTTTATATTTGCTCATAAATGATCCTCGTGCATTTCTTCTGTGCCGCCCTTCATCGCCTTCCGGGAACGCCGTCAGCGTTCCGGCCGGCCCTGTTTCTCCATTGCAGAGGCGGCATGCTTTTTTATCATAGCATATCCGGCAAAAAAAATGAAATACATTGTTTCATCTGTTGGGCGTGGTCCGTGAACAGGAATATCCGGACATCAGGAAAGCGCAGCGTACTGGCGCTGCGCTTTCGAATATCACTTATGTTATGTATCTGTTTACAGTGGGTATAACTATGTGGATTATGCGGCTCCATGACCGGCCGTCTTCCTTTTTCGCAGCAGATTCCGTTCCTGCTGACTGTCCGGTGCTGCAGCAAAAGGCCCGTCTGTCACCTTGAGGTCCCGTGGATCAGCGGGGACAGCGGCTTATAGATCAGCAGGCAGATCACTACGGAAAGCATCTCCTTTACAAAGGTAAAGGGCATATTAAAGATCAGCAGGCAGCTGAGCAGATCTCCGTCCTTGATCGAAGGACGGATGGCCTGATACATCGCGATGATTGTCTCCCTGGGCATAAATGCCGTGTAGAAGGGATAAACAATGAAATAGTTGGTCAGCACGCTGAGAAGGGCGGACAGGACAGCACCTGTCAGAGCTCCGATAATTGCGCTCTTTTTGCTCTTATTGCGCTGGTAGATGAATCCGGCCGGCGCCACGAAGAAGGCGCTCAGGAGGAAATTGGAAAGCTCCCCGATCCCGCCTGTCGAAGTGCGAACAAGGTGGAGGAGGTTCTTGATCAGCGCGATCGCGACGCCGTACAGCGGTCCCATGGCGAAGGAACCGATCAGGGCCGGAAGATCCGACAGATCCATCTTGATAAAGGACGGCATGAGGGGAACGGAAAAATCGAACTGCATCAGCACGATGGACACCGCCGAAAGCATGGCGGTGACGGCGAGATAGCGGGTTCTCCTCTCTGTCTTTGACAAAGAGCCGGCCTTATAGCTGTTGTTGTGAATTGCTTTTGAATTGCTGCTCATCTGAAAACACTCCTTTCGTGTTTCAGGAGATGACAGAGGATGGCAGATAACAGAAATTGGACAGAGACGCTTTCCTCTCCCGGTCCGATTAAAAAATCCGAAGCCATATACATGGTCTCCGGACGTCTCCCATCTTCTTCCATCCGGACTGTAACCGTCGGTTCCGGAATCTCACCGGATCAGCCGCCGAAGCGGGTCGCAGACTTTAACTGCCGGTGGGGACTTTCACCCCGCCCTGAAGATCAATTTTCTCTTGTAACAACAGGGGTTCGCGGCCTGCCGCGAAAAATCGTAACAGGCTGCGCAACACCCTTAGCCGTCAAAATATTAGCATATTTGCCCCGCCCTGGCAAGCACTTTCTGCTTCTCCTGGATACTAGTCACATCACTAGTATAATTATGGATATTCACCTGTGCCGTATGGCCAAAGATCGAAGCCCTTACGACATCCGTAAACCTGAATTTATTAAACCAGGAACTGTTCCAACACTATCTCCCGGATGGAGTCTTCTGTTTTTTTACCGGTGTTATTATAGATATGGCCTTGATTCTCCGGCATGGCTTCCAATTTCTTTTTCAGAAACAGAGCTCTGTCTATCATATCAACATCTCCTCTGTTCCGAATACGTTTTTCAATTTCATCTGCATCAGCTGTCAAAACAATATAATACAGAGAAGCATTGTTCTTCTCCGCCAACTTCCTTACACGGTCAAGTTCATCTTCAATCACATAGTCTATAACAACATCAAGTTTATCCTGAAGAGCTCTATTCGCTGTGGCAATGATACAGTCCCAGTTAAATCGCAAAATATCTTCCCACAGAACCTGATCTGAAGCCTGTCCATCAACAAAGAAATCTCCCTTATCTTCCGGCTCCACAAACCCTCTATGAAAATCATCCCCATGGATAACATAAACCGTTTTACATTCTTTTAAAACAAGATATCTTGAAAAGGAATCTGCAAAAGTGGTTTTCCCGCAACCACATGCACCGGACACAAAAAAGATTCTCGACATCCTTAATCACCTCGTAGTTTCTTTGATGTAAACAGGAGTAAATCATCATCAAAAGTGCAAATTGTCTCATATCCCGATTCATCATTCAGACTCAGCCAGACGATGTACAACTAACCATTTCCCATCCATCATTGCCAGGCAGGTTAAGCTGATTTTCAATCTGATTGACCTTAACACTTCCCCCAAAGAAAGCCTGAGGATCATAATTCACCACTTTGTATTCGTACTTTCCCATGCTAACCTTCCTTGCAAATATCGATTAATACATATAAGAGTTCAATCTCATCAAGTCCATCGGTAATTACATTTTTTCTGCCTGTTTCTCGAAATCCCATTTTGTGATACAGCCGCTTTGCATTGGAATTGTTTTCGAGTATCCATAAAGAGGGGGTGCCTGTACACTGCTCCATTGCGAATTGCAACAGCTTTGTGCCATAGCCCATTCTCTGTTTTTGTGGAAGTATATAAAGATCTTCAATAAGATCATCTTTGACTGATACAATGCCAATCGGCTCATCATCTTCTATCAGCATAAAAAATCTACTCCCACAATCTATCTTACTTTGTATATACCCCTGTTGTCTTTCAGGCGTGTGCATTTCGACAAAATCGGGTGCACAAAAAGAACTATGAGACTCTTTCCATGAGACCGAATGTATAATCGCGGCTTGAAGCAAGTTCGTTTTGTCTACTGCAACAATCATGCTTTCCTCCCTAAATCCCTTTTCTTCTTTGGGAATAATATATCTGGGACTCGGTCTGACTTCAACATTCTTCTGTTTGATTTCCAGAATGTACTCTCAACGTCCTACACAACAAAATCCCCAGAGGTTTATCGCCTCCGGGGACTCCCATTGTCTTTAGTACGTAACGTCATTTCAAACTGCCTCACACAGACTCTCAAATCCTCATGTTCTAATCCGCAGTAGTTCGTTCTTCTGAAATTTTTGGACAATATTTATCGTTTCTTGGAGTAATAAACGAATTCTTTATCATGTCGTACCTCATTATATCCCAGTTTCTTATAAAAGGATTTCGTCCTGATGTTCCAGATTGGTGTATTAAGTGTGAATTCCTTTACCATAGGATATAAAGCTTCTATTTCCTGCATCATGAAAACCCCATACCCTTTTCGATGATTCTCCGGGCTGATGAAGATTCTGCCGATATTAAGCTTTTCCTTATCCAAAAAAAGAATCGCTCCGCCGATAATCAGACCGTTATCCACCAGTTTAAACAGGTGATTTGATTTGGCCATCTTTGTATGAAACGGAAGGGATTTATATCCGGGAGGTCCACCGATCGAAGATGCGCCCACCAGAATATCACTGTCAAAAGCCCGCCTTGATATACCGTTTAGTGTCAGGGCATCTGATGTACTGGCTTTTGTAAATATGCTCATATGGTTTTCTCCCTTTACTAAGTGCTTAACTCAATTAACCCGTATAGTGATCAGCAAACTTGAATTTTTTCTGTAATAACAATGATCAATGCATCACAAGGCTCATACCGCTTTCAGTCCATTTTTACGAATATCGTCTAATTCCTCTGCATCAAGGCAGCCAGATTGATACGGCCGCAGATATTCCTTGGATACATCCGAATCAAAAATCAGGACATCATCCGCCGTTCCCCATTCGCCGACATGTGCCTTTAATCTGAGTCCCTCCGATTTTGCTCTTCGATAGATGGGCTTGAAGTTTTCGATTGGCTGTACCAGCTCATCCCCATACAGATCAATGGGATAAAATGCTTTGCATCCTCAAAAAAGGGACAGACAATCTTCCAAATATGCTATATCGCAATGCCGGGACAAACCAATCTGAAGCCGCAGTTCAATATCCGGTGAAATTTCCCGATGCGCTGTTTCAAAGGCATCCACAAGCTCCTTGATGTTTCCATGGAAAAACGTTCCCAGTCCCCAGACATCTTCGCCAATCTCAAGAATTGAAATCCCATCGTCCTTCGCCTGCGAAAAAGCAGCTCGTATCAGCATTCTGCGCCCATCACCGGTTTCAAAATAACTTCCCATATTTTGCGCATTCCAGGCGTGCATCTCAGCCATAGAATGAATCGGTTTTTTGATTGGTTTAATATCCTTTGTTAGGGTCGGGCGAGAAGGGCCATTCAGAGTCGGGTGAAAAGGGCCATTTTTCAGTCAGGAAAAAAGGGCCAACGCATCAACGTCTTTTCTATTCTGACTACTGGTTACTTGCCACT
>CACYTU010000080.1 GCA_902777355.1 uncultured Lachnospiraceae bacterium | reverse complement strand
ACAATTGTGAAGAATCATATTCAGAGCAGGTCTACATTATCTTAAAGGCCTGCTTCTTTTTTGCTCTGAATATGATACTTCACTTAAGAATTTTACCATGTATCGGAAACCGATTTTTTCATGCGTCAGGTCTGTGGCAGTTGGGCAAATTATGGTATAACAGTAGTGAAGGAACTTTTCTGTTAAATCAGCAGCGAATGGAACATTTCTACTATAGCAGCATCGGATAGATCATTTCTGCTATAGCGGCAGATGGATGGATCATTTCTGTTATAGCAGCAGATGGAACATCTCTGCTAAAGCAGCAGCGGATGGATCATTTTTTTGCAGTGGAAGAAACATTTTTTTGCTGCGGCAGAAACTTTTATGTTTTAACCGGAAAAAGAAGTTTTAAGCAAAGTAGACATGAACGTGATGTATCCCGCGGACGACTCTGTTCAGCCGGGTTTTAAGCGCCGTTTCAATAAAGGAGGATGCGCCTTGAATTATGTATTTATCTCACCTGCATATCCCGTCACCTGCACACAGTTCTGCGACCGCCTGAACAGGCATGGCGTGAATGTGCTCGGGATCGGGGATGTGCCCTATGACGCACTGAACGACCAGCTGAAACAAGCTCTGACAGAATACTATTACGTAGATTCGCTTGAAGACTATGACCAGGTCTACCGCGCGGTCGCTTTTTTCATTCACAAATACGGCCGGATAGACTGGCTGGAATCTCTGAATGAATACTGGCTTCCGGTGGACGCCAGGCTCCGCACGGACTTCAACATTGCCGTCGGCACAAGAGAGGACAAGATCGGTGACCTGGTCAGAAAATCCCGCATGAAGCGCATCTTTATTGACTCCGGAATACCGACTGCGCGCCAGCACATCGTTTCGGATCTGAAAGCCGCAAAGGCTTTCGTGAAAAAGGTCGGTTATCCCGTCATCGTCAAACCGGATATCGGTGTCGGAGCAAACGGTACGATGAAGATCAACGGGGAAGACGAGCTTTTGGCCTTCTACAGTGAGCTTCCCCAGACCCCCTATGTCATGGAGGAGTTCCTGAGCGGAGATATCTGCACCTACGACGCGATCCTTGGCGCTGACTGCGAGCCTCTGTTTGAGTCCATGTGCACCTATCCTCCGGTGATCGATTCCGTGCAGAATGACGAGAGCATTCATTTCTACACGGTGGCCGATGTGCCCGTGCAGCTGCGCGATTTCGGCAGAAAGGCCGCCAAAGCGTTCGGTGCGGACCGGCGATTTGTTCATTTTGAGTTCATCAACATCACAAAGGACTACACGGGCATAGGAAAAGCCGGCAGCTACGCGATCATGGAAGTAAATATGCGGCCGGCCGGCGGGCATGACCCCGATATGATGAATTACGCACAGTCGCTTGACGTCTTTGACATCTATGCCCAGATGGTCACCACCGACAGTGCGGACATCCCCGAAGCCGCGGAGCACTATGTCTGTGCCTACGCTGCGCGCAAGGACGGCGTGCACTATACACATACTCCGGAAGAAATCATGGACCGCTATGGCAGCGCCATCGTGATGCAGGAGGAAATGCCCCCCATCGACTGGCCGTCAATGGGCAGATACGTCTACATGGCAAAATTCAAAGAAATATCAGAGATGGAGGAATACTTCCGCTTCGTCCTCGAGGCCGCAGCCGAAGGGTAATTCTCCGGAATTCTCCGGCCACGGACGCCTCCGGATACAAGAAGATAAAAGAACACTATTTTTGTAACAAGTCTGTAAACCGGTACCCCCTCCGGTCATGGACAACACCTTTTAAATGAGATACGGGTCCTTAAGGGCTTGGCACGCAAGTGCTGAAATGCCGCCCTTAAGGACCCGTTTTATCATCTCTTCCCCAGATCTTTATCATAATAAGTCCACTGCCGCTATTCAGTCCAATCTGCAGGGTACAGTCCAGACGGCATGGTTTAAACCTGTTCACTCTTTACAGCATATCAAAGAAATCCATCTGTTCATATTTTTCAGGGAACTCCTGCAGATAACGGAAACAGTCCCTCCATTTGCAGAGCATGTCGTGCTCCCGGCAGGTTTCTTCAAACAGCTTCATCAGTTTCCCGGCATTGGGAGAAGGCAGCTGATAGGAATTGCCGTATCTGCTTATATAGCGCTGCTTCATGCCCGGAAAATGTCTGTCCAATGCCGCATAGTAATACTCTCTGTCACCGGTTCTCAGGGTAAGGCCCATGTCAAAGCAGATGATTCCCTTTACACCGACCCTCACGCACTCTTCCAGGATCGGCCGGATGTTTTCCTCTGTATCATTGATAAACGGCAGAATCGGCGTCAGCCAGACCACTGTGGGGATGCCCCGCCTGTGCATCTCTTCAAGGACCTCGATCCTCCGCTTTGTATTGCAGACATTGGGTTCCAGGATCCGGCACAAATCATCATCGTAAGTCGTCAGTGTCATCTGCACTACACATCTGCTTTTGTGATGGATCTCTTCAAGCAGGTCTATATCCTGCAGGATCCGGTCTGACTTCGTGATGACTGTTGCCCCGAAGTCATAGCGAAGAATGATTTCAAGACACTTCCGGGTCAGGCGGAGCTTTTCTTCACAGTGCATATAGGGGTCGGACATGGAGCCTGTCCCGATCATGCATTTCTTTCTTTTTGATCTCAGAGCTGCTTCCAGAAGAGCGGGCGCATTCTGCTTGACCTCAATATCTTCGAAAGCATGAGTGAACTGATAGCACCTGCTCCTGCTGTCGCAATAGATGCACCCGTGAGAACAGCCCCTGTAAATATTCATCCCGTAATACCCGCCTTTACCGGTGAGTATTCCTTTAGCGTCCACAAAATGCATAGTGCTCTTCCTCGGAAATGGGTCATGGGTGGGTCTTGGGGACGTTCCTTTTGTTTCTGTCCCCTTGTTCATTCGAAGGGGACGGAAACAAAAGGACCGCCCCTTATTCTTCCTTGTTCTTATTCCAGCAGGGCATCGATCAGATTCTCATAGTCGTCAGCGCTTCTGGCGCCTATGGCCGCCTCACCGACGATCCGCCCTTTCTCATCCACAAAATAGGTGGTCGGAATGGCGTCCGCCGGGAAGATATCCCATGTATTGTCCCAGGGGATCAGATTGGTATATTTGACGCCGGCTTCGTCAATCAGAGATTTTGCCTCGCCAATCGTCTCAGTGTCCTCAAGGCTCTCCACATCGCAGACAATTCCGACGATGGAACAGTCTTTTTTACTGAGGCGGTAATTCAGTTTCTCCAGCTCAGGCATTTCGTAAATGCATGGCCCGCAGAATGTCCCCCAGATATTAACCATGGTGAGCCGGTGCCCCTTAAAAAGGTCTCCGGATTTGACCACATTTCCATCCAGGTCAGTCGTTTCAAAGCTGATTGCTTCGGAGTCTGCCTCCGCTTCCTTCTGCCTGCCGGAACAGGCTGTGAGAACAGCCGACACCAGCAAAATGGCAAGTGTAATAATCCATTTTTTATTCATCGCGAAATGACTCCTTTCCGCAATACAGAAGCCCACAAATATATCTCAGCCTTTCTAAAAACGAATGCATAGTCAAAGGCTGTAATCCCGCATGTATGAGCACCGATCATATTCCTACATACATAAGCCTGCACATTCAGAGGCTGTAATCCACGATGCATTTTTTCAGTCCGTCGATCGTATTGCAAAAATGGATCCCGTGGCTTTTGATCCTGGAGCAGTCCATCCAAAGGTGATGTCGATATCCCGCATCCTGGATATTAACAGGAAGCGCCAATGTGTTCTTAAGCCACTCCGCAGTCTCAAGCATGGTAAGCGTATTCTCGCTCCCGTAATTGTATGCTCCTCCGGGGAGAAGGGAAGCCTGTCGGATCAGGCCGGACACCTCACGCACATAGGTGACGGCCCGGTGCTGTGTTGAAGAAAAGGAAATGTCAGCCTGGCGCAGCATATTGACCAGGAAGTTGCTGCGGTTGGGGACACCGTATCTGGGCATGTCATACATCCAGGTCGCGCGCAGAAGGACCGTATCCGGATTGATATCCAGCGTCCTCTGCTCCATCTCCAGCTTGTGACGGGAATAAAGGTTGGAGGGCGCAGTCTCCTCCTCTGTATAAGGACCCTCCCCGGCACAGCCGCTGTAGACCTGGTCAGTGCTGAACATAAGGCATTTGACTCCTGTGCGGGCAAGCCAGACAGGAATCTCCACATTAGCGCGATAGGATCCTTCGGGATTCTGTTCACAAGTGCCAATATCCGACATAGCTGCCGTATGGATGATCAGATCCGGCTGCGTCGCGTCCACGATCCGCCTGACACCTTCCTCATCGAAAGACTGAAGAGAAGGTGCAGGAATGGCTTCCTGACCCAGCTCATCCATGATCCTCGCCCCTACAAAGCCCCGGGGGCCTGTTACAAGAATTCTCAAAATCATCTCCTCCTGTACTCTTGTATTTCACCCTGTTTCTGCTGCCCGGAGCAGCCTTGTTTCACCATCTATGCGTCCGAATGTATCTCCGTTCTCCGTATATACTGCCTTGCATTTTTTAGGGGCAGCCATAAGAGCTCTGGCGTCCGTCTGCATGCATCTCCGCATATACTGCTGCCTTGCTTTTTTACGGGTGGCCGTAGGGGCCCTGGCGTCCGTCCACGGCGGGATATGTCTGATGCGGAAGATGCTTTAAATGACGCTCAGCAATCGCGAACCGCGTCTTCCTCACGATGTCAGCCGTCCTGCAGACCATCTCTTGCGCTGTGCCGAAGGGCTTCTCCAGCTCAAAATATTCCGTCTCGGTGAATTCTCCCTGTACCATCCCCTTTACATGATGTGCGGTGACATGGAGCTGCCAGCACAGAATACCATCCTCTCTGAGGGACACTTCTCCCTTTTCGACCTCAACCGACAGCTGTGCCGGCCAGTAATACGAAAAAAGGACAATCTCTTCTCCATCTTCAATCCGGCGCCTGACGATTTCAGCACCGGTCTGTCCGTCCCTTTTTAATTCTTTCAGTAAGAACTCATATGTTTCGTTTTGATACAGTGTGCTCATTATTTCTTTTCTCCTGTATTCTGATAAAGGATACCGCTGCTCCATACATATATCATCACATTCAGACCAGACAGGAGGAATCCCTGTGCTGCGTTCCTGCAAGTGTATGGGACAAAGCCGCCTCAAAAAGCATGGTCAGCATGGCATGTTTCTGCTACTATTGTATCAGGAATAAACGATTTGGTATAATTAGTTTTGCCTGCACGACCGGCTTCGTTTGAATTTTTATTTTCAATAGATACGTGCCAGGTGTAAAAAGAGTAAATCGGAAAGACAGACCGGTATCCGGAATCCGTTTCAATACTATAAATTAACGGGTCGGTACCATAGCCAAAAGAGAGCCAAAAGAGAAGGGTGGCTCCCCTGATGGGAGCCGCACACTTATCGTAAGAGGAGGAACAGATGAAAGGTTGTGCGAAGTTTCTTAATTTTATTGCATTGCTTGTGTTCCTGTTCACTCTGATCGTTTTCGTCGGCGCCTGCGCAGCAACTGCGGTCATCGGCATTAAGCCGGACCTTATTACTGAGGAACTGCTTGACGCGCTCAAATCATTTACGATCAATGGAAAACCGATCACGATGGAGATTCTGACAAGTTTCAGAATTCCAGTCCTCATCTTACTCGGAGCAGCTATTCTGTTAATTCTGTTTACACTCATTACGATTGGAAAGATCCGTACCGCCTTAGGAGAGGTCGGCCGTGGAGAACCCTTCTCAGTCCGCTGCAGCAGCGCACTTAGTACAGCAGGGACACTGGTAATTATCACCGGACTGATCGGCATTGCCTTAAGCGCATACTCTGCCAGTGTTTTCGGCGGAATCTCTGTAGACGGAGGAACTGTACTTGGCTATACATCCAATCTTTCCTTTATTCTGACCGCCATTTTACTGAAGATGCTTGCCGGAGTCTCCGAATTCGGCCGCGGCTAAGCATGGCTTATCAATAAGCAGGCGCAAGGATCCTTCCGGAGAAGAATGGCAGCCGGTCACGACAGTTTGACCGCTCCCTTATATGTGGAAATAAATACCGGCGCATTCTCATGACCGAAGTCACGAGAATGCGCCGATTGTATTCTCAAACTAAAGAGCCAAAACAAAGAAAGAAACAAGGAACGATCCCTGATTCTGCACTGTCCCTGATTCCGCCTCCCCTAAAAAGGACGGTCCCTGATTCTGCCTGAACAGAGGGACGGAAACAAAATGATCGTCCCTGATTCCACACTGTTTCCACACCGGACTGAAAAGCCTGCTGCCAGATCAGACCTGTCACTGCACGATCATGCTTTCCGCAAGGACTACGAGTTCATCGTCTTCTTCAAATACCATCTCCGTCTTTTTTCCGTACTGCAGTTTAACAGGATTCAGATGGATCGCATCTCCCTCAGCTGTTCTTTTTTTATACCCGAGGAAAATCTCTCCTTTTTCTGCCACCGCATCCTGAAGGGAGTAGAAATCTATAGCCTGACCGGGCTGAGTGGAGAAATAATACTTGGCCGGTTTCATGTATACCTCAAATCCATCGCTGCTCAATAATGTCTCAAATATCTGTCGAAGCTCTCTGCTTTCCGCAATCTGAGACATCATAAGGGAGGCTATATTCCGACTGATTACAAAATCACTTGCCATAGACTCCTGGGCGAGGTTCTGATTCGCAATACTTCTCATTTCGCAGGTGATTCCAAAGCCGGCTTCCGGATGCATCTCCTTATAATTTTTACAGTAGAGTAAGAGTTTCAGCGCCTGCTCATCTGCCTGATCGTCATCCAAATCGTCTGGTACAAGGATCAGGACATACTGTGGATTACATTCAGCCAGTAAGCTGTAAATGAATTTGTGCTGCTCTATTTTCAGGTTCTGTTTTCCTGCCTTCAGGTCAGTCCCTTCAGATGTATCTTTTCTCTCAATCCTGATAGCAGAATCAATGTCATTATCGATCATTTCCTGGATGATGTCGTCCGTGAGCCACTGATCCAGTTCATCCGGATCAGATGAAAGATAAACCATCGTTCCGGGGATCAGATACTTGCACATTTCACGAAGAATATACGGCAGCTTTTCATTGCATCCAATGATCAGGATAGAGGACGGAACAGCCTGATATTGTGCGACCGGCGGTTCGAATTTAACGCTTCTTTCCTCTCCGACAGCAACAGGATCATCATCTTGCTGCAGGAGGATCAGCTGACACCCTTCCCCAAGTATTACCGAATCGGGATCCCAGATCAATGCGTTTCCGTCTTTCTGAATGATTCCGACCGCAATAGAATCCGACAGAAACCGGTTGATCTGCCGAATACTCTTTCCAGTCATCTTCGCGTACAGATTTTCATTTTTATCCCGCCTGGCAATATAGAACTCATGCTCTGCAAAGTTAAAAAGCTCCGTAAATACTTTGGACAAACCATTCTGCCGGCAGGTATGTGTCATAATCTTGGAAACGGTATTTTCCATCATCAACAGTTCAAGGCGGTCATTTTTCACAGAAAACAGATCTTTTCCATCGCTTTGATCATTTCCCGCAATCCTTGCAGCATGTTCGTTTTCTCTGCCATAAATGACGGAGGTAATATAGGCTTTTGAATCCACTGCTCTGTCCAGAATCTTTGTGCAGGCAAGGATCCCTTTAATCGTTTCAAAATCATTATGAGAAGCGATCACTATAGATTTGCATGTCAGAATAGAACAGCGATGTAAGTCTTTGCTGTTCGTGATCGAACCGCTGCGGCAGACAATCGTAAGATTTCCGGTATTGGGAAATTCTATGCGGATCCGGTCTTCCATCTCCGTTTTTGGAATCTCATCCATAACGACCACGGCATTTCTGGTATTTCTCTGGTTTTCATATGCCTCAATCAGTTCTCCCAGAATGATGAACGTTGATTCGTTAAACCCCAGAATCACTATATGATTATTCTCAACGACGGGTTCAATGCCTTTTGATAAATCCTCGACCCTCCCCTGAATGCCGTCATTGATCAGGCCGATCAGCATAGCCAGGAAGAATACACCGATCAGGGTTGCTATCAGCATCAGAAACAAATATAAAAAACTTCCGCTGTCGCCTGAAAGCACTCCCGGATCAAAAGCATGGTTCATGGTTTCCCATACCGATTTTCCCAGGGAAGCATCCTGGCCACCGAATACATTGGCCAAAAGGCCGATAATCAATACAAAAAGGCCGGTAACAGCAAACAGGAAAATAATCGTTGAGACTGTCCCTTTCGAAAGCCAGAGATCAAAATAGTACCTTACTCTCCTGTAAAAATTCTTCCTGTCTTTTTTATCATTATTCTTCATATTGGCTTCTTCTCTCCTGTTTACCGTCAATATATAAAACTTCAAGTCCAGGCAGGGGGACGGTTCTTTTGTTTCCTTTTCGGTTTACCTGGATGTGACGGCCTTACCTGCGGCTGAAGATTTTTCCTGCGCTTAGCCGCAGATCGCCTTGTACACTTCGGAGGAGAGGGTGGCGATTTCCTTGCGAAGCTGGGCCTCGCCCACGGAAGGAACTGCGCTCATGACAACAAGGACATAGGGGTGTTCAGGCACAAAGATGACAGCGGCATCATTCTGCACATCTACGCTGACGCCTTTTTTATCAGTGGTGAATAGTTCGCCGGTTTTGTTTGCGGTCTCGATTCCCGACGGGACACCTGCGGGGATCTTCTGGCGGTTTCTCGCAATCTGTTCGCAGAGTGCTTTCATGACCCTCCCCGAACTGCGTGCGTTGACGTAGGCCCATTTGTAGACCTGGCGGAGGACACGTCCGCAGTCTGCGGCGGATGTGTAGTTCTCGGTACCGTTTTTCTGGAGCATTTTGCGGTTCAGTTTACTCGCCTTAAAGCCGTGATTGCTGATAAAGCGGTTGACTGTGTCCCTGGTGAGGGCATCGATCAGTGTATTGGCTGAGGCGTTATCGCTCTCTGAGAGCATTTTGAACAGCTGGCGGTCATATTTATCACTGATTCCTGCCTTATAAACGCGTTCGAGGTAACATCCGGCGATATAGAGTTTGATCAGGCTGGCGGAGATCATCTGCACGTTTGCATTGATGGCAATCTCTTCGCCTGTGTCAAAGCGGTACATGTACAGAGACCATGTACCCTTTTTTTTCTTGATTTCCTCGCGGAGCTTTTTGTCCAGGGCGTTCATTTTTGCAGAGCGTGGGGCTGCATTTTTGGCTCCTGCTGCTGTGCTGCCGGTGGAAGCTGCTGCCGCTGCTGCTGCCGCTGCTGTTGCCACTGTTGTTTCTTTTGCTGCTGTTTCGGTTGTTTTCCCTTTTCCTGCTGTATTATCCATATTGTTGTCCTCCGTAATGAAGAAATGCTCCTCCTCTGACGGCTTTGTGCCGTCAGCGGGGTAGCGTGTTTCTGCTGCAAAGATCCAAAATCTTTTATTTAGAACGGTGCTCCGCAATGTGAACAAAATGACGCATGTTTGGGGACAAGCACTCCGCAATACGCACATCTCTTCTGAGGCATTTCATAGGCATATTGACTCTGTTGTTCATAATTTGGATTACCATTGTACTGCCTCTGCTGTCCGGCTGATTCTATCTCAATCAGTTTGATTCAGCCTGAGTTTCAGGGCAGACAGATATTTGTGAATACGGTAGTCCGGAACGTCGCAGCGCAGGTCTCTCCCGAAAAAGACCTCGTCCCCATGTGTCGGATGGTCGTAATACACATCCCCTTTCAGGTTTTTCTCCCTGTGCTCCTCCAGCGACTTCACCGCATAATGATTGAGCTGCATGGGGATTGTCTTCGTCCCGGCAACCCTATGCCGGCCTAAAACCGTTGTGTGACCGAAAATATCCACCGGGGGCACGGGGATCCCGTGAGACACGGTCCAGAGCATGTGAAACATGGATCTGTTTTTGCTGTGATCCCAGAGATAGTCGTAATTGGAGTTAAAAAAGCACTTGCCCTTGGTATAGAGTTTTTCAGAAGCCACGACAAAGTCTTCGATCACCAGCCGCGACCGGTCCCGCTGAAGCATGCCGCCGGAGCCGAAAAACCGCCAGTATACAAGGACTGCCGGACAGTGGCAGAACCGGTCCAGAACCGGTGCGAGGGATTCCTCTTCAATCGGCACCAGGAATTCATCCACATCAATAAAACCGATCCAGTCGCTCTCGTCCTGAAACTGCCGGATGCAATCCTCATAGCCATCCACCTGGGCGTGCTGCCGGGACCAGGGGATCAGTGTGATCAATCCCTCCTCCTGGTATGGCGCGAGCACCTCTTCAAATCCGTCGGATGAATTGTTGTCATACATGTAAAAATGGTCTACCCCGATCATCCGGTGGTACTCGATCCATTCCCGCAGATAGGGCGCCTCATCCTTAAACATGATGCAAAGAGAAATATGATACTTCCTTTTCTGATTCCGCTTCGGCGAATCCAGACGGATCAGCAGCGTATAGAAGAGGTTGACCAGCATGACAAACAGATATCCCGCCGGGGACCGCTTCCGCATGGGGCGGAAGTAGGTGAAGGTTTTGTTCACAGCCGGCGGAAGAACCCTTTCGTATCTGTCAGAAAATCTTTCAGAAGCTCTGTCAGAAAACATGTCAGAAAAGCTGTCAGAAACTCTGTCAGAAAACCTGTCAGAAACTGCTTCCGCCGCAGCTCCTTCAGCAGAGGGAAGAAGTCCGGATGCGTCAGCGGTTCTCCCCCGGTCAGATATATATAGGCATAATAATGGTTGGCCTGAAGAAAGCGCTCATATTTGTCAAGGACATCCAGAAGAGATTCATAGGGGGCACAGCAGACATCGTCATTCTGATAACAGTGGACACAGGAAAGATTGCAGCGATGTGTAATATGCCATTGAAGAATAAAGCGCTTTGGCCGCTCATCGTGACAGCTTTGCCCACTTTTCCCTGAAAATTCGCCCCGATGGCGGGACCCGCAAATATGGACGGAAGGCAGAATACCTTCGCTGCTCTCCGGGCCCATGGTCATGGCAGCGACAGCTTCCGGACTGGTCAGCTTTCGGACTGGTGCTTTCAGGACTGGCTTGCTCCGGGTCCATGGTCATGGCAGTGCCCCCGCCGCCCCGGCTGTCGACGAGCGCCAACGCAGCCTCAATCATACTCATTTTAGAAAAAAGACTCCTTTCCCGATACACACCTGTCCCCGCACAGTATACATGGGCTTCTGCAGGATGATCCCCTTCTCCTTTACATTAACCGTCTCATTTTTTCTCATTTTTACATGTTTCTAATATATCATATGTATTTAGGAAGAACAAAATAAATCGAATAGATATTCGGTCTATGGCAATATATTGGCCGCCCGCGCGATTGTCCTCCCATGTGATCGTCCTCCATTTGATTGTCCTCCATTGCCATCAAACAGTTGCCACTGATCCTCCGGAAACTATATAATATAACCAGAAAAAAGAGAGGATCCGGGACTGATGAATGAACAAAAAAACACAGCTCCTGAAAGCGTCCCCGGCAGTGGCACGTTTGATCGAGCGCACAAGGGTGCTGATCTATGACTCCGGGTAACAGTTTTTTTGCTTTCCTGTCACAAAGATTCATCTCAAAGCAATTATTATGTTATCGCTGAAAGAAATCATTCAAAAAGTAGGTCCGGACCGTATACGCAAAGCAATGGAAGCCTAAAACGGAAATGCGCTGAAAGAACTTCTCGAGAGCGAGAATATCTTTCTCACAGACGAGCAGCTGGACTATGTTGCAGGCGGAATAGGGTTTGACCATGATGTGGAATCCTTACGCAGAGGGAACGGCAAATTGGTTTTAGCAGCGAGATCTTGTTTAACTGAGGGCTCGTAAAACCATCTTTCATCAATCTCTTCCCAAAATGATACGGCTAGAGACTTGGATTATCTTACATGGTGCATTAGAAAAAAGGGAGGGAGTTTATGGAAAAGAACGGCTTTTTTTCTTCTCTTGGTAAAAGAAAACTCGGTGTTGTGCTGAATCTGTTCTATGCCTACATGTCTCTGGGACTGGTCCTGATCATGCTGGGATCGATCCTGCCGGAAATGAAGGCGGATTACGCGCTTTCCTATCAGGTCGGCGGAGCGCTGCTGTCGGTCCAGTCCGTAGGCTATGTGCTGGCAGGACTGCTGGCCGGCTATCTTCCCTTTCTCCTCGGAATCAAAGTTTCCTTTATCCTGATCCAGCTGTCCGTGACTCTGGGTTTCATCATGCTTCTGATCAGCGGAAATCCCGTCTGGCTTCTGATCGCCATGTTCCTGATCGGTATCGGAAAGGGCGGCATCACCAATTATAATAATCTTCTGATGAATATTTACAGCGAGGGAAATGCCGGCCCCCTGAACATACTGCATGCCTGTTTCGCCGCAGGTGCCGTTATTGCGCCGCTCATTGCCATGGTGGTCACGGGCTGGCGGCCGGCAGTGATCATCGGATGTGTCTGCTGCGCGGCTTCACTCGCCTTCCTGCTGCCGGCAGGCTTTTCGGACAAGGATCTGGAAACAGCTGACGCACCGGATGCCGCAGACGCCGAAAACAGTGGAAAAAAGAAAGTTGACTATGGCTTTGTCAAAGAGAAACTGTTCTGGGTCACCGTCATCATTTGCTTCTTCTATCAGGCGGTAGAGGCTTCCTTTATGGGCTGGATGACCAGCTTCCTGATCGAGACCGGAGTCATGGCGGAATCCCTTGCCCAGTTCACCACGTCTGTCCTCTGGATGGCCCTGATGGCAGGCAGGCTCCTGTGCTCTGTCGCCGCCAGGAAATTCAGTCCCAGATCCATGATCCTGGCACTGACCCTGATCACAACAGGCTTTATGGCTGTTCTCCTGCAGACAAAATCACCTGCAGGGCTGATCATAGCCACTGCAGGCATCGGTCTGGGTATGTCGGGCGTGTTCGGTACCTCCGTCTCCAATGCGGGAGATATCTTCTCAAAATACCCGGTCTGTATGGGATTCTTCGTGTTCCTGACCAGCATGGGTGCCATCGTAGCCCCCGCGATCATCGGCAGCGTCGCCAATACACAGGGGATGCAGATCGGCATGTCAACCCTCCTGATCTTTGCGGCCTGTATGGTGGCGGCGGCAGTCTTCAATATCCTGCTGTCCCGGAAAAAATCTAACAGCTGAATACTTGCTATCCTGCTGTCCCGGAAAAAATCTAACAGCTGAGCACCTGATATCATGCTATCCGTGAACAAATCTGATAGCTGAACACCTGGTATCATGCTGTACCGGAAAAGCCAAATGCCTGAATACCTGATCGGGCACTGAAGTTTATATATCTATAACGTAAACGGATCTCACCGGTCTGAAAACAGACCTGTGAGATCCTTTTTACTGCCTTCCGCTGTCACATGCTTTCATGACGGAATACAAGGCCTCCAACTTCTGTCTGCCCATTTTTCTTCCATGGAAAACACTCATCGCACAGAACAATCGCCCCGTCATCCTTGAAAGCCACCGAATATAGGGAATCAATCGTTTTTCCGCACTTACCGCATTTTATATTTCCTTTGTACAGCTGCTCCAGAAAATACTCATAAAACTTCATTTTCTGTTCGTCCTTCTGTCTCTGGACAGCGGCACCGATCGCCCATTTATAGGTATGCCTCCACGTAAAGGCCTGGAGGATCAGTGAAAAGCCAAATGTCCCGAGGATCCAGTACAGGCGGCCGCGCCCAGACTGAAGGCCGGAATTTCTGTAAGTAGCCAGTGAGAGAAACAGTCCTGCGGCGAGACTGGCGATCATCAGACCGTTATTGATCGGTGACGTCTGGGTATCATTTGAGAATGTGCCGGTCCGGTAATCATATTTACCAAGCGCAGGTGCGTCCGCATACAAGAAATAGTAAACCACCGCAGCCGCGATTATCACGACTGCAAAGATGATACCGATGACCAGATGATGATTCAGGATACAGAACAGGCCGCCTAGCACACCGTTCAGTATCGTACAAATACCCTTATAGGGACCCTTTCTCCCTATCTCCTTAACGGCATCCGCTTTGTAATATGTCGGCTGAGGCCTGGGCTTAGACCCGGAACTATTGGCAAATCCAACCTTATACCCCCTGGGCATGGAGCCGCCGCAGTGCGGACACAGACCCTTTGAAACACGCGAAGCAGCCGTCGATCCTGCCGTAACATACCCGCCAATCGGTTTCCCACATCTCGGACAATTCATAAATCCCCTCCTTCCCTGGAATGGGTAGTGTATAGTTCACCACCCATTTATTGTTTAAAATCCTTTATTTTACGGGAGATCTAAATAAAAAGAGCATTGACCTCCCTTTTTGGTATAATGT
>CACYTU010000079.1 GCA_902777355.1 uncultured Lachnospiraceae bacterium | reverse complement strand
GACAACTCAATTTTACCATGAACCAGTGAGGAGTTGTTTTATATTGTAACCAAAAGAATGCCGTATTTATGCGGTTTCTTGCGTTTCGCAAACGCCTATTTCATTGATATAAGGAAAAAGGAGCAGCAACGATATTTTTCGGTTGCCGCTCCTTTATTTTCATCGCGCAAGACGCACTTGCGAGTCTTGCATATGACACGGCCCGCGTTCGCTGTAAAGCGGACGCGGGCCGGTCGGGGGGCAGAGGCAGCTCTGCTGCCCTCCACCCTGTTACTTTATTTCCGGGTTCACCTGATTTCGAAAGCGCTTTGATCAGAACTTGGTCCAGACAGAGCCCTTGTCCGCAGACTCAGCGCAGGCGTTGATCCAGCGGATGCCGTCGATGCCGGCGTCGATGTCGGGATAGATGGTGTTCTTGATGGTCTCCTCATCGCCGCGGTTCTTGGCATCCATAACGATTGCGAAGCGGGTGTAAAGGTTTGCCCAGGACTCGGGAAGTCCCTCGAAGTGAAGGGCACCCAGGCGCTCGTCTTCCTTGGCAAGGTCATCGAGGTAATCCATGCCGCGGGTCAGGACCTGCTGGGGCTTTCCCTGCTCCTCGAAGATCAGTCTGTCGGCGGTGGAGTCGTTCCACTCAAGGGAGGCCTTGGAGCCGACGATGCGGATGTGCTGGGAGGTCATGTCGCCCGCGTTGACAGCGGAGGTCCACATACGGCCTACAGCGCCGCCCTCGTATTTCATGAGGACATAGGCATTGTCTTCCAGAGGATAGCGGCTGCTAACGAAGGCCTGGCGGAAGCAGAGCACCTCATCGAGTTTCAGCTCGGGGCAGATCAGTTCGCTCATGTAGAAGGTGTGGGTGGAAAGATCGCCGAGTACGAAGCCGCGGCCGACTTTCTTGGGATCTACTCTCCACTTCTGGCCTTCTGCCTTGACATCGGCAGTGGGATCGCAGCCGAAGCCGTGTGTATAGCGGAGCTCGACCATGTTGACCTTGCCGATCGCGCCGTCACGGATCATGGCGCGCATCTGCTTGAGCATGGGGAAGCCGGAGAAGCCATAGGTGACTGCTACGATTTTGCCCTTCTCTTCTGCCAGCTTCTTGATCTCCTCACCCTGCTCTCTCTCGAAGAAGAGGGGCTTCTCGCAGATGACATGCAGGCCTGCCTCGAGGGCTGCTTTAGTCACTTCGTAGTGCTGGAAGTTGGGGGTTGCCACGTCCACGACCTCGATGCCGTCTTCGCGCTTTGCCTCTTCTGCGAAGAGGGTCTTGTAATCGGGATAGCAGCGTGCGGGATCCATGTTGAGCTCTCTGCCGAAGTCGATGCAGCGCTCGGGATCGATGTCAAATGCCGCTGCCACGAGCTGGAAATTGGTGTTGTCCATCAGGGCGCCGAGCCTGTGCTTGTAACCGACCTGGCTGGTGCGGCCGCCGCCGACGATACCCCATCTGAAAGGCCTTGCAATCTTCTTTTCTCCGTTGATCATTTTCTTTTCCTCCTGTCTTAAATGATTTTTAATCCTGTTTTTAATGATTTTTTTGATCTTGTATTAAATAGTTTTTGAATATGTTTGTTTTGAGACTTTTGTACGCAGTTACTGTTTTCTGTTTTCTGTGTTCTTTGTTTTGGAAAGTGTTTTCTGCCTTCTCTCTGCTTTCTTTGTTTTGGGAAAGTGTTTTCCGCGGTCTGTGTTTTTCCTCGTTTCGGAAAGTGTTTTCTTTCCTTTGATGATTCTGAGTATACTCTTTAACCAAAAGTATCCTATCCTGTTTGTTGCTCTAAACTTCGCCGATATTGCTCTTATTGTTTCCCTTTCACAAACAGGGTGTTACAATGGAGCAGGAGGAACATGGAAGAGACGGGCATACAGCCCTTGAGACAGAAAGCATATCGTTTTTTACCATGGAGGAAAGATCATGAGACTTGACTTCAGGATGCTGCAGGAGACAGGGGTACTGGGGAAGTCCAGCGGGTATCTCTTCACGCCGCTGCCCACGGCAAAAGACTTGTATTTTTACATCACCCAGATCGGGCACTATTACTGTACGCACGCGTACGAGATCCGAAGAGATTATTTTTCCCCGATTCTCGTGATCTGCGTCAAAAAAGGCTGCCTTCATGTGGATTACCGGGGGACATCCAGCCGTCTGATGGCCGGAGACGCCATTCTGATCGACTGCCGGGAGCCCCATTATTACTACGCGGATATGGACGGGCTGGAGTTTTATTATCTTCATTTTGAGGGGTCCAATGCCCATGAGATCTGCCAGCATATCCTGAATCTTCAGGGCGCAGTCGTTGAAAAGCAGAACGCAGCTGCTCTTTCCGCCTTTATTGAAAAAACGATGCAGTTTTACGAAGAGGGGAAAACGGAGACAGAATTCGAGGAATCGCTCAGGGTATATGAGATTCTGCACTATCTGCATGGCGGCAGCGCACAGGACGCAGGAAGAGCTTCCTATATAGATCAGGTCACGGCATATATTAATGAAAATATCGAGCGAAGAATCACACTGGAAGAACTTGCAGAGACAGCTTCCCTGAGCAGTTTTCATTTTTCCCGCAGGTTTAAAAGAGATACTGGCTATTCTCCTGTCGAATACGTGAACCACAAAAAACTGGATTATGCCAAAACGCTTCTGATCCGGACGGAGTGGCCGGTCAGTGAGATTGCGGAGAGAACAGGTTTTTCATTGAAGGGCTTTATAAAGCTGTTTTCACAGGCAGAGGGGATGTCTCCGCTCGCATGGAGAAGAAGCAGACAGCTGGATATGAACAGATCAGAAGGTCCGGAGTGATGCTTCATCCACTAAGCGGTTCACCAGGCAGATGTTCATAAGGCAGGTGTTCATCAAGTAGACGTTCATCGAGTAGGAGCTCACCTGAGCAGACGTTTATATGACAGATGTCCGTCAAGCAGACGCTCACCAGGGCAGACGTTCACCAGAGCAGACGTTTATATGGCAGATGTCCATCAAGCAGACGCTCACTAGGCAAATGTTCACCGGGTAAGGATGACGTCGGTGTCCCGCAAGTGCCCCTGTCCATGTTATATTTAGATGGACAAGGATTCGTTCACACCCGGAGGTTCTGAATGTTTTTTGTAAATCTCTTCAGTAATATTATCGATGCAGGCACCCTGCAGCTGGTTCAGTGGGTGACACAGCTGCTCCCGCAGATCTTTCTGTTCCTGATCCTTCTCAACGCCGTCACCAGGCTGGTCGGCCGCTCACGCGTCGAGAGACTGGCTGTCCGGTGCGGTTCCAACCCCCTGCTGCGATATCTGGTACTGCCCTTTTTGTCCGCTGTTATTCTGGGAAATCCCATGGCTATTTCTATGGGGCGCTATCTCCCCGAGGAATACAAGCCCGCCTATTTTGCGTCCGCAAGTTATCATTGCCACACCAACAGCGGTATTTTCCAGCATATCAATCCTGCGGAGCTGTTTCTCTGGCTCGGGATCGCCAACGGAGTCCTGGGGCGCGGGCTGAATCTCTTTCCACTTGCGGTCCGTTACCTGTGCGCCGGCCTGGTCGCCAATTTCATCTCCGGATATGCCACAGAAATCATCACCCGCAGGCTTGAAAAAAAGCAGCACATCCGCCTGGAAGAGACTCTGAATCTTCTGAGGTCACAGGACAGGGGAAATGCCGATCAGGCTGGCATGCCCCGGCAGACTGCAGGACAGGCAGACATGACTATGCAGACCGCAGCGCAGGCAGGCATGAACATGCAGTCCGCAGGACAGGCAGACATGACCATGCAGTCCGCAGCGCAGGCAGACATGACTATGCAGACTGCAGGACAGGCAGGTATGACTATGCAGACCGCAGCGCAGGCAGACCTGTCACAACAAACTTCAAATCCGGCGGGACCTGCACTGCAGGACACTGATCCCGCAGATCCTCCTTATCACAGTATTACAATTACACGGGGAGACGGGGGCTACGGCGGTCCAGTCACTGTGACTCCCACCAAAGACCGCCATATCGTCCTCTATATGACAGGAGGAGGAATTGAACCTGAACCGCTCGAAAAGATCATTGCCCTTTCCGGTATGACAGCCGTCAATGGAAATCTGGAGACCTGTCCGGACGAAAAAGTAGCTCTAGCCATCATCGACTGCGGCGGCACCCTGCGGTGCGGCATCTATCCCGGAAAGGGAATCCCGACTCTCAACCTTCTCGCCACCGGAAAGAGCGGTCCCCTGGCAAAGTACATGACGAAGGACTTATATGTCTCCGCAGTCACCTCCGGCCAGGTCTCTCCCGCCTTTCAAAATGCTGCAGCTGATAGTTCTGCGGCAGATATGCCCCCGGTAAATATCTCTGGTGCTGTTATCCCTGCAGTAGAAATGCCCGCGGCAGATATGCCTGGCTCTGCTATCCCTGCGGCTGATATGCCCGCGGCAGATATGCCTGACTCTGCTATCCCTGCGGCTGATATGCCCGCGGCAGATATATCTGGTGCAGATATGGCCACAGCACATATGACTGCTACAGATGTGCCTGCGGCTGAGACATCCGGAATCAGTCTTTCTGCATCAGATAAAGACTCTTCCGTTTCCAGAAGCGGCAGCCGGTCCAGGCACCTGTTTCGCAGGATTCTGGAACCCGTTTCTTTCATAAGTAAAGTAATCAGCATTTTTCACCAATCCGCGCGGGATGCCGTCAAAACCTGTCTGGACATGCTGCTCCCCTTCATGGGCTTTGCCGCCCTCTTTATCGGTATCTGCCGCGGCTCCGGCCTGACAGTATTTCTCGCGGAGTTCATGAAGCCCATGGGCGGAAGCCTGCCCGGCATTTTTCTGATTGGCATCCTTTGCTCCATCCCGGGCCTCAGCGCCATCCTGGGAGCCGGGGCTGTCGCCGCCCAGATCTTCTCGACTGTGACCGGAGATCTGATCCTGTCGGGAAGTATCGTCCCCTCTCTGGCTCTCCCTGCCCTGTTTGCCATAAACTGCCAGTGTGCCTGCGATTTTATCCCCGTCGGACTTAGCATGATGGAATCGAAGCCCGAAACTATGCAGCTGGGCGTCACCTCCGTCACCCTGTCCCGGTTTGCAACCGGATGGATCAGGATTCTGGTCGCCCTGGTCTTCAGCATAGGCCTGTACAGGTAACGAAGAATGCCGCTTTGTGATGTTCACATGTTCTAAATCATATAGTCATGAGTGTTGGTCACGAGCCTGCGCCGGCAGTTTTCCAGGCACTCATGCAATCCTCCTGCGGACACCGGATTTCCACCAGACAGAAAATCACTGCATTAATAGATGACAGACAAGCTGTTATCATTTAATCATCAAAGAGAGAACAACATAAATCTAACTCAAAAACATTTCCGGAAAGCCGGTAAACAGAAAAAAAACAAGAAAAGCAAAGCACTGAAAACTCAAGAAGAGCAAAACACTGAAAACACAAGAGAAGCAAAAACACTGAAAACACAAGAAAAACAAAAAGAACTGAAAGCTCTGGAAAAGCAAAAAGAACTGAAAGCTCAGGAATAGCAAAGAAAAAAGCAAAGATATTTGAAATGAAGGTTATCTATGAAAATCAGGTCAAGGCAGCAGGCGAGTGTGTAGAAGAGTTCAAGGATGCAGGAATGTTCATCATCTTCGGCGAAAATGCTCCCGATGAGATCAAGGACTACTGCTACAGCGTCAGCGTAAACCCCATCAACGGTGAGATTGCTCCCGGACAGTACGTAGTGATCGACGGTGCAGAATTCAAGATCACCTGCGTCGGTTATGAAGCTCCCATCACCCTCAAGGGACTTGGCCATTGCACATTCAATTTCAGCGGAGCCACAGAGGCAGAGCTTCCCGGAACCATCTATGTTGAAGCAAAGCCCATGCCCGAAGTCAAGATCGGCACAACCCTGAAGATTATTGAGAAATAAAAGGCGTCCCCCCGCCATTGCTTTTTCCCGAACATCAGAACAATACATTACAGAGAGCCATATCAAAAAGAATGTGCCTGAGAATCCGTATACTTCTCAGGCACATTCTTTCGTTTTAAGACTCGTTTGCGAGCTTGCGGGTCTCGCGCGCCGAATGTGGGCTGCCCATAAGGGCAGCATCTTCCGCACATACGAAGCATGTGCTGCCGCTTCCGTGCTGTGTCCTACACACCTTCGGTGTGCCGGCGCATTATTACGTAATTATTATCTGATAAAGTTGGTAAATGTCCGCTTGTGTGTCTCGGGCGGATCGATCTTTCCTTTTGCGGCATCGATGACTTTGACCATCCAGGCAATATTGCGGGCAAGCTTAGCAACGACTTCCGTCCCCTCGATATCCTGCATGGCTTCGCCCGGATCTGCGCCGTGGACGGCCCCCCAGTAGTCGGAAGTCACAATCACCATCTCCATGGCGTCCATGATCCCCAGCAGCTGCTGGTAGGTCTCCATGCCGCCAGACCGGCGCAGGGTGCAGAAAGCAGCGCCGACTTTGTGATGGAACTGGTTTTCCCCGCAGCCTGCCGCCAGCATCACGCGGTCCATGACGCACTTCATGCTGCCCGCGATTGCTCCGTGGTAAACGGGCGAGGCAAGGATGATTCCGTCCGCTTCGATACACTTGTCAATGATCTCATTGACCATATCGTCATTCTGCACGCAGTGCAGAGTTCCCTTTTCCAGGCAGTGGTAACATGCCATGCAGGGATGTACCCTGGGACCGGGCTGGAGCACTTCAAATTCGATCCCTTCACGCACGAACTCCTTCGCCATGATGTCGAGACATTGCGAAACATTGCCCCCATTACGGGGAGAACCATTGATGGCTACGACTTTCATCTCACGCCCTCCTCTTTATTAATGTTCAATGATCTTTGAGATCCTTTTGACATCCGTTTTTATAGTTTACTTGACGCCACCTTACTAATGGCAAAAACTGTTGTTTTTCCATTCTCTCTTCAGCAGATAACTGTCCGCAAAATTCCGATTCAATTATAACTATATTTCAAAAGAATAACAACCGGAGCCGCCCACGCAGTACCGGATGCAATGTCTGCCTTAGTGACTGGCTTTGCGGATACCACGGTAAAAAAAACACGAGAGGAAAACTGCCCGTTGCGGAAACAGGATTTCCATGAGAAAGAAAAACACTGCATTAATAGATGACAAACATCCTGTTATCATTTAATCATCAAAGAGAGAACAACTTAAATCAAAAACGAAAACAAACAAATGAAATACAGAAAAAATAATTAAGAGGAGGAGCTTTAAAATGAAGGTTATCTATGAGAATCAGGTCAAGGCAGCAGGCGAGTGTGTAGAAGAGTTCAAGGATGCAGGAATGTTCATTATCTTCGGCGAGAATGCTCCCGATGAGATCAAGGATTACTGCTACAGCGTCAGCGTAAATCCCATCAACGGTGACATCGCTCCCGGCCAGTTCGTCGTGATCGACGGCCAGGAATTCAAAATCACCTGTGTCGGCTACGAAGCCCCCATCACCCTCAAGGGACTTGGCCACTGCACATTCAACTTCAGCGGCGCTACTGAGGCAGAGCTTCCCGGAACCATCTATGTCGAAGCAAAGCCCATGCCCGAAGTTAAAATCGGCACAACCCTGAAGATCATTGAGAAATAAGAGATTTCACCTGTTTATACTCCCGTTTTTACCCTTTTCCAAACAGCCATACTGCTGTATTACAGAAATGTGAGATCCCGCAATAAAAGGACCTGTGCATTGTGTCATCATCAATGCACAAGTCCTTTTTTATGACACTGCCCGTGAAATGTATTTCCCACCTTGCGGAGAACACGGGCCGGTGATGAGGCAGAGGACAGCGAAGCTGTCTCTACCCTATCGCCGACTTGGCCTCCCAGGCAGGATTTCTGGCGGGAAATTCTGTTATGGTATCCTGGTCGAAAATTCAACTCTGGAGTCCTGCTCAAGAATTCTTGCCGGAAATCCTGTTTAGGTATCCTGTTCCGGAACCCTGTTTGGGAATTCCGCCCGGGAATCACAGCCGTTGATTTTAAATTTTTAAAGCCGAAGTATTGTAAGTATTATTTGTAGAAATCGGGCATTTCAGGAATATCGATATCTACAGAGACGCCGTTGTCGCGGGCCTTTGAGGCGCATCCTGCCGCAATCTGGGCTACATAGCCGTCCCATGCGGTAGGTCCGTCCACGCGGCCTTCCTTGCTGGCGTTGATCCAGTTCTGGAACTCGATGTTGTAAGCCTCCGGGAAGCGCTCCGACCAGTCATGGCAGATCGGGGTCACGCGAGCATCATTGGTGCGGACCATGGCGTAAGGGGGCTCGGGGAGATTGAGGACGCCTTCCTCGCAGACAATCTCGCAACGGACATCATAGCCGTAGTGGGAGAACACGAAGGACTCAACCTCAATGTAGGTTCCGGACTTTGTGGTTAGGTGCATGATCTGGGGATCCTTGCAGTCTCCTGCATTTCTGGAACTGCGGGGGAATACGACGTCTACTTTCGCGTAGTCCTCGCCCAGCAGCCAGCGGAGGCAGTCGATCTCATGGATCATGGAGTTTTCAACAGACATGGGGGTCTTCCAGCCGATGCCGCCGTCGTCATAGTTGTGGTGGCAGCAGTGGAGGACCAGGGGAGCGCCGTACTTGCCGGACTCAATCATCTTTTTGAGCTGAACATAACCGGGGTCATAGCGGCGCATAAAGCCGACCTGCACCAGGTGCTTTCCGCCTGCGACTTCCGCTTCCACGATCTCTTTGCAGAGCTCGGGAGTGGGGGACAGGGGCTTTTCACAGAAGACGGGCTTGCCGGCTTTGATCGCTTCCAGGACAAAGGGAGCGTGCCAGGCGTCTGCCGCCGTGACGATGACAGCCTCGATCTCACTGTCGTTGATCAGCTCTTCGGGTGTGTCAAATGCACGGATCCCGAACTTTTCCGCAACGGACTTTCCGAAATCCTTATTGACATCCGCGCAGGCGACGACTCTTCCGCCCTGCAGGCGGGTGTTGATGCGCTCGATATGCGTTCTGCCGATCGCACCGGTTCCTACCAGACCAATCTTTAACCCTGCCATCTCTTCTCTCCTTCTGAAATGTGACTGTTATTTCTTCTAAAGTGTGTTGATCTGTTCCTCAAGATGCAACTGTTTATTCTTCCGGGCTTTGTACCGGAATTATAATATGGGAGATTGGTCCCGGAACACGGGCCGGAAGGCAGGAGACAAAGAACCGTCCCCTGTCTCCTGACCCGTATCCCGGGACCGACTCTGGCGTCCTTTTATTCTGTCTGTCCACAGAATATTCCGGACAATGCACGGGATCCATTCTTATTCAGAATGGTCATCTTGACTGCTTTGTATGTTTTGCGTCGAATACTTCCTTGAAGAAAGCAACGGTGTCCACGGTGCTGACGTTGATGCTGAAGTTCTGTTTGCCGCCCCTGAGGTTGAAGATGACATTGTAAAGTCTGTCATACTTCCTGGATTCGACCACTTCGATATCCTCCAGGTTCTGCAGGGCAACATAGGTGATCTTGTAGCCGTACTTGTTGGTAGTGGGATCGTAGTCGACCGGCTTCTCAACGACTTCGAGCTCGTCTGTGCTGTAATAGCAGACGGAGGCAGGGATGTAAACAGGGGGCATGAGGATGTAGCTCTGGTGCATGCCGATCCTGGCATTCTGAGCCTGTGCAGAAAATTCGTTGAACATGTTGACAAAGGTCGTATCCTGGAGCTGGTCAACCGTGATCCTGTCTACGGGATCCGGGAACTCGACCGGGTGCTTCGCGGCATTATTCCGGATCGCCAGGATGACCTTCTGCATAACATCAAAGGAGATCCTGTTGAAAGGAACGACGATGGTCTCCCCGCTCAGCAGCATGATGGTGACTTCACTTGACAGCAGAACGTTCTTGATCGTAACGGCAACGACATCTTCATACTTGACACTGATCACTCTAACGACCTGTGATCCTTCTGTCCTGCCGTAAATAGTCAGGTTATTTTTGCTGACCGCAATGATATAGTCATACAGGTCCATTCCCGGCTCTGCATCCTGACGGTCGATCTGGCGCGGAACCTTGACCATGATGGTCCTGTCCGGGTCCGGATGGATATAGGGCACGAACAGTTTCGGCAGTGGATGTACTTCGTCGATCTCATATACCCATGGTCCAAAGGCATCATATTCGGATATCATAAACTCTACCTCCTGAAGGGCTCTATGACCGGCAGGCTGACACCTGCCGGATTTCGCTTTTCCTGCTATGCCGAAGCACTTCAGTGCGCAGGCATTTCTATAGAAAACAGCAGCCGGTTTTTTCGCCTGGCTGCTGTTTCCTTGTTGTCGGAATTGCCCAAATGCTTCTTTAGATGTGATGTTTTATGGAATTGCACTCATATCCATGGCGGCATTCATCAGGCGCCGACCATGATATTCCTCATCAGGTTTTCTTCCGTGATCTCATCGCCGGAGAGTTCCGCGGTGATGCGGCCTGCTGCCATGGTGTAGATCCTGTTGGAGACACCCATGATCTCAGGCATTTCGGAAGAGATAACGATGACGGCCAGGCCGTCTTCCGCCAGGCTCGCGACCAGTTTATGGATCTCGGACTTGGCGCCGATATCGATGCCCCGGGTGGGCTCGTCCAGGATGACCAGGTCAGGTCCCATGCAGAGCCACTTGCCGATGATGACCTTCTGCTGGTTACCGCCGGAGAGCAGGACGATGGGCTGTTCGGGACTGGGGGACTTGATGTCCATGATCTTCTCATATTTGTGATAGATCTCGAGGGTCTTGTCCTCGTCGACGAACATGCCTTTCTTGATGTTGGGCAGGGCTGCCAGAGCCATATTCTCACGGCATGATTTGGGAAGGAGCAGGCCTGTCTGCTTGCGGTCCTCCGTAACGAAGCCGATGCCCTTCTTGACAGCTTCTTTGGATCCTTTGAACTTGACCTGTTCACCCTTCAGGGTGATGGTGCCTGCAGAATAAGGACGGACGCCGAAGATGGCCTCCATGGTCTCGGAACGGCCGGCGCCCACCAGGCCGTAGAAACCGACGACCTCGCCCTTGCGGACATTGAAGGAGACATCCTTCAGGACGCCGGGGACGGACAGGCCTTCCACCTTGAGGACTTCCTCTCCCACAACGCCGTTGGCTTTGGTGAAGTAGTTGTCCATGGTACGGCCGATCATGGCCTGGATCAGTGTGTCCAGTGTGATATCCTTGAGGACGAACTGGCCGGTGAACTTGCCGTCTCTCATGACGACAGCGGAGTCGCAGATCTCAAAGATCTCATCCATCTTGTGAGAGATATAGATGATGCCTACACCCTGGGCTTTCAGCTTGCGGATGATATCGAACAGGGCGGCAACTTCCTTCTCCGTCAGGGAGGAAGTGGGCTCATCCAGGATCAGGATCTTTGCGCCCAGGGCGACGCCGCGGGCGATCTCGACCATCTGCTGCTGGGAAATAGGAAGGTCGCGGACATAGTCTGAGCCTCTTACGCTCGAGTTGAGCTCGTCGAGGGCTGCATTTGCGTCGTCGTTGAGCTTCTTCCAGTCGACTGCAAATCCCTTATGCGGCAGGGAGCCAAGGAACATGTTTTCAGCAACGGTCAGATCTCTGATCAGGGACAGTTCCTGGAAGACCATGATGATGCCGGCTTCCTTGCCTTCATCGGGAGTCTTGAAATCGACTCTCTCCCCCATGTAGATGATCTCGCCTTCGTCAGCATGATAAGAACCGTACAGGCATTTCATAAGAGTTGATTTGCCGGCACCATTCTCGCCGCAGAGAGCTACAACTTCGCCGGGCTTTACTGTGATCGCGGCCCCGTCAAGTGCACGGACGCCGGGGAAGGTCTTTACAATATTCTTCATCTGCAGAAGATATTCTGTGTTTGCCATTGAAGAAATTCTCCCTTTTTACTTGCTTGGGAACTGTTCGCAAATAACTTCCGAAAGATGCCTGGGGTTTTCTTTCTACGAAGTGATCGAAATAGACATATGGTTTTTCGAAAGCAGCTTAGTAACAGGCCCTTTTTGGTGAAAAAGGCCCCCGGCCGGCATTGCCTGCCGGGGACCGGTTGTTATCGTTTGACTTGTGTCAGATGCCTTATATTACTCGGAGTCGGACCAGCTCACATACAGCTCATCAACATTGTCCTGGTTGATGATGGGGGTCTCGATGTAGTACTTCTGCTGTGAAGGCTGATAGCCGAGCGCGATGTTGGCAGCCATGTTGATGGCGGACTCGGAGTCGATCAGCGGGGACTGGAGGGCGTTGTAGCCGATCAGGCCCTTTGCGATGTAACCTTCAACGATGGAAGCATCACCGGTAGCTGCGCCGTAGATCGGGAACTCCTTATCACGGCCTGCGGCCTTGGCTGCGTTGTAAGCGCCTACTGCGGAGTTGTCGTCGAAGCACATGATGGCGTCAAAATCGCCTGCTTTGTACTTGACCAGCCAGTTCTCGGTGATCTGCTGTGCCTTCTCACGAAGACCGTCGCAGAGCTGGGCGTCGATGAAGGAGCCGCCGGCTTCTTCTACTGCAGTCTGCATGCCGGCCTTGCGCTCGTCACAGGTGGTCTGTCCGGATTTGCCGTCGATATAGAGGATCTTGGGAGCGGTAACGCCCTTTGCCTTCAGCTCTTCGCAGGCAGCAGTACCTGTCTGATAGCCTTCCTGATAGTTTGAAGGGCCAACATAGCATGTGACATACTGGTCGCCGTCGGAGATGACGTCGGTGTTAGCTGTCATGCAGGGGATGCCGGCTGCCTGGACCTGCATGGCCTGGGCAACGGAGGACTCGGAGTTGACGGGCCAGATGACGATGACGTCGCACTGCTGTTGGATCAGGTCCTGAACCTGCTGTGTCTGCTTGGTAACATCATCAACAGCATCCAGAAGGACCAGGTTCACGCCCTTTTCCTTTGCGTAAGCAGCTGCGTGCTTATAATAGGTTGTCATGTAAGTGTCGTTGGAACCGTGGCGGAACGCGAAACCGATCTTGATGCCGGAAACATCACCAGTCGGGAAATCCGGGATCGTTGCGTCGCCTGCTTCCGCGGAAGCGGCAGGTGCTGCGGTCGTGCCGCCGGCTGCCTCTGTCTTTTCCTCTGTCTTTTCAGTTCCTGCAGGGGCGCTGCTTCCTGAGCCGCCGCATGCAGCCAGTGAAAGTGCCATTGCCGCCGCAAGGACGAGTGCCAGGACTTTACTCCATTTCTTCTTCATAACACTTTTCTCCTTTTCAAAATGAATGCTCGTTACTGATGCTTGGAATATGTTTTTATGTTCCTCTGCTAATAGCTCTCTGCTCATAGCAAATGCAGCCATTTCTTCCATCACGACAGACCGGGATACATCTGCAGTATCTGCGGTTATCGTTTCTGTTTTTATTTGCCCTTGTTGAACGCCTCTTCAGCCGCTTTCAAAGCCTCCGCGTTACGCGCATCTGTGATGAGCTTGTCAGCAATCAGGACTGCGATCATGATAGCGCCGGTACAGAATGTGGATACCCAGGGGGCCGCGCCGGTGATGGACATGATGTTGATAACGATACCCAGGATCATGACGCCCACCAGGGAGAACCAGAGGTTTCCGTAACCGCCCGAAAGCTTGGCGCCGCCCAGGACGCAGGCCGCGATGACCAGCATGTGCATGTCAGGCCAGCCGAGGGCAGGTGAGGAGGAACCGAGGGAAGCAGCGTAGAGGATGCCGCCGAGGGCGGAGCCTACTCCGCAGATGACGAAATTGATGAAGATCGTCTTCTTGACGTCGATACCCGCGTTGGCGGATGCCTGCGCGTTGCCGCCTGCCGCATAGGTGTTGCGGCCGTGGTTGGTGAAGCGGAGCACGAACCAGGCGGCGACCATCAGGATCAGGTAGAGGATGCTGATGTAACTCAGGGGTCCCACCTTGCCAATGCCGAACTTAAGGAAGTTCATGTTGGGGGCTACGATCGACTTCTCATTGGGATAGATGTAAGCCAGACCGCGGCAGCCCAGCATGGTCGCCAGGGTCACGACGAAGCCGTTGATGCCTACATAGGCGACCAGTGTCCCGTTGATGACGCCGACAACAGCTCCCACCAGCAGGGATACGAGGACCGCGCCGAAGATGCCGATCTGGTTCTGCAGTCCGCAGGAGAGCGCGGCTGTCAGGGAGACCAGGGTGCACAGTGACATGTCGAAATATCCGTTCAGGATCAGGAATGTCATGCCGATCGCCATGATGCCCTTGATCGAGTTCTGGTTGAAAACGTTGAACAGGTTGGCAGGTGCAAGGAAACTCCGGTCAAGGATCGTCGCGACGATGATCATGAGGATCAGGATCGTGATCGCGATATTGTTTGTTAAGAATGATGTAACTTTTTTCATGACTTCCTCACCGTTCCTTTCGCTCTAAGATCCAGGAATACTGCGATCAGGATGATAATACACTCTGCGATGTACTGGTAATAGACGGACATGCCCAGGATAACGAAACCTGTCTTCATGATGCCGATCACCAGGGCGCCGACAAATGTACGATAGATGCTGCCCTCGCCGCCGGCAAGGTCCGCACCACCCAGGATGACAGCGGTGATGACGTCGAACTCATAGCCAAGGCCCATGGTAGGCTGTGCGCCGCCGCCTCGGGTCGCGAGCAGGATCGCCGCGACTCCGGTCGCCAGGCCTGACATGATGAAGGTCGTCATAACGACCCAGTTATCATTGATACCGGAATACTTACATGTCATCGGGTTGGTACCTACTGCCTTTACGTTGTGGCCGTAGACGGTCCTGGTGAGGACGATACCGTAGATGACACAGAAGATGATCATGATGACAACTGAGATCGGGATGATGCCGATATTGCCCTGTCCCGCGTTGACGAGCCAGACATCCGGGTTGTCAAGGCTGACGAAATTACCGCCTGAATACAGCAGCGTCAGCGCCTGCAGGACGTTCATCATACCCAGGGTCGCCACCATGGAGTTCAGGTGCAGGTAACCGCAGATATAGCCGGTCACAATACCTGATACACAGCCGACGAGCAGTGTGACAACGATCGCCGCAACAGGTCCCATCTTGTTCGTCGTCATGATGACGACCGAACCGCACAGGGAGAGCAGGGAACCTACGGAGAGGTCGAAATTGCCGCCTATGATGGCATAAGTCATGCCCGCTCCCATGACCGCGATGACCGCGATCTGCCGGAAGATATTCACGATATTGCTCTGGGTAAAGAACGAATGCTCGATCATACCAAAGATCAGGAATATCACGATACCGGCTACCAGGAGCATCTGGCTTTTGATGAAACGTACAAAGTCAAAGCTCTTTTTGTCTTGCATATCAAATCTCCAACTACTTTGAATTACTGTAACTATTCAGAGCTGCCGGACCCCTTTTTCCCGCGGATCTTATCCGCACAGAAAGCCGGGTCCTGCGGCGAAAACCGCCGCACGTCAGCTCATCTGCCAGCGCATTGGGATGCGGTTTTCGCAGGTATCTTTCCAGAACCCCGTGGGACTCTGAAGGGATACGGTTGTTTAACAGTTACCCCTCCCGGCCCTGACATGCCGGGACTAAGCATAAAGACAATCCCCCTTTCTGTTTTGATGAACAATTTGATGAACATTTACTCAACTACATGACGCCGGGCTGCCCGCAAGAGTGCAGTGCAGGACCGGATCCGTAGTTTCTTGTCATGACCGCCACCCACCTGAATGTGCAGCAGCCATGGAAACAAGCCTTGGTAACACTTTTCAGTGATACTTTTTCAAATTACCTTTTTCAGCAGAACTTCTTTTTGTGTAATTTCTTTTTGTGACAATTTTTTTCAGTAATGCTTCTTTCAGTAAAACTTTTTTCCGGCTGTCTGTATGATCGACATGTACCAGATGCAGACAAGCATGATGGCGAGCATGACAGCCATCTGATAATACGGGAACTGCAGGGCCGGGTTTCCGGAAGCCAGGGTGCTGTACACGCCTGAAACGGTAAGCAGAAGCCCGCATCCCATAATCCTGGGGAAAATATAGCCGATATAGCCTTCTTTATCTCTGCACTGGCTCCAGACCATGCGGCGGTCCACCATCAGGACCTTATGGACGAAACCTGTATACTTTGCCCTGAACGCCAGTATGAGAAGATAGAGACCGAGCAGCGCGAAAGTACCGTTGATAATAAAGTTCACATCATTCATATCGTTCACATTTTCCCTGTGGAAGAAGCCGGTTTTCATGAAACGGTTGCTGTTCCGGTATTATCTGCCGGTAGTTCTCTTTCGATGATCTCTCCGGCTTATCTGCCCGGGAGTTCTCTCCAGATGCTTTTTCTCCGGCTAATTTGCCGGGAAGCCTTCTTTCGATGATCTCTCAGGCTTATTTGCCCAGAAGCTCTCTCTCGATGATCTCTCTGGCTTCGGGAGCCTGCTTCTCCATCTTCTCCGGGAATCCGAAGTAGGATACGCATGCGATGTT
>CACYTU010000078.1 GCA_902777355.1 uncultured Lachnospiraceae bacterium | reverse complement strand
CGTGTTTGTGTTTGGTTGTGGAAGACTTCACTTTAACACAAGGGGGGCTTATTTTTGTACCCATTTATTTACTTTTCCTACTAAAACTTTACGCTAGCAACGGGATGTACCCGGGGATAAATCTGAGCTAAATCTGTCTGACGTTAAAAACAGGCCCTCTGCAGGACCTGTTCTTTAACTATGCTTATGCTCGCTGCTCAGCCCGTTTTTCAGACGGATCTGTACTGTGAATTCCTGACATCTGCCTGTGCGGGATGAATATCCATTCCGTACCGGGTTTTATTTTGATTCAGTGTTCATCTCAATGGTCTCGATCAGGTTCCCGGCGGGATCATAGAAATGTACAGTTGCCTGTGCAGGTTCGATTCCGCTGTAGGCGCGGTACAAGGTACCGTAACGACTGAGTTCTTTTCCCGCGAGCCGGTCTCCCGTAATGGTTTCGGTTCCTTCGAGTTTAATCTCAAAAACGGAGAAATCCTCGTTGTGAGAAACTGACGCGATCGTATCTCCTTTTTGGTCTCCGGTCACTTTCGACTCGCATTCTTTTATCTGATTTTCTATACTCTGCAGCTTTGACTGCTGCTGATCTTCTGTCATCTGATAAGTGACTGACCCGTCCTTGTTTCTGACGGCGGACTTGTAGTCCGGTCCTGCGGCTGCGTCGAGCTGCTTCTGGGTGGCTCCTTCCGTCAGCTCCGACGGTACTGTGACAGCGACAGTCGGTTCGTTGTTCTGATCATCTTTATTACCGAAAAACAGCTGTCCGATCATTTCCAGGGGATTTCTATGATCTTCCTTATTTGGATCATCGTCCGTCCCGGCAGCTTCCTCTTCTTCCTCTTTCGGATCGGGCTGCTGCGAATTCTCTTCCTCCTGAGGGTCAGGCTGCTGTGAGTATTCTTCCTCCTGGAGAGAATCCGTTTCTTCCTCTTCGGCCTTCTGAGGGTCAGACGGCTCCTGGTCTTCTTGTGAGTCTTCCTCTTTCCCGGACTCAGGCTCTTTTCCTAAATTGTCAAATATGTCCCAAATACCCGGTTTTTCCGGATCGTCCTTTGTATCCAGCTGTTCCTCAGGCTCAGGCGGCTCCGGGGCGGTCTCTTCTTCCTGAGCTTGCGGCTCATCCGGGGCAGTCTCTTCTTCCTGCACCTGGGGTTCCTGTTCCTGTCCAAGGGCAAGGGACTGTGTCTCGACATTGTCCTTTACAGACCTGCTTCTCAATTCTTCCTCAAATTTTTGTCTGCCTTCCTGATCACGCGGTACTTCCCTTTGTTTTATGCCGCAGGAGCAGAGCAGGACTGATAATAAAAGAGCGGCACAAGTTACAAATCTGTTCATTACTACACAAAAACCTCCTTCCGTTCCCGAATATTATAATACAGTTCCGCAAGTGTTTTTTCGTGTCGCTGATTTTTATACTTTAGTTCTTTCTATTTCCGCCCAGCAGACAGCAGCAGGCAGATTAATCCGGCTTCCTGATCAGGTCATTGAGTGCTTTGTAGAACTCAGGATAGTCGTACTTAATTTTGACCAGGTTTCCTTTCGCATCCAGAAAGCAGTGTTCCGAAGATGCCTCGCACACAAGGTCGCCGTTCTCATTTGTCATGATATATTTCAGTTTTAACTTGATGCCGCGGAACTCTTCCACCAGTACCTCTATGTTCACGACATCGGGGAAAGTGGTTGTGTGCCTGAAACGGCACTTGACGGAAGTGACGGGTGAGATCAGTCCTTCATCCTCAAACTTCTTATAGCTCCAGCCCAGCTGATCCATCATGTCGATCCGGGCTTCCTCCATCCACCTGACATAGTTGGAGTGATGGGTGAAGCCCATGCGGTCGGTCTCATAATATTTTACGGTGTGGGTGTATTTCTGCATATGTGATTCCTTTTCTTTCGTGTGCACGAGGGATTTTTTTATACAGGGCAGAGCCCGGATGGTGCCGGCAGTTTTTTCCGAAAAAAAGCCGGCACCCGAAACGGACTGCCTTTTAAGGCAGATAAGAGATTGCGGAGTCAGCTGTGCTTTCCCGGGAACAGCCGGCTCCAAAAGGACAGAGGACTGCTTTTTTAAGGCAGATAAGAGATTGCGGAGTCAGCTGTGCTTTCCCGGAAACAGCCGGCTCCAAAAGGACAGAGAACAGCTTTTTAAGGCAGGTAAAGGATTGCGGGGTCAGCTGTGCTTTCCAAGCAGGGCGTCTATCTCGTCCCCGGTGATCTTATTTTTGCTGAGCAGGGTCCCGGCCAGAAGGTCCAGGTCTCCCCTATGGGCCGTAAGCTCTTCCACCGCGCGGGCCAGCTGTTCCTGCAGGATCGCGTTGATGCGGGTGTGGACCATTTGGGCCATGGGGCCCTTGATCATGGCGTCGGGGCTGAAGGCGGCAAGGCCGAAGTCCTCGTCCATACCGTACTGCATCAGGAGGGCGCCTGCCAGCCGGGTGGCATTTGCCAGGTCGCCGGAGGCCCCTGTGGAGATGCCTTCCTTCTCTCCGTATCGGGTGATCTCTGCCGCCCGACCGCCCAGGGCAATGCGGATCCTGCCCAGGAGTTCCTCCCTGGTCCGGAGGGGTGTGTTCTCCGTGTCGGCATGTTCCATATATCCGCCGTGGCTGCCGCGGGCGATGATGGTGACATAGGAAGGAGTCCTGCCGCTCAGGCAGGAGATCAGGGCGTGGCCGGACTCATGGTAGGCAATGCGCTCCATATAGGTCTGGCCCCAGTTCTTTTCACTTCCGTGGCGGGTGCGCTCATAGGCCTCGTCCAGGTCTTCGTCTGAGAGCTGGCTGTTTTTGCGGACTGCCAGGCGTGCTGCCTGTTCCAGCACTGAACTCAGGTCTGCCAGGCTCATGCCGGCGGACCGGGCTGCCAGACGGTCGATCATAGAAGGAGTGACCCGGCTGCCTGTGCCGATCATCTTCTGCAGGTAAGCTTTTCTCTGGTCCTGGTTGGGGAGTTCCACCAGAATCTTGCGGTCGAAGCGGCGGGCAAGAGCCGGATCGATGCTGCCGGGAGTGCCGGCGGAATCGCCGTCCACGCTGTAGTTGGTCGCGGCCAGCACGAAGACCGGGCGTCTGGGATCGACGCGGAAACCGTCCATCTCGGTGAGAAGGGCGTTCAGGGCCATTTCCTCCCCGTGGCCGGTGTGTCCCTCGCCCCGCTTGCGCCCTATGGCATCGATCTCATCGATAAAAACGATGCTGGGGGCGTATCTGCGGGCCTTTTTAAACAGTTTGCGCACGGACTCGGGACCGCTCCCCTGCCATTTGGTCACAAAAGTGGTCGCCTCGGTGGCGATAAAGGCCGCCTCGGACTCGCCCGCCATGGCCCTGGCGAGCAGGGTCTTGCCTGTTCCGGGAGGGCCGTAGAGAAGGACTCCCTTGGGCGCCCGCAGACCTCTTGAGAGAAAGTCTTTGGGATTTTTCAGATAATTGACGAAAAATTTCAGTTCTTCCTTGGCGTCGTCGGCCCCGATCACATCGTCGAAATGGACATGGGACCGCTCCACATCGTCCAGGATGCTGCCGGTGTCCTCGGCGCTGACAGCGCGCCGGATTGCCATGTCGGTCAGCCTGAGAATGGCGGTGTGGCTGTCCTGGCTCATCACAGAGTCGCAGACAAAGGACAGAATCTGCTGTTCAGCTCCCATCAGGGAGGCCGTCTTCTGCAGATAGCACTGTCCGGCTATGTCCTCAAGCTGCTCGGCGAAGACATCCGTCTCCGCGGTCGGGGTCAGCAGCTTTCCGCGGACGCCGATGCGGGAAAATGCCCCCATCAGTTCCTCATCGATCCTCATCTGGGCTGACTCCAGCAGATAGACAGGCAGATCGGGAACTCTCTCACGCAGCTCTTTGAGGAATGAGACCTGACGGTGGATGCCCGGGGAGGCAAAGGGGATATTGTCAAAGGTTGTCACCATTTTTTCCTCGGAGGAATCGGTGAGCAGCCTGGTCGTGACCTCGTCGTCCCAGCCGTCTTCGGCAAATGGATCGTCGAAAATATCCTTGTCCGGAAATCCGGGTACTGCCTGTGAGCCCCCTGAACCCTGTGATTCCTGTGTTTCCTGTGTCAGGCTCATATCCGCCAGCATGAACAGGGGCTCGTGCCGGCCGGCCAGCGTGAAGGCCTCCTCGGGAGTGGAGGCGCACAGGATGCGGAAGCCGGGGAGACCTGACGTGAGGATCTGCCCCAGTTCCCGGCTGCCGCAGAACAGGATCTCGGGTTTTTCAGGATTGACAAAGAGCCTGCGGACATTTTCGGGGCTTTTTTCCAGATCGATCGTGAAATGGATGCTGCGCAGCTCCGACAGGGCCTTTTCAAAATGGTCTTCTCCCCAGAGGCCGCAAAGGCGGTAGATCTCGTTTTTGCAGAACAGTTCTGCCTGGGCCCGCAGTATGCGGGCATCCGCTCCTCCTCCCTCGGAGAAGAGAATGGCGGCGGGCAGCAGACGGTCAAAATCGACGCTGATCCCGTACTGGCTCTCGAACAGGGCGCAGAAGCGCTTCAGTTCCGCCTCGCAGATCCGCTCCCGGTCGTAGGCGCTCAGGTGGTTGAACATGAGAAGAAAACCTGTGGACAGGCGGGAACAGATGGGGGCGGGGAAATAGGGCTGCTTTGTGGAGGGATCAAGGTCGGTCCTGAGAGCGCTCAGAATGCTCTGTCTGGGAAGCGATGCCAGACTTCCGGCCGGCGCCTCCTCGTAGAGCTGCCTTCCCGCATTGGTTGTGAAAATGATCATGGTGTCGCGGAAATCGACATCTTTATCCGAAAAATCATCATGCAGTCTGCCGCCGTCCAGAATCTGCAGAAACAGCTGAATGGTGTTGCGGTGGGCTTTTTCCACTTCATCGATCAGAAGCAGGCAGCGGGGATGTTTATCCACAAACCCGGTGAGAACGCCCGGCTTTGCGTCCTTGAAGCTGGGGGCGAAGCCGATCAGGTTCAGGTGTGCCTGATGGTCGGCATAGGTGCTCATGTCCAGCTTTTTGTAAGGCAGGTGCAGAGCCGCTGCAGCCCTCTCAGCCATAAAAGTCTTTCCTACTCCGGGAGGTCCCGCGAAAACAAACAGCGCCCTGGGTCCCTTGCGTCCCTTGTCGGAGGCGGCCAGAACTTCCGCGCTGAACAAGCCCTCTGCCAGGGCGTGGACAGCGTGGTCCTGACCGTAGACAGCGCTCAGGAGCTCATACCGCATGGACCTGATGCGGGAGGTCAGAACGGGTAAAAAGGCGATTCCCTCGGGGTCCGGCGGTGCCTGTTCCTGCTCTTCTCCGGCTTGCTCCGCTCCGGCTTGCTCTGTCTGCAGCGGAGCGGTGGGCGCCGTGCCGTCCAGCAGAGCCTTGATCATGGGAGAAGGGTGGCGCAAAATAGCGGACAACACGTCGGCAGCTGTTATAAAATCAGCATTTTTGTCATGCTGGGCGTGCCAGGCGGCACTTCCCAGCACCAGACTGACCTCCTGCTCCGCATTGCGTGAGACGGCCTCGCCTGAAAGATAGCTGCGCAGCTGCTGACGCATAGAAGCTGTGTTCCAGTCTCTTTTCCGGGCAATTTCAGCCACTTCGGCGGCTTCTTTGTCGAATTCTTCTCTGCGGCTCCTGTCCTTGACGACATCGGCCCCCTTCACCTCCGGGACCTTCAGGATCCCGAGGAAGATGTGCTCGAGTCCCATATTGCCGCCGCTGAAGGCCGAGGCCTCCTGTGACGCCCGGAGCAGTACGTATTCCATAGTCAGACTGATGTTCACGGTTTTCCCTCCTGCATGCTTTCCTCACTGTATCTTTATTTTTCAAAATAGCAGCACGCCCTTCCGGGCGTCCCGCGCTCGTCCCGGGCTCCGCGACACACCATAATGGTTTGTCACCTGCTGCTTCTAATCGCACGTGTACCGGTAATCAAACTGCCAGATCCGGACACCGCCGTCCTCTGTGTCTGAGCGCAGAAACTGTCCGTCCTCTGAAAAAACAAGGGCGGTGACCGAAGATTTCCTGCCGGTCAGAACCTTGAGAATGCGGCCGTCATCCGGGGCATGAACCAGAATTGTCCCGTCTTCGCGCCCCGAGAGCAGAAAACCGCCCGCGGGGTCAAAGCAGAGCCTGGTCGCCATATGGCCTCCGGATTTCTCCCAGCATATATGGCCATCCCGGTTGTCCAGCACAATCAGTTTTCCGTCAAAATAGCCCAGCGCGGTATATTTCCCATCCTTTGACAGGCCTGCCGCGCATACTCCCCTGCGGCCTGTCCGGATCGTGCGGCTGCTGCCGTCTTTTTCCCGGATCAGGACATCTCCGTCAAACCGGGCCAGCAGAGTCCTGCCGCTCTTTTGGTCCGTGCAGCGGCAGGGGTCCTTTGCCTCTTCCCGAAGATGACGGTCGATCCGGGTATTCTCCCGGTCTGCCCCCCTGCTCCAGACATTCTGCAGGGAATGAATCCGAAGGCTCTTTCCCATGGCCGCGTTGAGACGCAGGTAAGCCTGGTTTCTTTCATAACCGTGGATTGATCGCGCAAGATACAGGTTTTCCAGGGCCAGTTTTTTATCACCTTTTTTCCAGAGATCCGCCGCCCTGTAGATTAATTCCCGGAAATGATCCTGATCCTGCCTCAGCCGCCGGGTCTCTTCCGCCCTGCATAGTTTCCAGAGCGCCTTGTATTCAAAATGAGGGATTTGCTGGTAATAAATCCCGTCGAGTTCTCCTGCCGAGAGAAAGGCTTCATTTCCCACAGTCCGAAGGCATCGCACGCCTCCCCTGTGGGGGGCAAAAGTGCGCAGACATCGCCCGGAGGGCAGTTCCCAGAGCCTGACTTCCGGCTCTTCTGCGGAACTAAGCAGATAATAGTCCAAAGTCCGCAGAATCCCCCTGTTCTCGTCAGTAAGGCCGGAACCTAAAGGGCCGGAGCCGGAAAGTCCCGGACCGGAAAGACCTGAACCTGAAGGGCCGGAACCGGAAAGTCCCGGGTCGGAAATACCTGACTCGAAAAGTCCCCGGCCGGAGCGGGCGGATTCATGAGAGGCGGAGGTTTGCCGCCGGACGAAGGCGAGGGAACGGCATCTGCCGACATGGAAATGTGTCAGCAGCCTTCCGTCCTGCAGATCCCAGAGCCACAAAGTGTCTCCGGCGCAGGCTGCCAGCAGTTTTTCGTCAGAACTTACAGCGGCACAGCGGAAATCAGTATTTCCGCCTCCGGACTCAGAACTCTTTTCCCCTCGTCCCGGAGCGCTGCCGGGTAAGGCAGATTCTTTGGTGCCGGCTGCAGGGGCCTTTTCACTCCCGCCGTAAACTCTGCCTTGCCTGGCGGTGTCCGCCGGCTTTGTTTTGCCGGACTCAGAATCTGAAATCACTTCAGAGCGATAGGTCTTCCTGACCTTGCCCCTTACAGGATCAACCCGCAGAAGCCCTGCTTCTGTCGGAATCAAGAGTTCTCTCCCATCCTGCAGGGGAAGAAAAAAACCGGGGCTTTTGCTGTCAAAACGGAGCTTTGCCCTTCTTTTGCCGGTGCGCGAATCGATCCGGATGGCATAATTGCGGGTGATGTTTTGGCCGCCCTCTGCGTCTTCACGCCAGGCATAAAACAGAATCTCTTTTCCCTCTCCGCAGAGAAAAAGACGATTGGCGGTTCCTTCCCGAACCGGGACCAGCTCTTTTCGCTTTCCGCCTCTGGAAAAAAATGTCAGCCCCTCCCCGGAGCAGGCACATACGGTGCCGTCGGGCAGGATCAGGGCGTCCAGAAGACGTGAATCACCTGTCTCAAGAACAGAAATACGTTTATTTTCGCGGAAATTCCAAAGTTCTGCAGTCCGGTCGGCAAAGAGAAAAACTGCCTCTGATCCGGAAACAGAAAGGAATCTGGCCGGTTTGGACATAATCAGACAGCGGCGGTCCTGCAGGTGCTCTTTCAGTACGTCATCACGGAGATCTGCCCGAGACCGTCCGGGCATGCCTTTTCGCTGTTTCTCAATTATCTTCCCGACGGCAGCTGCCTTGCCTGCTTCCGGAATTTGGCTGTTTTTGTTCCTGTCCGTATATTCAGGAAGCAGGTCTCTGCCGTAAATCCCACGGAGCTTCAGAATCGGCTCAGTGCTGCCTCGCTCGGCAAAAAAGCGGGCCAGGAGTTCTGCATTTTCTCTTATAGGTTCATTATTGCAGGCGTTCTGCAAAATCCGCATTGTCTGGAGATCATCTGTCCTGGCAGTCCGCCAAGCGTACATGGACTGATTATAAATGGAGGCCATGTGACCCGGATCAGACTTGATGGCTTTTCTCCAGCATTCCTCCGCGTCTGACTCCATCCCAAGGTCCAGATAGCTGAGAGCCCGGTTGTTCCAGGTATCTGCAATCAAAGCGCTCTCTCCCGGATCCCTGCGGGGATACTCCCTGCCTGTCAGGCTCCGCCAGCAGTTTCTGAGGGCGCTGATGACTTCCTTAAAATCCGCAGGCCGGCGGGCCGGCTGGGGATCACAGCAGCGCATGATCAGTTCCCGCACCCCTCCCGGCAGGGGAACTGCCGACTGAGACAGCCAGATGCCCAGACCGGTTGGAATAAACAGACTGTTTTTCCAGCGGCGCTCTCCCAGGAACATTTCCAGGAGAATGACCCCGAAGCTCCAGATGTCGGCGGCGGGACCGATTTCTTTTTTCTGGTGCTGTTCCGGAGCCGCGTAGGCAGCCGTTCCGAATCCGGCAAAGGCATCTGCCCCCGAACCGCGCAGAACGGCGAGACCGAAATCCGTGACCTTTGCGGTCCCGTCTCCGGCAAAAAGAATATTGGCCGGCTTCAGATCCCTGTGAATGAGTCCCCGGCTGTGGGCATAGGCCATGCCGCTTGCAATCTGAAAACCGATATCAAGTATCTTTTTCTGGGCTGTCAGGACATCTGTCCCCGCTCGTTCGCCCGGCTCTGCATGTTCATCTGTCCCCGCTCGTTTTTCACTCTCAGCACGTTCATTTGTCACTGCACGTTCGTCTGCTGCTTCCTTTTTATATAAAAGGCCGGAGGCGATGCAAGTCTGCAGATCGCCTCCGGGCATCCATTCGGCAAAGACCGTGGGAACGCCCTGAAGGGTTCGCACGTAGTGGCACATCACGATGTGTTCGTGCATGCCCAGCATGACCCACAGCCGGCACTCGGACAGAAACAGTTCGAGAGCGCGTTTATTCTCAAGCATCTCCGGCAGAGGCTGTTTGACAGCGAGCTGTGTGCCCCATTCCCGGTGCAGCACACGATAGACGCTGCCCATGCCTCCTCTGAAGGGGCCTTCCTCGATTTGATATACGGGCGGAAGCAGGACAGATGTTTTCATAGCCGGGATTCCTCTGTGTCAAGTTGATTCTATATCAGGTCTATTCTGAGTTGAATCAACTCTGTGATGAATTCATTCTGAGTTGAATCAATTCTATATTACATTCATTCTGAGTTGAATCAATTTTGGGGTTGAATCCATTCTGTGCTGAATCAATTCTATGTTACATTCATCCTGAATTGGACCCATTCCGTGTTGAATCAATGTTCAGTCATTGTTTTTGACTGAAGCCGGCCCGAAGTAAACGGCATGCAAAGAGCATGTGTCGTTTACTGCCGGACCGGCCATGTGCCGTCTCATACCGTTTCAGTCTTTTTTTCAATTGCAGACGGCTTTGCAGACGGCTGCAAAGACTGCCTTATTTACGGTTTCTTCTGCGAATCCACAGGACTGCCGCAAGGCCGGCCGCACCTGCGATCACTCCTCCGATGAGAAGTCCCAGAGGTGTGTCGTCTCCGGTCCCGGCACTCTTTTTGTCCTTCGATTTTTTGTCGTGTTTCTTTTTCTTGTCAGTTTTATTGACAAATTTGATGTTCTTTCTGTCAGTGTCAGCGGTCGCAGTTATTGTACCGTCGCCATTGTCTGTCACGGTCACCTTAACGGTGTAGACTTTGGTGTCGTAGTCAATATCTTCCTCATCACCCTTGACTTCTTTCACCTTATAGGTGTAGACCCGCTTCGATTTTCCGCCCAGATCCGAGCGCTTATAGGTAATCTTGCCGAATGTGAAGTTTCCGTCGGCATCGTTGCGGGCTGTGTCGATCTGCCTGCCGTTTTCGTCAGTCAGCTCAAACTCGAACTGGTCTTTTTTCAGGGTCTGGCCTTCGTACTCCTTTACGCCGCCCAAAGTAATCGAAGTTTTCGGGTTGACATCTTTGTGGTGACTTTCATTCACGAACTTCAGTTCTCCGCCCTGATCGATCTCCTTTGTGACTTCCAGAGTCCCGTCTTCATTATCTTTCAGGCTGACCGTGACCGTATAGACCCTTTCGTCATAGGTCACGTTATCCATGTCTCCCGCCACTTCCTGAACGGTGTAGGTAAAGGGTGATTTGGCAATGTCCGCGTACTCATAGGTGATGATACCAAATGATACTTTTCCTGCTGCGTCGTTCTTTCTGCTCTGCAGTACATTTCCTTCCGCATCCCTGAGTTCGAAGGTAAACTCTCCGCCCTTGAGGGTGCCGTTTTTAAATGTTTTCTCTGCATCGAGCTTCAGGGTCCCTTCGGCATTGTATGCATTTACAAATTCATAAACAGCTGCCCCGGGCTGCTCAGATTCCCTGTTTTCATCAGCCTTCTCTGCATCAGTGCCCTCTGTGACCCTTGCTGTAATGGTTCCGTCTCCGTTGTCTGTCAGCTCCACTCTGACTGTATAGGTTGTTCCGTCATAGGTGTATCCCTCGTAATAGAAAGTTCCGTCTCCGTTGTCTTTCGCTCCTTCGGGAATCACTTCATTGATGGTGTAGGTGTAACCGGTCTCGTCTTTGATCTTGTATTCACCGGTCTTCTCATCCTTTTCATAGATGTCATCCTGTGTATACCTGATCGTGTCGAAGGTCACTTTTCCTTCCGCATCGTTTTTGGCAATCTCTTCACTGCCGTCCGGATATGTGAGTCTGAATTCGAACTGGCCTTCCTCCAGGGTCTTTTCACCGATCAGGGTCTTTTTGGCCCCGAGGACGATTTCTCCCTCAGCCTCATAGGTGTTGGTAATGGTGTAGAAGCTTGCCTCGCTTCCGTAGCTCTCGCCTCCGTCAGCGCTGTAAGTCACTTCAGGATGCAGCAGGTGATCCTGATCGGGTTGTCCGACCTCTATTTTGACAAGGATCTTTTCAGGGTCTGCTGTCCAGCCGGACTCGAAACCTGTCGCGGTCTCGGTGATCTCATAATAATAGGTCTTTCCGATATGGTCCTGGTCAAAGGAGATCTTTTCGAAGCTCTTCTCCCCGGCTTCTGTCAGGGCATCTGTTTCCGCAGGGTCGGGCAGG
>CACYTU010000077.1 GCA_902777355.1 uncultured Lachnospiraceae bacterium | reverse complement strand
GGCGAAGTCGGCAAGGGCTTCAAGATCGCTATGATGACTCTGGACGGCGGCCGTATCGGTATCGCTGCACAGGCTCTTGGTATTGCTGAAGGCGCTATCGAGATCACAAAGCAGTACGTTAAAGAGAGAGCTCAGTTCGGCAGACCTATCGCCAAGTTCCAGAACACTCAGTTCGAGCTGGCTAAGATGCAGGCTAACACAGACGCTGCAAGACTTCTGGTCTATCAGGCAGCTAACGCTGTTGACGAAGGCAAGCCTTACACCTTCCTGGCTGCAGAGGCTAAGCTGGTTGCTGCAGGCAACGCAAGTGATGTTACTCGTCGCTGCGTACAGCTGTACGGCGGCTATGGCTACACCCGTGACTATCCCATCGAGCGCATGATGCGTGATGCCAAGATCACTGAGATCTATGAAGGCACATCCGAAGTTCAGATGATGGTCATCGGCGGCGCTATGCTCAGATAATCAGATATCTACCCGTCCCCTTTGGGGGACAGCCAAATTAAAAAAGCAGACCCCGGTGCAGCAGTCCCTGATGCATCGGGGTCTTTTTAGAGACATCCATCTATTGGAAAATATCCTGTGTAAAAATATCCTGTGAAAAATATCCTGTGTAAAATATCCTGGCGGATCATTTGCCAATTAACGCAAATTCTGAACCGTGGTAAAGAAAGTATCATTCATCGCAAAATTGCAAGACTCGCCCGCGAGTCTTGCACGTGAATCCACGATCTGAAGTCACGGGTATTGCGCGATGAAGAATAAATCACAAGTAAAATAAGGTCTGCTATGCATTCAAAACCGGAATTACGAGAGATACTTTATATTTTCAGCCCTCTCCTGATGTACCTTCTCATATACTTTGCCGTATCCTCCCTCACCGAAGCCGTCTTATGGGGGATACAAGAGCATTCAGCCGCAGTGACTCCGGGCACTGGTGACCCGGCCCTGTATTACGCGGCCGGTATATTCCGCAAATACATCTGTCAGATTCTTCCGACAGCGGCAGGGTGTCTCGGGGTGCGCAGTACAGCAATTGTGGAAATCTCCGCATTTCCGCGAAAATATCCCTCAGTTCTAAAGGATTCCGGGTGGAAAACACCTGTGCCGGAAAATATATATCCGGTCCTTTTGACATCCACGGCAGCCCTGGCCGCCGCGCTCAATGTTCTTTTTTCTATCCTTCTGCCTGTTTCGGAAATGTCCGCCATGGAAAGTGCATTCGTTCCGGGACTGACCGGCCTGATTCTGCAGGCAGCTTTTTATGGATTCTTTATGCCATTTTCTGAAGAACTGCTCTTCAGAGGAATTCTTTTTCCGCGTCTTGACAGGGCATACGGCCTGTATTTTGCAGCTGCTGCCTCATCGGCAGTCTTTGGCGCCTGGCACGGCTCTTTGACCCAGGGATTCTATGCTTTTTTCATGGGGCTGGTATTTGCCTTATCCTATGCCTGGACGGGCAGGATCACAGTTCCATTCGCGCTGCACAGTGTCTGTAATCTGGTAATAATAGTACTTGAATGGACAAATGCCTATCCCCATATCTGCACCCTTCCCTGGTGCGCTGCTCTTTTCGCTGTTGCCGCAGGAGGCTTGTGGACAATCCGCATATCCCTGAAAGAGGAAAAATAACCTTCGATACTTTCGATATCCTTCTATATCTCCTATACCTTCTATACCTTCGATAACCTTTTTATTCCCCCGACAGTTTGGTTACCCGCCACACCCTGACCAGGGGGTGAACTTATTTATCAAAAGTGATGACGAATCTGAATAAAGGATTTATAATGTGTACTGAACCTTACACCATGAAGTAAAACCTGAATCTTTGAACGAGTAAAATCTGAATCTTTGAACGGAGGTCATCACTATACGTATGAAAAATATATTACAAAAAGGTCAGCTGCAATCCGGGAAGCATGACAGAAAAACCGGGGCGCCGTACAATGCGCCTCTTTTTTTATACCTGCCTGAAAACAGCCCTCGAAGCTGCCGGCATAAAAAAATGTCCGTCTGTCTGCCCGGGAGGGTCTGTATAATCCTGATCTGCTGCCTGGTCATTTCGACTCTGTTATTGACAGGGTGCTCAAAGAAGGACAAAAAGAAAACATCCGCGGACAAGGGATCTGTCAGTACGCCGGCTTCCTCATCGGACAGTGCCGGGCAGTCCGGAAACAACAAGCCGAAAGAGTCCGGCCAGACATCTTCGGGCAGTTCAGCGGACACTAAAGTGGAAGCTGTCTTTTTCGATGTGGGCAAAGGTGACTGTATACTTTTTACCTGTGGAGACAGTCACGTGCTGATCGATGCCGGTTATGAAGAGACATCCGATGACATTCTCAAAGAACTCAAAAAAAGAGATGTGGAGTCTCTGGATGCCATGATCATCACGCACTACGATAAAGATCATGTGGGAGGGGCTGCTGAGATTGCTTCCTCCATTCCTGTGGACATGATTTATCTGCCGGATTATGACGGTGATCCTGACAAGTGCGGGGATCTGCTCAATCTTATAGATTCAGAAAAACTCTCCCATACCCGGGTAGCATCTACAGAAGAATTTGATGCGGATGGAGTGGATTTTAAAGTGCATCCCGCCCTGGTCTCTTATGATCCGAAGATCAAAAATGACAATGACGCTTCATTGATCATCGAAGTGTTCTGCGGGGACGATCAGTGGCTGCTTCCGGGCGATATCGAGGAGGAGGCGATCGCAGCCTGGCTCGAGACTAATCAGCAGGAATACGATGTGCTGAAATATCCACATCACGGAAGAAAAGAGAGCAACTCCTCTGATTTTATCAGCAATGTCTCTCCAAAAGTCACGGTCATCACTGACAGCAATGATAAGCATGCCTCCAAAAAAGTTCTCAATATGATGGATGAATCAGAAGTGGATGTCTACAGGTCATCGAAAAACGGTACAATCACAATTACCGGCAACGGCAATGAAGAGTTTAATATATCAACTGAAAAATAAGTGCGGGCGTAACCTTATGGAGGTGTAAGGCGTTTTTATTTTTAAGAGCGCCTGTTTGAACTTTCGCGCCTTTGAGGGAACAGACTGCCGCGCTTGTGTCGAAATGAGGCCTTATGGAAGATACTAATATTATCGATCTCTTCTGGGAAAGAGACGAGCGCGCGATCCAGGAGACTGAGACCGCCTACGGCAGATACTGCCGGACTATAGCTTTCAATATACTGGGAGTTGAAGAAGATGTTCAGGAATGTCTTAATGACACCTGGCTGGGCGCATGGAACAGTATTCCTCCCGCCCGGCCTGTCTGTCTGAGCGCTTTTCTGGCTAAAATAACCAGGAATCTGGCAATTTCAAGATACAGGGCAAACCATGCCCGGAAGAGGACAGGTGACCGGCTTTCGGAGTCTCTTGATGAGCTCGGAGAGTGCATTCCTGTGTCCAGCGACAATGTATCGGAGGCCATAGACCGCCGCATGCTGGAAGAAGCGATCAACAGGTATCTGGATACCGTTTCGGAAAAACAGAGAAATATATTTGTGAGACGGTATTTTTATTTCGACTCTATAGCTGAAATCTCGCAGATGTATGGTATTGGTCAGAGTGATGTCAAGGTGACGCTTATGAGAATGAGACGCTCCCTTCAAAAAGTTCTGGAAGAGGAGGGGTTAATGTGATGGATAAATATGACTTGCTGGAGGCAATGGGCGGAATCAGGGATCGTTACATAGAAGATGCGGGACTCCCTTCTGCTACAGACCAGGAACAGACGGCAGCTCAGCCGGCCGCTACATCACAGGAAACCAGAACCCACCGTAGAAAAGCGGCAGCGGCAGGGGGAAAGTTTAAGAAGCTGCTCCACTGGAGCACTGCTGTCGCGGCGCTCCTATGTGTCTCAATCATCCTGGTCAGCCTTGTGTCATTGCGTAAACAGCCTTCCATACAAATGGCTGCGGACAGTCGATCCACAGATTCAGGTGTTTTTACAATGGGATCCGAAAATCCGGAAATGATGCCGCCGGAAGAGGGGTCTGCTTACGAAGAGGAAGTGGGTTCTGCTTATGAAGCGGAAGAGGCTTATGATGAAAGTGAATCAAACGATATCAGTCCCCGGGTATATGAAGTGCCCACTACAACTACTACCATGTATTCTGCCGGGAGTTCTGATAAGATATCTGAGAAGATAACTGAAGACCAGGGCATTCCCATGATGGGAAATCCCGATTCATCAAATACAGCTGTCAAATCCTCGTCTTATAATGAAGAAACCCTGTCCCTGCAGGCAGTACTGTCCGAGGCGGATCTAAGTGAAGAAATCAGGAACAAAGCACAGGCTAAGATCTCTGATTTTGAGAAATATGTCTCTGATGAAACAGGTTATGAATCCCTTCGCTTCGTGCATGAAATCGCGGCAGAAACAGATGACCTGCTCAGCATAAGTGTTACTTCCTGTACAGAAGAGGATGATAATTATCTGCAGACCAATCATTTTGTGTTCGATAAGTCGACAGGCAATAGTCTGCCCCTAAGGAGTCTGTTCGGAAAAGATGTCGATTATATCACCCCTCTGAGTGAGAATATTAAAGAACAGATGAGAAAAGAGATGGAAGAGGATTCCTACGTTCAATACAGTCTGGATTCCTCTGAGAATCCGGAAACAGATTTCAAATCTATCCGCCCTGATCAGGATTATTATATTAATGAAGACGGAAATCTTGTAATATGCTTTGATATAGAAGAAGTGGCTCCGCTTTATATGGGAGCAGCAGAGTTTATAATACCGCATGAGATCACAGATACCCTACTGTCAAAATAAGGTATATACCAATTAAACAATAATGGCTGAAGCTTTAAAAAAACATCTGGTCCGGAAACAGGATCAGATGTTTTTTTATGACACGGGCCGGCCGGGGGGCAGAAGGCGGCAAGGCCGTCTCCATCCTGTTGCGAACTGTATATACTGCCGGCCCGTATACTTGAATATATGAATTAATATGATGGCTGCAGTTTGACCAAAATGGTCAAAAACCTGTGGAACATCATTTTTTCAACAAAGAGAAGAATATAGTTAAGCAAATTTGCCGAAATATTTAATATATTATAAATCCGTATTATACTTCGGGGGCTTTTTATAAATTTCTTATATTTATGTCAAATCTTCTCAAATCAGAGTCCGGCCCCGGCTTTTCTCAAGATGTATTGTCTTATTTTATAAAAACAAGATTATGTATTGTCTTATTTTATAAAAACAAGATTATATTGACATTAAAAAAGTATAAAATGTATAATGATTTTTGTAATCATATGTGTCGCTTTTGTCCGTCAAAAGTTTTATTAACAGAACTGCTGACCAAACTGGTACGGAATCAAAGAGTATTACGTTCCTGTCCGGACAATGAAACACATAGAAATAACAGAGAAGGGAGTAAAATATATGGTTGGGATTATCCTTGCAAGTCATGGTGACTTTGCAACAGGAATTTATTCCTCCGCCTGCATGGTATTCGGTGAGGCGGATGATGTGATTCCTGTTACGTTCCACAACGGCGAGACGCCTGATGATCTTCGCGTGAAGATCCAGGAAGCGGTCGCAAAGCTGGAAGATCCTGAGAACGTCCTGTTTATGTGCGATCTGTTCGCCGGAACACCGTACAATCAGATTTTCCTGCTCAGTGCTGACCATCCGGGGTGGGCAGTGGTCACAGGCATGAACCTGCCCATGATCGCGGAAGCGTATGGAGCAAGAGATGATTATGAAACTGCCGGAGAAGTTGCAACGGCTATCGTGAGCGCAGCCAGAGAGGGCATTGTCACCCATCCCGAATCGCTCATGCCTGAAGAAGCAGCTGCTCCTGCACCCGCAGCAGGCGGCGCGGCTGAGCCCACCGGCGCTATTCCTCCGGGAACAGTCCTCGGTGACGGACATATCAAATATGTTCTGGCCCGTATCGATTCTCGTCTGCTTCACGGACAGGTCGCCACTGCCTGGTCCAAGACCACACAGCCGACCCGTATCATTGTCTGCTCTGACGGTGTGGCACATGATGACCTGCGCAAGACCCTGATCGAGCAGGCAGCACCGCCCGGAGTAAAGGCAAATGTCGTTCCGATCAGTAAGATCATCGAAGTAGCAAAAGACCCTCGTTTCGGTGCCACCAAGGCACTGCTTCTGTTTGAAACACCTCAGGACGCGCTCCGCGCGATCAAGGGCGGTGTGGACATCAAGGAACTCAATGTCGGTTCCATGGCTCATTCACTCGGAAAAGTTGCAGTCAACAAAGTGCTTTCCCTCGGCAAAGAGGACGTTGAGACCTTTGATGAACTCAAGAAACTTGGCATCAAGTTTGATGTCCGTAAGGTTCCCACCGACTCCAGAGAGGATATGGACGCGATTGTCGAAAAGGCACGCGCTGAGCTGGGTTAACATGTAAAAACTGCAACGCAGTGTTTTTACATAATTTTTCCGGAGTGTTTCATTTCCGGAAGGTGTGTAAAATGTATTGGAGGTACATATGAACGCTATATCCATAGTGTTAGTCATTTTAGTTGCTTTTCTTGCAGGCATGGAAGGCATTCTGGATGAATTCCAGTTCCATCAGCCTCTCGTGGCCTGCACACTGATCGGCATCGTCTGCGGACAGCCTGTAGCAGGTATCATCCTGGGCGGCTCCCTTCAGATGATCGCCATGGGCTGGGCAAATATCGGCGCGGCAGTCGCTCCCGATGCTGCTCTTGCTTCTGTCGCTTCCGCTATCATCCTGATGAAGAGCGGACAGGGCGCTGATGGTGCTTCCACTGCTATCGCGGTTGCAATTCCGCTGGCAGTAGCAGGTCTGTTCCTCACCATGATCGCCCGTACACTGGCAGTTCCGATCGTCCACGCTATGGACGCTGCCGCTGAAAATGCCGATTTCAAGAAAATCGAGATGCTTCAGTGGGGCGCAATCTTCATGCAGGGTCTTCGTATCGCTGTCCCTGCAGCAGCTCTCTGCGTCGTTCCCGCTGAGGTCGTCGCAAACCTGCTCAACAGCATGCCCGCATGGCTGACCGAAGGTATGTCCATCGGCGGCGGCATGGTCGTGGCAGTCGGTTATGCACTGGTCATCAACATGATGGCAACAGCTGAAGTGTGGCCTTTCTTCTTCATCGGCTTCGCTCTGGCAGCCATCTCCGATCTGACCCTCATCGGTCTCGGTATTGTCGCAGTCGCGATCGCATTCATCTACCTGAATCTGTCTGAAAAAGGCGGAAGCGGTGCCGGCTCAGGCGCAGCTGCAGGCGGAAGCGGCGATCCTCTGGGCGATATCCTGAATGATTATTGAGAAGGAGGAAGTGCGCAATGGCTGAAAATGAAAAGAAAGTCGCTTTGACAAAACAGGACAGAATGTCTGTCTGCTTCCGTTCCACTTTCCTGCAGGGTTCCTGGAACTATGAGCGTATGCAGAACGGTGGTTACTGCTACGCTATGATCCCCGCGATCAAAAGACTCTATACCACAAAAGAAGAACAGGCGGCCGCTCTCAAGCGCCACCTGGAGTTCTTCAATACACAGCCTTATGTCGCTGCTCCTATTCTGGGCGTCACCCTGGCCCTGGAAGAGGACCGCGCAAACGGCGCTCCGGTCGATGATGCCGCTATCCAGGGTGTCAAGGTCGGTATGATGGGACCTCTTGCCGGTGTCGGCGATCCTATCTTCTGGTTCACAGTACGTCCCATCCTCGGCGCGCTGGCTGCTTCCTTCGCAATGAGCGGAAACATCCTCGGTCCCATCCTCTTCTTCGTTCTCTGGAACGTGATCCGTTACGCTTTCCTGTGGTACACTCAGGAATTCGGCTATCAGGCAGGTACCGCGATCACCAAGGACCTTTCCGGCGGCCTTCTGCAGAAGGTCACACAGGGCGCTTCCATTCTTGGTATGTTCGTCCTGGGTTCCCTGGTTCAGCGCTGGGTTCACGTAAACTTCCCGATCAAGGTCTCTGAAGTCGCTCTTTCCGAAGGCGCTTACATCGAGTGGGACAAGCTGCCTCAGGGCGGTGAAGGTATCAAGCAGGCTCTGGCACAGTGGTCCTCCGGCATGTCCATGGATCCCACCAAGGTAACCACTCTTCAGGACAACCTGAACTCTCTGGTTCCCGGACTTGCAGCTCTGCTGCTGACCTTCCTCTGCATGTATCTGCTGAAGAGGAAAGTCTCCCCGATCGTCATCATCCTCGGCCTCTTCGTCGTGGGTATCCTTTTCCATCTGATCGGACTCATGTAATTTATACATGAACACAGAGAAAGTCCTCTGTATAATCAAATGACTCAGAACTTGTGCCGCCGGCAGGAATTCCTGCCGGCGGTTTTTTTTGCCCAAACCGTAATAGTGAACAGCCTATAAGCGGGAACATTGTCATACAAAGTCCGCAGGCCGCCTTGCGTGAGACTCTTATACGAGGAAAATCAACATTAGTCGTTACTGTACACGTTCTCTCGAAGGACGTGTCCCGATGCGAGTCTATAATTGAAAAATCGAACGTTGCATGATAATATAGTCGATGCGGTAATCATGATTAATATTTTCCCGCGCAGGTAAGGAAGCCGGCGCGGTCTGAGAGGACTGAAATATGGCAGAATCCATGAATACAAAAGTAGACTATGTCTGCAACGCGACCTCTTTCCGCGGAATCAACGAATACGGCAAGATCATGGTGGGCGATAAGGCATTTGAATTCTACGACAACAGAAATGTCGAGAATTATGTGCAGATCCCCTGGGAAGAGATCACCTATATCGTGGCAGATGTTGTGTTTGGGGGAAAATGGCTTCCCCGATTCGAGGTACAGACAAAGCGAAACGGCATTTTCCGCTATTCGGCAGGAAAAAACACAAAACCTCTTTTAAGAGCCTGCCGGCAATATATGCCTGAGGATCATCTTGTACGGGCACTGACTTTTACTCAGAAACTCAGCCGCGGAATCAAATCCCGCTTCGGAAAAAAATAAGCCGGATTGGCAGTTCCGTATAATTTAATGACTTTTAAATTTTCACACTTGTGGTAATGGGCGTGAGCGCTCGCAAATGTCCGCAAATGCTCAAGCGGGCTCGGCATTTGCAGCCGCTTTCCTCGCTGTTTTAATCACACTTAAGATATAGAATTTCCCAGCTGTTTACATAAAAAATTTTTTCAGCTATTTAGGAAGTATATTCAGCTATTTAGAAAGGAAAACAGAAAATGCATATTATTTGTTTGGACCTGGAAGGTGTTTTGGTACCGGAAATCTGGATTGCTTTTTCGGAAGTGACCGGAATCCCTGAACTCAGAAGGACAACCCGGGATGAGCCGGATTACGACAAGCTCATGGCATTCCGCCGCGGCATCCTTCATGAGCACGGCCTGGGACTTCCTCAGATTCAGGAGACGATTGCCAAAATCGAACCGCTTCCGGGTGCACTTGATTTCCTCAATGAGCTGCGCAGCATGACACAGGCTGTCATCATCAGCGATACTTTTACCGAGTTCGCTAAACCCCTGATGAAGAAGCTTGAATGGCCGACACTTTTCTGCAATTCACTGATCGTCGCTCCCGACGGAGAGATCATCGGCCACAAAATGCGCTGCGAAAACTCCAAGCTTTCCACCGTGAGAGCTTTTCAGTCCATTGGATTTGAGACGGTCGGCATTGGGGACAGCTATAATGATCTGGCCATGATCAGAGCCGGAAAAGACGGTTTCCTGTTCAGGAGCACCGACCAGATCCGCAAAGATAACCCCGATCTTCCCGCCTTCGAGGAATTCGATGATCTTCTCGCTGCCATTAAAAAAGTAATCGGTGCCTGATCCTGTTCATAAACCATCTGATGCAGTTCGGCGTGGTTTACGTTTGAAGATATTTCAAGTCGACATGCGGCACCGCAGATTCAGAGCACGCATCCGGCTGAATCAGATTAATAAGGCGACAGCAGGTCTGACCGGTTTAGAGTTAAACGCTCAGTATAAACGGGAAAACTCGCGGTTTAAGCAAGAGGAAAGAAAAACATGTTCATCAGTATGTCTGGTATTATCAGTACAGCCACGGAAAGCACACCGGTCGAACAGCTAGAACAGATGGAGCCCATTGAGCCATCAGATCTCACGGTGACAAATTTAAAAAACTTTTTTGAGAGCATGCTCCCTGTAATCAGGTCCCTCGCCTTCAATATCATCGTCTGCCTGATCATCATCCTGATCGGCAGGAAGCTGATCAGGCTGCTCCATCATATGCTTCAGAAAGGTCTGGAGAAAACACAGGCAGACATCGGACTTACCAGATTCCTGGGTTCCGCGCTGGAGATTTTTCTCCACATCATTCTGATATTCGTCATTCTCGGTCAGCTTGGGATCAATACAGCCTCTATCGTCACTGTGCTGGGCACCCTCATGCTGGCAATCGGCATGTCCCTGCAGGGAAGCCTTGCCAATGTGGCCGGAGGCATTCTCATTCTTCTCATGCATCCATTCAGGGTCGGGCACTATATTATCTGTGATCACGGTGAGGGCACTGTGTCCATGATCGGACTGGTATATACGACCATCACCACTAAAGATAACCGGGTACTAACGATTCCCAACAGCATTATTTCAAATTGTGCCGTCACTGACTGCGGGGAAAACCCGATCAGACGCCTGGACTTGCTCGTCGGTATCAGCTACGACTCCGATATCCTGCTTGCCAAGAAGATCCTTCTTGAGATCAGCAAGGAGATTCCGGATATCCTGCAGAACCATCCGGTGGACGTTTTCGTGGACAGTCTGGGAGACAGTGCTGTCAACATGGGTATGAACTGCTACGTGCCATCCCCCTCCTTCCTCAGCGCCAAGTGGGCTGTCACAGAGGCAGTCAAACTCAGATTTGATGAGGCCGGAATCAGTATTCCCTTCCCCCAGGTTCATGTCCACATGGAATAAACCTGAGCAAAGGCCATATATAAAAACAAGATACATGTCTACGCCCTTCGATGGGGCGTGTACAACCTAGGCTTAATATCAGCATAATATAGGCTGATAAACAGATTGCCCGGGGGCCTGCCTTCGTGTTATAATTTCTGATGTTCCGACCGATCAGGGATTGTGTATGACAGTACAATATTTAATAGACAGCGAAAATGTCGGAGATTTCTGGATTTCTCTTCTGGAACTCCCTGCTGATCAGACAGAGCTGATTGTTTTTTATACCAGAAACAGTCCGCACATGAGTTATGAAAGTCTGATCAAGCTCAAGGAATCCGACAGGACAGTGACCTTCATCAAATGTTATGAGGGCACAAATGCGCTGGATTTCCAGCTCGTCACCGAGCTCGGATATCGAATCAGTAAAAACGAGAGCGACAGGTTTGTGATCGTCACCAACGACACAGGCTTTGACGCAGCCGTCAAGTATTGGAGACGCAGCAAAAAATCGGTCAAACGAATCACAGGAAAAGAGTGTAAAAATCTCGAGAGACGCAGAAGAGAAGATCTGGAGTGGAGAAATGCCTCCGATCGTACCCGTGATCATGTAAACCGGGCTGTGATCGGGGAAGAAACTGAAACAGCTGCAGCATCTTCAGCGGTTTCCTCTGCGGATCCGGCAGAGATGCAGGATGTCAGACCTTCCCGCCCTGTTTTGAGGGATGCGGAGACTGCCGCGGAGCCTGAAGCTGAAGAGGCAGATTTTGTGGAGGAGGATTTCGACAGTATTCCTGAAAATGAGGATGAGGATTACGATCCGGACTTCGAAGAGGAAGAGGACGACACAGATGAGGCTGCTTCGGATGAGGTATCCTCAGATGAGATGTCCGCGGACGATGAATCCATTTATGAAAATTCAGACGAAGAAACCGGTTCTGAAGACGAATACGACACCCATGACTACAGTGATGCGGAGTATTCAGATCAGGAACCCCTTTCTCAGGATGAAGCTGATCCGGAACAGGTTCCTGAATATAATGATGCAGATCAGGGCAGTCAGGATCCTGAATCATCTCTTATCGGTTCCGCTCAGGATATCCAAAAGCCCGATGCCTCCTATGCAGGTGCAGGCATGGATTCTGCTCTTGCTTCCTCCGTTTCAGAGAAAGAAGATGGAGAGGAAAGTCCCGGCCTGCGGAATGACTTAAATGAAGACCACAGGGAACGTTTCGGAGAAGATTTCGGAGAAGAGTTCAGAGAAGAATTCAAAGACGATCCCACAGAAGAAGAGCTTTCCGCTCCGACTCCCTCCGGATCCCATGAAAAAGGGAAAACAGCTGATACAGCTCCCGGACAGGATCAGGATTCTTCAGATACAGACGACAGTATTCCTGCCTCCGGAGATAATTCCGACGCGAGTGAGGCCGCTTCCACCGGCGATCTAGTTTCTTCCGGGTCTGTCAGCGGTACGGGAACGGACAAAAAGAAAAAAGCTGCCCGCTCAAAACCGGATGAATCCGAAGAGAATCCGGAATCCGCTGACTCCGGTCAGGAGACTGATGATCAGGCGGCCGACAGTCCGCGCAAGACCAGATCACGCAGATCAAGATCCAGAAGGACCAAGTCCGGTTCCAAAAAGGCGGAGCCTGTCGAGAATTCCTCTGAAAACAGCTCATCCGAAGAGCAGAAAAGCGCCAAAACCGCAGCGAAGTCCCCGGATGCAGGAGCTTCCTCCACAGAAAACAGCGCAGCTGCAGCTGAAGGGGATAATTCTGAGGCGTCCCGGATCCCGGGAGACGAAGAAATCGCCAGAATCGTCGCCTGCATTGGCCCCGACAATCTGGCTGAGCTTCACAATCAGCTGGCAACTTTTTACGGGGATCAGGGAAAAGATATCTATCTTTCCATCAAGAACAATACACGCAGCATTCCTGTGCTGAAGCCGGATCTCAAGCAGAAGTTTGAATATTATTGCGAGATCATTTTTGCCCGCAGTGATTATACTGGCGAGTACCCGGCGGACATATCTGAATATCTTCTTAGTGTTAGAGAAAAGCTCAACAATCTGACCTCCCTTCGCTATGCGCTCCTCAAGCATTATGGCAAGGAAAAGGGCCGCAGATTCTATTTTCTGCTCAAGCCCTTCGCAAAGACAATGTATCAAATGTAAAGGATAAGTCGGTCGGAACAAGACTGAGGGGCCGGACACTGCACCTGCGGTGTCCGGCTGTTTTTCAATGACACGGCCCGTGTAATTTTTTCCGCCTTGCGGCGGACGCAGGCCGGTGTCTACCCTATTCAGGACTCGATCGGGATTCTTGAGTGAAAGGAAATAATCATGTATATCAAAAAGGCAAAAGAAACTGATCTTGACCGTATCGCCGCATTGGAAGCAGCCTGCTTTCCGGCTGCGGAAGCTGCTGACAGGGACAGACTGGCAGGGAGACTGAAGACCTATCCTGATTGCTTCTGGCTTGGCTTCACAGATTACAATGACCTGATCTGCTATGCAGCAGGCCCCGTAACTGCCGAATCGAATCTGACAGATGAGATGTATGCCGATCCCTCCTGCCACAGAAAAGACGGCGACTGGCTCATGATCTTCAGTGTATGCACCCTGCCTGAATACCGGAGACAGGGATACGCTGCCTGGCTTCTCAACCGGGTGATCAGCGAGGCAGGCGACAGAGGCTGCAAAGGCCTTGTCCTCACCTGTAAAGAAAATATGATCGAATATTATTCCAGATTCGGTTTTGAAAATGAAGGCCTGTCATCATCTGTTCACGGAGGCGCTAAATGGTACCAGATGCGTCTGACTTTCAATGAGGATTATTTCTATGAGCATCTTTTCATGGTCTCTGATAATCCTCTTGAGAATATGAAAATGCTGGAAGAAACATTGTGGGGACATCCCATGTAAGCTCAGCTTTCAATCATATGAGTATGTGCCATGTTTATGTGCAATGTTCATAACCCATATGTAATAAATCCTGAATAGATTTTTAAACACAGTATAAAAAATCACCGGAGTATTGACGCCGTCTGCAGGACGGCATCAAATCCCGGTGATTTTATTCTTCGGTGATTTTATTCTTCATCGCTCAAGACTGGCGAGCGAGTCTTGCATTTTTCAGACTGCTTCTTTCAGGATCCCCAGGCTGCGCAGTACCTGGACAGCCTCTTCTACAGGGGTGATCTCCAGGTTTTCCCTGACTTCTTCGGGGACATCCCTGAGGTCGTCCACATTGTCGGCGGGAATAAAGACCTGTTTTACGCCCGCTCTCTGTGCCGCCAGAAGCTTCTCAGGAAGACCTCCGATGGGATTGACTCCGCCCTGAAGTGACACTTCGCCGGTCATGCCGATATTGGGAGGTACAGGGATTCCTGTCACCAGGGAGGAGAGGGCAGTCGTCAGTGTTATGCCGGCAGACGGACCGTCCTTGGGAGTCGCTCCATCCGGAACGTGGATGTGCAGGTCGTTCTCCTCGAAAATATTCGATTTATCGGGGAAGAGCGATTTCACCAGCGTGACAGCTATGCGGGCTGATTCTTTCATGACATCACCCAGCTGACCGGTGATCAGGATTTCTCCCTTGCCCTTAGTTAACAGTGTTTCAATATACAGGATCTCACCTCCGGCAGCTGTCCAGGCCAGACCTGTGACGATACCGGGATTTGCTTCTTCCTTGACTTTTTTGTGATATACAGGATGCATATCGAGGTAGTCCCGGAGATTTTCAGGCGTTACAGTGACTTTTTCTCCTTTGCCCCGTACGATACGGACAGCCGCGGCGCGGCAGAGCGTCTCCAGGCGCTTGCGCAGTCCGCGCACGCCGCCCTCCTGGGTATAGTCGGAAATGATCAGGCGTATCATATCATCGGACAGCTCGAGCTGATCCGCGCTGATCCCGACTGTCTGCAGCGCTTTGGGAAGCAGATGCCTCTTGGCGATCTGCAGCTTGTCAGTGGCTGTATAGCCCTGGAACTGAATGACTTCCATACGGTTGAGCAGTGGCTCGGGGATGGTTTCCAGGGTATTGGCTGTGCATATGAAAAGGACATTGGACAGGTCATAGGGGCAGTTCATGTAGTGATCGGTGAAATTGCTGTTCTGTTCGGGATCCAGTACCTCGAGCAGGGCGCTGGCCGGATCTCCGTTGTAGGAGACGGACAGCTTGTCGATCTCGTCGAGGACCATGACGGGATTGGAGACACCGCTCTTTTGGATGCCGTCCATGATCCTGCCGGGCATGGCCCCTATATAAGTGCGCCTGTGGCCGCGGATGTCCGCTTCATCGCGCACACCGCCCAGACTCACGCGCGAGTATTTGCGGTGAAGGGCTTTGGCTATACTCTGACCTATGCTGGTCTTGCCGGTTCCGGGAGCTCCGACGAAGCAGAGAATGGAGCCTGACTGCTGTTTTTTCAGATTCATCACGGCAATCTGCTGGATAATGCGCTCTTTAACCTTTTTGAGTCCGAAATGGTCTTCTTCGAGTACGGCTTCCGCCTCGTCGAGATCGATTTCCTGAGCGTCCTCGTTTTTCCAGGACAGACCTGTGATGAAATCCAGATAGTCGTACAGCATACCGGATTCGGGACTGTTCTGTCCTTCCTGCTTATAGCGGTTGAGGACCTTGTCAGCCTCCTTGCGGGCTGTCTCGTTCATCCCCGATTCCTCGATCTTAACCTGGAAACGGCGTACGTCCGTGATGTTTTCGGGGTGCATCTCATCGAGTTCTTTCTGCAGATACTCGATCTGTTTTTTAATAGCCTGCTCCCGGTAGACTTTCTGGTAGCCTTCCTCCTGCGCGTTCCTGGCCTCATTGTTGACATGGAACTGCTCAAGGTTCTCATAGAGGATCTTTTCCAGCGCCTCACTCCGGGCCTTTTTGGAGTCCTCGGCCAGAAGGGCATAACGCTCCTGATTGCTGATCCCCAGCCAGGGGGACATGATAGAAGCGATCTCTCCGATATTGGTCCACTGATCCGCATAGGCGCGGGTCAGGGCGCCCCATTGAAACTGTGAAGTATAATCGATCACGACCTTCTTGAGTTTTTCAAGCCGCTCGGATTCGTAGGAGGGATCCAGATCTTCGATGTCGGGTTTACGGGAAACAGACAGTTCGATGGTGTGATCGCTGTAGACCGTGATCTCGTCAAAATGAACACGGCCGTGGGTGCGGATGACCAGATAGCCCCCCGCATTGACCTCCGTGATAACACCGGAGACACCAATCGGATAGAAGCTGTCCTTTTCCAGATCCTCCCTGCTGTCATCGGCGCGCAGCATCATCAGGATGACTTTTTCTCCTTCAAAAGGCGCGCGCCCGGTCATTTTCTTATATGCGTCGATCGCGAAAAAGATATTTGAATCGGGAACGACGATCGCGTTATAAACGGGAACAACTGTCATTTATTCTTTCTCCTTTTATTTGTTATGCAGTCAAATATTTCTGTGGTAATAATCTCTTTTTTAAATATCAGGTTAATGATCAATCAGGAAAAAAATCTCTTTACAAAAAATCTCTTACAATAAATCGGTTAAAAAATCGGTTAAAAAATTTCGGGTTAAATGATAAGTAAAAAAAGTCAATGTCAAACGTTTTCAAAAAAACAGTTTCGGGAATTGTTGGCACTCGCCGGCATCGAGTGCTAATAATTCATTTGGTGATAATAGCACTATGCAATATGAATGTCAAGATATGGGAAGATTGCACGCAATTAAAATTTTATAAAGTGTACTTTTTATCATTCAGATCGTCCCCGGCTCCACCTTGTTGCTCTGTACTCATGTGTGGGCGCTCGCAAATGTCCGCAAGACCGGATATGCAAGCATATCCGTCTTTGCGGCCGCTTGCTCGCTGTTTATTCATACATACTGTCTGCTGCATGAGAGAGGAAGCAGATACCGCGGGGAATACCGGTGATCATGGATTTTAAGTCTGGATTTAAAGGGAAAAATCCTGCGTTTTGTTATACGATCTTTATACGATTATTATACGATTGTTATCAGGTCTCGGGTATTGCGCGATGAATCTCTCAATGTTATACTGCAATTTTGAATAATGAATTAACATAAAAGCCGCAGGATTTTTCAGGAGTATTAAATTAATGAAGAAGAAAAGAGAAGATATCAGAAACGTGGCGATCATCGCCCATGTTGACCACGGCAAAACCACACTGGTGGACGGTCTGCTCAAACAGAGCGGTGTATTTCGCGAAAATCAGGCAGTACAGGAAAGGGTCATGGACTCCAATGATCTCGAGAGGGAAAGGGGAATCACGATCCTGAGTAAAAACACTGCTGTATATTATAAAGGAACCAAGATCAATATCGTGGACACTCCCGGACACGCCGATTTCGGCGGAGAAGTCGAGCGTGTGCTCAAGATGGTCAACGGCGTGGTCCTGGTGGTAGACGCCTTTGAGGGACCTATGCCCCAGACACGCTTTGTCCTGTCCAAGGCCATGGCCCTGGATCTGCCCGTGATCGTCTGCATCAACAAGATCGACCGCCCCGGCGCCAGGCCGACCCAGGTGATCGATGAGGTCCTGGAGCTTCTGATGGATCTGGGAGCAAGCGACGAACAGATCGACTGTCCCTTCGTATTTGCATCGGCCAAATCCGGAATCGCGACTCTGGATCTGGGAAGTCCCGGCGCCAGCATGAAACCCCTTTTCGAGACTATCGTCGACTATATCCCTGCACCGGAAGGAGATCCTGACGCGGGTACCCAGATGCTGATCAGTACGATCGATTATAACGAGTACATCGGCAGGATCGGTGTCGGCAAGGTGGATAACGGAGTCATCCGCACAGGACAGGACTGTGTGATCGTAAACCATCACAATCCGGACATGCACCGCAAAGTCAGGGTCAGCAAGCTCTATGAGTTTGAAGGACTCAAGCGTGTAGAGGTTCAGGAAGCGGGAATCGGCTCCATCGTTGCCATTTCAGGCATCGATGACCTGCACATCGGCGATACTCTCTGCTCACCCGAATCCCCCGAGGCAATCCCTTTCCAGAAGATTTCGGAACCCACGATCGCGATGACATTCAACGTCAATGATTCACCCCTTGCGGGAAGAGACGGAAAATATGTGACCAGCCGCCACATCCGTGACCGTCTCTACAGGGAACTCAATACAGACGTCTCTCTTCGCGTGGAAGACACCGACACCACCGAGTCCTTTAAGGTCTCCGGCCGCGGCGAGCTGCACCTGTCTGTCCTGATCGAGACTATGCGCCGCGAGGGCTATGAATTTTCAGTCAGCAAGGCGGAAGTCATCTATCATTATGACGAAAAGGGCAAGCGCCTGGAGCCCATCGAGGAGTGCATCATCGATGTCCCGGAGGAATTTGCCGGCAGCGTCATCCAGAAGCTGGGCGAGAGAAAGGGCGAACTGGTCAATATGGCATCCATTCAGGGAGATTATACCCGCCTGACTTTCATGATCCCTTCCCGCGGCCTTATCGGCTACAGGGGCGATTTCATGACTGACACCAAGGGCAACGGGATCATGAACACGATCTTCCACAGCTATCAGCCCTATAAAGGAGATATTTCCTACCGCAAGACAGGCTCCCTGATCGCTTTCGAAGCCGGGACAGCTGTCGCTTACGGCCTGTTCGGCGCCCAGGACAGGGGTCAGATGTTTATAAGCCCCGGCGAGGAGGTCTACGCGGGCATGATCGTCGGTCAGAGCAGCAAAGCGGTCGATATAGATGTCAACGTCTGCAAGACCAAGCATCTGACCAATACACGTTCCTCCAGCGCTGATGAAGCACTGCGTCTTGTCCCGCCCAGGATCATGAGCCTGGAGCAGGCCATCGAATACGTCGATACTGATGAGCTTCTGGAAGTGACTCCCCACCACCTTCGCCTGCGCAAAAAAATACTGGATTCAAAGCTCAGAAAGCGGGCTTCCCAGAAATAATCTGTCCTGTCCATGTCCGCATCCCGGACCGGAACCAGGAATGCCCGGTGAAATCAAAACTTTGAATCGGGGTTGTGAACCCGTGGCCGCTTCCAGTTCAGGACCACCTGATTCCCGGAACGCCTTCTGCACATCACTGTAGAGGCGCGGCCTTGAAAAACGCCGGTACTTGCTTTTTGCGAGCCCTGGCGAAGCAAAAAGCTTAGTATCCGCTGCGTTTTTCACGGAGCGGGAGCGTCCCGCCGAAACAGTGATGCGCAGAAGGCGTAATGATTAGCAGCTTTAACCGGGACTGTGAATTCTTGGTTACAAGTTACACCCGCACCAAACACTCAGCTGTTTGGTGCGGGGGCAGTCATTTTGACTGGGCTCAAGGGCGTTTTCCATTGGCCGAAGGCCAATTTGGAATGGAAAACGCCTGTTTACTGGTCACAGTGTGACCAGTAACAACTCTTGATGACACTCCTCAAGTTTAGTTGCACGGCATCAATCAAAATGATATACTGTTTTCTGCAGGGTCTGTGATATTCGTTTACATTTAAGAGGGAAATACAATATGAGCAGAATAATCCTGAAACTGTCCGGAGAAGCTCTGGCGGGTGAAAATGACGGCGTAATGAGGACAGCAAAGGGCGCCGTAAAGCTGTATGATGAGGAAGTGATCGCGGGCATAGCCAGGCAGGTCAGGACACTCCATGATGCCGGTCATCAGATCGCTGTCGTGACGGGCGGAGGAAACATCTGGAGAGGCAGGACCGGCGATGAGATAGACCGGGTAAAGTCTGACCAGATCGGCATGCTGGCTACAGTCATGAACTGCATATATGTTTCGGAAATCTTCCGGGGAGCGGGACTCCGCACCCAGGTCATGACTCCTTTTGTCTGCGGAGCTTTTACAGAGCTGTTTTCCAAGGACCGGGCAGTGAAATGTTTTGAAGACGGTGTGATCGTCTTCTTTGCCGGAGGAACCGGACACCCCTTCTTTTCCACAGATACAGGCATAGTCCTGCGCGCCGTGGAAGTCGAAGCGGACATGATCCTCATGGCCAAGAATGTCGACGGGGTCTACGATTCAGATCCAAACAAAAATCCTGACGCAAAGCGATTTGACCATCTGACCTATGAGGAAGTGGTGGAGAGAAATCTGCAGGCTGTTGATATGACATCCTCCGTCCTTGCAAAGGAAAACGGGATGGAAATGCGGATTTTCGCTCTTCAGGGCGAACAGAGCATTGTGCGCGCGGCAGAAGGCAATTTTGTCGGTACGACCATCACTTCTTGATTTTACGTCGGCATTTCCCGGGCAGATCTCCCGGAAATTCGTATAGTAATCTTTATCTGGTAATCTTCGTCCTGCCTTTGCGCAGACAGTATAATCACAAAGCAGTTCAGCAGATCTGTTTTATCATTTATCGAGAAAGGGGAAACAACCATGAGCAGCGAGAGAGTCAAGCCTTACGAACAGAAGATGGAGAAGACATTGTCTCATCTTGAGAATGACCTTCAGGCAGTCCGCGCAGGACGAGCGAATCCGCATGTCCTTGACAAGATCCGTGTCGATTACTACGGATCGCCGACGCCCATCCAGCAGCTTGCAAATGTTTCCGTTCCCGAGGCCAGGATCATCCAGATCTCTCCCTGGGAGAAAAAAATGGTCAAAGAGATCAGCCGCGCGATCGCTGCATCCGATATCGGCATCAATCCTTCCACCGATGGGACAACGATCAGACTGATTTTCCCTGAACTTACCGGTGAGCGCCGCAAACAGCTCTCCAAGGACGTCAAGAAGATGGGAGAGGAGTCCAAGGTGGCTCTGCGCAATATCCGCCGCGACGGAAACGAAGCTTTCAAGAAGCTCAAAAAGGCTGAGGATGTGTCCGAGGACGTCGTATCCGAGCTTCAGGATGAACTCTCTAAAGTCACCGATAAATTTGTCAAGAAGATTGACAAGGCGATCGAAGAGAAGACAAAGGAAATTATGACAGTCTGAGGATTGTTTTTTTCGTGCTTTGACCGGATTGACGCATCCGGAGCAGATGTATCCGTCTGTTCCCTGAGCCGCCGGACAGGTCATGGACATTCAACCCGCAGGAGGTGTCTGCAGCCGGTACGGCCCGGCGGGGCGTCTGCTGCGGGTATTGTTCTATTCAGACCGCTCTGAATAAGCTGTCTGATATTCTGATCCCCTGATATCCTGATTCCCTGATATGCTGATACTCTGATACCCTGATCTGCTGAAATTATCTCTGACAGAGGACCGATCTATGAATTTTTTTACAGGTAAAAACAAAGACAGCGGCACAAATATCTCCGAACTGCGTATTCCAGCCCATGTGGCGATCATCATGGACGGAAACGGGAGGTGGGCCAAAAAACGTGGAATGCCGCGTACGTTCGGCCATACACAGGGGGCCAGGGTCGCCGAGACTATACTGGAAGACGCTTCGGATCTGGGCATCCGTTATCTCACCCTGTATGCCTTTTCTACGGAAAACTGGTCGCGCCCGGAGGCAGAAGTCAATGCGCTTATGAACCTGCTCCGCAAGTATATGCAGTCCAGTCTGGAAAAATGTGCCAGAAACAATGTCCGCGTGAGGGTGATCGGAGAGAGATCCGTTCTGGCAAAGGATCTGCAGGAATCCATTGAGGTTCTGGAAAGAGCGACTGCCTCCAACACCGGGATCGGTTTTCAGATTGCCATCAATTACGGGGGGCGCGATGAAATTGTCCGCGCCATAAAGCGCGCTTCCGGAGAAGGGCTTCTGACAGACCCGGCCGCAATCACGGAAGATATGATCAACGGCCATCTGGATACAGCCGGAATCCCTGATCCGGATCTCCTGATCCGAACCTGCGGTGAACAGCGTATTTCCAACTTTCTTCTGTGGCAGCTTGCCTATTCGGAATTTTATTTCACGGACAAGGCCTGGCCGGAGTTTGACAAGGCTGAGCTGGAAAAAGCCATCGAAGCCTATAATCACCGCGAGCGCAGATACGGCGGTCTTAAAGCATAGTCCCGGGCATCCGCAGAGGATGTATCTGCATGAAGGCATTACTCCTGCAGCGGCAGTTTCTGCCATCAGTCATCGGAGGTTTCAATGAAGGAAAGAATCATCAGCGGTGTGATCTTAGCTGCCGCAATAATAGGCGTGGATCTGATCGGATCCTATCCCCTGAGCCTGGCGCTCATGCTCTGCAGTATCATCGGATACTGCGAATTAACGGCTGTCCTGTGTTCTCCCGTCTCCTCAAAAAAGAAAAAAGGAACGGAGCCTGCAGGAAAATTCCCCGATATGATTGCATTTCCCGGGCTTCTTCTCACGATCGTCTATTATGTGGGACTGATATATATCGAGTGGCGCTACGGCCTTGTCAATCCTCAGGGAATGATCAGCGCGTCCGATTTCTGGACTCTTTTCGTCCTCGCACTGGCATTTCTGTTGACTTTGATGATTTATGTTTTTACTTTCCCGCGGCGGAGGTCCTCACATGCCGCCGGCGCAGTGACAGCTTTCCTCTATGTACCGGTCATGCTGTCTTTTCTGCTCAGGACCAGGAACCTTCCCCACGGCATCTGGCTTTATCTTCTGATTTTTATCTGTTCTTCGGTGAGCGACGTCTGCGCACTCGCAGTCGGTATGGCCATCGGCAGGCATAAGCTCGCCCCTGTTCTGAGTCCCAAAAAGACGATCGAAGGGGCTGTTGGAGGAGTCGCCGGTTCTGCCCTTGTCAGCTGCCTGGTAGCCGTCCTCATCAGGCATTTTGAACCCGGGACCAATCTGGTCATCCCTTTTCTGATCATCGGGATCTGCGGCAGCATTATCGGACAGACCGGTGATCTGGCCGCCTCGGCGATCAAAAGGAACCACCAGATTAAGGACTACGGTCATCTGATTCCCGGCCACGGCGGAATCATGGATCGTTTCGACAGTGTTATTTTTACAGCACCTGTCATCTATTTTCTCTCTTTTCTGATGATGGGGAGGTTCTGACCCCCGAAAGGTTGATATATGATTGTCAGTATTTTCATTTTTCTGATCATATTCAGCGTGATCGTCATCTCGCATGAATTCGGTCATTTCGCCATCGCGCGCAGAAACGGTATCCGCGTGGTGGAATTCGATATAGGCATGGGGCCCGTTCTCTTCCGCAGGGAAGGGGCGGAGACAGACTTCTGTCTGAGGCTGTTTCCGATTGGCGGCGCCTGTATTTTTGACGGCCTGGACGGACTCGACGATGAGCAGGGTCATGAACCCGACGAGCATTCATTTCCCAACGCTCCTGTAGGAGGCCGCATTGCGGCGGTCCTGGCCGGTCCCATGGCAAACTTCATCCTGGGATTCATCCTGTCGGTTATTCTGGTCGCCTTCACAGGGACCGACCTTCCGGTCATCCGGGAAGTGATCCCGGATTCCGCCGCCATGGATGCAGGACTTCAATCTGGCGACGTGATCAAAAAGATCAACGGGGAGACGATCCACATCTATCGCGAGGTGACTCTGGTCTCCATGATGAACTACGGAGAGACACTGCGCATCACTTACGAGCGGGACGGCGAAAAAAAGACTGTGGAACTGACTCCCAGACTGGATGAAGAGGACAACCGCTACTATATAGGGATCCGGGGATCCGGGCAGTACATGAAATGTAATCCTGTCCAGGTTTTCCAATACGGGTTTTACGAGACCTTTTACTGGCTCAAGGCCACCTATAAGTCCCTGGGACTGATCTTCCGGGGGCATTTTTCCAAAGATGATGTGTCGGGACCGGTAGGTGTAGTCAAGGTTGTGGATGATACCTATGAGGAGACAGCCCCCTACGGTCCGGCGGCGGTGATCCTGACCTTTATCAGCCTGGCAACTCTATTGACGGTCAACCTGGGAGTGATCAACCTGCTCCCGCTTCCCGCCCTGGACGGCGGAAGACTGGTCTTTCTGTTTCTGGAACTGATACGGGGTAAGCCCGTTCCGCCCGAAAAAGAAGGTATGGTCCACCTGGCTGGCTTTGCAGTGCTCATCTTTGTGATGATCCTGGTACTTTTTAACGACATATCAAAGTTTATGATGTAAAGGTCAAAAGCCAGGAAAAGGCTCTGAGTCTCGTCAATATGTACATACAACCGCAGGACCAGTACCGCTGCCAGCGAGGATTGAGCGAGAGCGTGTCCAAGGTGTTTGTGCATATTGACGAGACGGATTATCTTTAACCACCTTTTGACCCCGACATCAAGTTTATTAAATGACAATTACCAAATGACTATGAGAAACAATGAGGCATGCGATTACAAAGCATCCCTGAAAAATGCTTTCGGGGATGCGTGCGTGGCTCATTGCTTTTTCCATATAGATTTTTTCCATATAAATTTTTTTCTTCTGTCAACGTTTTTCAGAAAGAAGGTAATTATGAGTTATCGCGAACATACAAAAGTAATACAAATCGGCGACCGGGTAATAGGCGGCGGAAATCCCATCCTGATCCAGTCCATGACAAATACACCCACTGAAGATGTCGAAGCCACAGTGGAACAGACCCTTCGGCTTGAGCAGGCGGGCTGTGAGATCATCCGCTGCACCTGCCCCACCGAAGAAGCTGCCAGAGCGATCGGTGAGATTAAAAAGAGGATTCACATCCCGCTTGTCGCGGACATTCACTTTGACTACAGAATGGCCATTATGGCCATGGAAAACGGCGCCGACAAGATCCGGATCAACCCCGGCAATATCGGCGGGCGCGACAAGATCGAAGCTGTCGTCAAATGCGCAAAAGAGCGTAATATTCCCATCCGCGTCGGAGTCAACAGCGGCTCCCTGGAGAAGAATCTCGTGGAAAAATACGGCGGCGTCACTGCGGAAGGACTGGTGGAGAGTGCCCTGGATAAGGTTCGAATGATCGAGGAGTGCGATTATGACCGCATGGTCATCAGCATCAAGTCCTCCAATGTGCTGATCTGCGCCCGGGCTCATGAGCTTCTGGCTCAGAAATCTGATTATCCCCTCCATGTCGGGATCACCGAGGCAGGCACTCTTTACAGCGGAAACATCAAGTCCGCAGTGGGCCTTGGAATCATTCTTTATCAGGGGATCGGCGACACCATCCGCGTCTCTCTGACCGGAGATCCTGTGGAGGAGATCAAGTCCGCCAAAAAGATCCTGAGTACACTGGGTCTCAGGAAGGGCGGCATCGACGTTGTTTCCTGTCCCACCTGCGGCAGGACCAAAATCGATCTGGTCGGTCTGGCCAATCAGGTTGAGACCATGGTCCAGGGCTATGACCTCAATATCAAAGTAGCTGTCATGGGCTGTGCGGTTAACGGCCCCGGAGAAGCCAGAGAAGCTGACATCGGCATCGCCGGCGGACAGGGAGAAGGCCTTTTGATCAAGCGCGGAAAAATCGTCCGCAAAATGAAAGAGGAATATCTTCTCGCGGCTCTGAAGGAGGAGCTTGACAACTGGAAAGGCTGATCCGGAAACCGCTCAGTTTCACCAAATGAATCTGTGGGCTGAACTCACAGGTACAGAAAGGAGAGGAAGCTCCCAAGGGGCTGTTGATTCATGTCCAAACCTTTTTTTGACGTTTTTCCGACTCTGAAAGTCCGAAAGGATCTCAGGGATTATTTTGAAAATACAATCGTTGAGCGCCTTGCCGCCAATCACGAGCGCACAAGGCTCAAAGTCTGTCTTTACTCAGAGCACCTGATCCACAAAAACCGTGTGTTCCGCATGCAGCAGGAAATGGAAGAGCAGCTCTTTAACGGGCGTAAAGTAAAGGTCTATGTAGAGGAACATTATAAACTCTCGGAACTTTATAACCCCCAGCGGCTGATGGAAGAATACCACGATTCCATCTGCTGTGAGATCTCTTCATTTTCCCATATGATGGGAGCTGTTTTCAGGGATTCTGAGATCAATTACCGTGATGACGGATCCATCGACATTCTGATGGATGATACCTGCATCAGCCGGGGCCTTCATGAACGTCTGGAGGAAGCCCTCAACAGGATCTTCCGGGACCGCTGTGGAATTCCGGCCCTGATCACAGTGACCCTCAAGGAGAAAGAGCGCCCGGCCGCAAAGAGCCGGCAGGACTCTCTTGCCGGGCGCCCGGTCTTTGAAAGCGGCCTTTCAGGCTCTGAAAACGACGGTTCAGACTTTGAGTTCAAGGGCTTTTCAGGTGTGGTCAACGCAGGGCAGGGAACCTACGGACAGGCCCTGTACGATAACAGCGCGAATGTCAGCCGTCAGGGACTGGCAGGGGAAGAACCCCTTGTATCTGCTGCCTATGGAACAGATGCTCAGGCAGCTTCCGACGCGGTCAGATTCCGGGCCGGATCAGGCAGTCCGGCAGCTGACAAGAGCAGTACTGCCGCGGGTAATAGTATTGACGGCCGCAGCCAGACCTCCGCAGGGGGGACTGAACCTGTCACCCCCGCCGCTAAGACAGCGAAGCAAAACGGCCGGGAAAACTCAGCCGCAGGATCCGGGCAGAACAGCCGGAACGGAAGCGGCAGCGGCTTCCGCGGCAGAAACCAGCGAGGGGGCAGCAAAGAACGAGAGTACACCCTCAGCCGCTCTACACATCCCGATGTCATCTTCGGGAAGGAGATTGCCAAAGACGCGATCCCTATCGCCGATGTCATCGGAGAAATCGGTGAGGTCGTCGTACGCGGAAAGATCCTGGCAAATGACCGCAGGGATATCCGCAATGAAAAGACCATAATCAAATTTTCCCTCACTGATTTCACCGATTCGATCTACTGCAAGATCTTTGTGCCCACAGACAAGGCCGACGAGCTCCTGAAACAAGTGGGCAAAGGCGCCTGGGTCAAAGTGCGCGGTGCCGCAGTCATGGACACATTTGACAAGGAGGTCATCATTTCATCCATTCAGGGCATCATGAAGATTCCCGGATTCAGTACCAAGCGAGTGGATAACGCTCCGGTCAAGAGGGTGGAACTCCACTGCCACACCAAGATGAGCGATATGGACGGTGTCTCCGAATGCAAGGACCTGGTCAAAAGAGCTTATGAGTGGGGCATGCCGGCCATTGCCATCACAGACCACGGCAATATCCAGGCCTTTCCCGACGCCGGACACGCCCGCGACGGCTTTCTTTCCGCTGAAAACAAAAAGCGGAAGGAAAAGGGACTTCCCCCTGTCGACAGTCAGGATTTTTTCAAGGTCCTTTACGGGGTGGAGTGCTATCTGGTCGATGACCTGAACAAAAGTGTGACCGCGGTCCCCGAAGAAGATATGGACGCTCCTGTCAGGGAGCGCTCTTTTGTTGTCTTCGACCTTGAGACAACCGGCTTTTCTCCTGAAAAGAACCGGATCATCGAGATCGGTGCCGTCAAGATCGTAAACGGCAAAGTGAGGGACAGATTCTCCCAGTTTGTAAATCCCAAAATCCCGATTCCCTTCCGGATCCAGCAGCTGACCGGGATCACCGACAGCATGGTCATGAACGCCAAGACCATAGACCTGATCCTGCCTTCCTTCCTGCGCTTCTGCGAAGGCAGTGTGCTGGTAGGCCACAATGTAGGCTTCGATATCAGCTTTATCAAAGCCAACGCTAAAAGACTCAGGCTCCCCTGCAGCTTCACGACAGTTGACACTCTGAGTATGGCCAGGGCCCTCCTGCCCGGCCACGCCAAATATACCCTGGACGCAGTCGCCAAGATGCTGAATGTCCCCCTGGAAAATCATCACAGGGCAGTGGATGACGCGGCGTGTACTGCGGGGATCTTCCTGAATATGATCCCTCTTTTCGAGGCAAGACAGGTTTATACTCTGGGACAGATCGAGAAGTTCTGCATACCGACACCGGAGACTATAAAGAGGCTCCGCACCCACCACTGTATCCTGATCGCCAAAAATACTACCGGCCGCACCAATCTCTACACCATGATCAGCGAGTCCCACCTGACTTATTTCTTCAAAAAGCCCAGGATCCCCAAGAGCCTGCTGACAAAGTACCGGGAGGGTATCATCGTTGGCAGCGCCTGTGTAATGGGTGAGCTCATGGAGGCTGTTCTGGAAGAGCGTTCCGACGAAGTGCTCTCGCAGATCGTGGACTTTTACGACTATCTGGAGATCCAGCCCAGAGATAATAACCGCTTCCTGCTGGAATCTCCCAGGATGCAGGATAAATACCCGCAGATCAGGACAGAAGAGGATCTGCTCAATCTCAACCGCACGATCGTGAGACTGGGTGAGCTGTCGGGCAAGCCTGTCGTCGCCACAGGAGACGTGCATTTCATGGACCCTGAGGACGACATATACCGATCCATTATCCAGGAGGGCATGGGCATGTCCGATGAGGATCCCGCCCCCTTATATCTGCGTACCACAGAGGAAATGCTGCGTGAATTCGACTACCTTGGGGCCAAAAAAGCCGAGGAAGTCGTCATCACCAATACCAGAAAGATCGCTGACATGGTCGACGCACTCTCCCCGGTCCGTCCGGACAAGTGCCCGCCGGTCATTCCCCACAGTGATGAGATGCTGCGAAAGATCTGCTACGACAAGGCCCACAGCATGTACGGCGACCCGCTTCCGGAGATCGTTCAGGAGAGGCTGGAGCGCGAACTGCGTTCCATTATTTCCAACGGTTACTCGGTCATGTACATCATCGCCCAGAAGCTGGTCTGGAAATCCGTTGAAGACGGATACCTGGTAGGCTCCAGAGGATCCGTCGGATCCTCTTTCGTGGCTACCATGTCCGGAATCACGGAAGTCAATCCCCTGGCGCCGCATTATTACTGCACAAACTGCCATTTTACCGATTTTGACTCGCCTCTGGTCATGAAATATCAGGGTAAGTGCGGAATCGATATGCCCCGCCGCAAGTGCCCCAACTGCGGACAGGAGCTTCACAAGGATGGTTTTGATATTCCTTTCGAGACCTTCCTGGGCTTCAAGGGGGATAAGGAACCTGATATTGACCTCAACTTCTCCGGAGAATACCAGTCCAAAGCCCATGCCTACACCAAGGTCATTTTCGGTCACGAGCAGACCTTCAAGGCAGGCACCATAGCGACCGTGGCCGACAAGACCGCCTACGGCTATGTGAAACATTATTTTGAAAATAAAGGGATCGCCAAGCGCAACTGTGAGATCGAGCGCCTGCTGGCGGGCTGTACCGGTATCCGCCGCAGTACCGGCCAGCATCCGGGTGGAATCGTCGTTCTGCCACTGGGTGAAAACATCAACACCTTCACTCCCGTCCAGCACCCGGCAAATGATATGACGACCGATATTGTCACGACCCATTTTGACTATCACTCGATCGACCACAACCTTCTCAAACTCGATATTCTGGGACACGACGATCCCACTATGATCCGCATGCTGCAGGATCTGACGGGACTTGATCCCACTCAGATTCCTCTCGATGACCCGGATGTCATGAAACTGTTTTCAGGCACAGAGTCTCTGGGCATCACCACAGAGCAGAACGGGGGTATTGATGTCGGTTCCCTGGGTATTCCCGAATTCGGCACCAAGTTTGTCATAGGTATGCTGGATGACACCAGACCCACCACCATGTCGGAGCTGGTCCGTATATCGGGCCTCTCCCACGGAACGGACGTGTGGCTTGGCAACGCCCAGACCCTGATCCAGGAAGGGAAAGCGGTCCTGTCCACAGCTATCTGCACACGTGACGACATCATGTCCTACCTGATCGCACAGGGCATGGACAAGTCACTTTCCTTCAAGACCATGGAATCCGTCCGCAAGGGCAAGGGCCTTACTCCGGAGATGAAAGACGCCATGCGGGCTGCCAATGTGCCTGAGTGGTACATTGATTCCTGTCTCAAGATCAAGTATATGTTCCCCCGGGCCCACGCGGCGGCCTACGTCATGATGGCCCTCCGCATCGCCTACTGCAAGGTCCACCACCCCCTGGCCTACTATGCCGCCTACTACAGCATCCGCGCCTCGGCTTTCTCCTATGAGATCATGTGCCGGGGCAAAGAGAACCTGCTGGCGGTCATGGAGGACTACCAGCGCAGGAAGGACACCCTCACGCCCAAGGAACAGACGACTCTCGACGACTGCCTGGTAGTCCGCGAAATGTATGCCCGCGGCATCGAATTCGTCCCGATCGATATCTACACTGCAAAGTCCAGGCTCTGCACTATTGTGGATGGAAAAATCATGCCCAGCCTCAAAAGCATCGACGGAATGGGTGAAAAAGCGGCCGACGCCGTCGTGGAAGCCAGAAAAGACGGTCCTTTCATCTCCAGAGACGATTTCTGGAACCGCACCAAAGTGCCCAAGACCGTCATCGAAAAAATGCATGACCTGGGACTTCTGGGCGACCTGCCCCAGACAAACCAGATCTCACTCTTTGACATGTTTGAATGATGTTTTGTGCTTGCCGGATTCATCCCGTTTTCGGTGCACATGTAAGCACCCCGCTCCGGAGCTCCGGGGAGACATATGCCGCGCCAAAAAGTGTCCTGCCGCCAAAAAGGCGGTGAAAGAGAGGTTTTATGAAGATCACACATATTTATCACAGTGGATTTCTGGTAGAACTTGACAGGAGCCTTCTGCTGTTCGACTGGTACAAAGGGAGTCTGCCGGAACTTGACGCGGATAAGACACTCTATGTCTTCTGCTCCCATTCCCACCCCGACCACTACAGCCGCATGATCTGGGAGCTTCAGAACAACCATCCCAATGTCGTATATATCCTTGACGAAGGTATCGAAGATGCCGCCACCCATCCCGAAGCCAGGGTGATCATCGTCTCTCCCCGAAAAGCCTATACGATTTACCCGGACGGCAGTTTTTCTTCTCTAATGGCCGAGACTGACTCTAAAGCCGGCCATGCCGCAGCTGTTCAGGAAGAAAGCCCCGCCACAGGCAGCTCCGGCAGTGACGGTTCAGATACTTCAGACCGGAATCCGGTCATGGTCCTCCGCACACTTGTCTCCACAGATATGGGAGTCGCCTTCTATGTAGAGACAGAGGGTAAGCGCATTTATCACGCCGGGGACCTGAACGTATGGTTCTGGAATGACGAGCCCATGGAAGACAACCTGGCTTCTGAAAAGAAATGCCGGACTGAAATGCAGTTTCTGGCAGACACACTCCGTTCCCGTACTGATCAGGAAAAGACGGGTTCCGCTGACAGCCTGATCGATGTCGCCTTTGTCCCCCTGGATCCCCGCCTGGAAGAGCATGCTCCCCGCTGTATCGAGGCCTTCATGGAGATTCTGGGCGCCAAAACAGTCTTTCCCATGCACTATTGGAGCAGACTGGATGAAACCAGGCTCTACCTGAATGACAAAAGGATATCCGCCTACACCCCTGTCATCTGTTTTGACAGCCGGAAGGAGCTGTAGAGCAGAAATCCCGCCGGAAAACCTATTGTAGAATTGCAAATACCACTGTAATCAAAAAACTCCGCGCCGGCTGAGACAATCTCTCAGTCTGATGCGGAGCTTTTTTTTGACTCATTATTCTTTAGAAAAAACACCGGATACCAACTGGTTTCAATAGCGTCTGCGATAGTAGTGTTTTCCATCCCCGACAGGAACCCAGTCCTCGAAAAATTCCGTCCCGAACATGGATCCTATACAGATGAATATGCCGATGACCATGATGACAATAGTACCCACGCCGTCGAACACACCCGGCACATTCAGGATATAATATGCATACACGACCAGAGCTTCGATAGCTACCAGTCTCAGAACAGACGCGCCGATTACGTTAACCATTACCCACAAGACATATTGAACCAGATTGTCTCCCATCAAAAGGAATCCGGCGGCAAGAAGCAGAAGAGTAATAACAATAAAGAGCAGGGTGGAAAGAATGGTCTGCGACGCGATCCAGTCCTTAAGAAAATCCATGGCACAACCCGTAATCAGTGTCGTGATCAGAGCTGAGAGAAAATATTTTACAAAAATAGAGACCGGAAAGAGGAATACTTTTTTAAAAGTCGAATAAAGCTCATGTCTGCCCACACTTGTTAACTGTCTGGCTGCGATGCTCATAAAGTAGAAAATGATCAGATAGAGTATGGTCTTGCATATTTCCATGGCAAAGTTCTGACCTGTGGTGAAAGGTAAGGGCGTAGAAGAAGTCACCCCGAAATAATTACGGAACACTGCAACCACCGATCCGATAAAAGGTGTGTTCGCTAGAATAGAAATAAAGATCCCGCTGTGCAGGCAATACAAAAATATGACCACAACCAGGATTACTTCGATTATTACGCCTGACATACATAGCCTCCGTTCTCAACTGCTGTAAACAGTACTTATCTGTAGTTTTATAAAAGAACCTATATCCTCTATACTGAATTCCGGATCAGTCCCGGCTCAATTTCAGCCCAATCCCGGCTCATATTTCAGTTCTGTTTCTGCTCGATTTCTTCGCAGATCTTTTCGCATACAGTGTCCAACGCATCAAAATCCATTGCGCTGATATAATACTGCTCCATTTCGTCATGGACACGTTTTGCGTCCGCAAGCATCTCACGAGACGCACCTGCGATCGTATTTATCAATGAGTGATTCGCCTCGAAATGCTTCTGATATGGCTGCATCTTATCTTTATCATAATATACTGAACAGTCAATATGCCGTGCCTTCTCATTTGTGAGCTGCGTCAGAGGACTGGATGTCATCAGTGCAGCATTGATTTCATCGATTAAAAGATGTTCGCTGATGGGTATTCCGGAAAGAAGACACGGGGACAGTTTTATATCATATCCATATTGCATTGCCTGCTCCGCGGCAAACTCAATAAACATGCCGGATGCGGCAAACAGCTTATCATCTAAAATATATAGCTTACGACAGGATTCCTCCGCCCATGGCAGTGTCATATATCCGTACTTTGTCATGGCCGAGAGCTGACGTATGGTCTGATTCCCTCTGCGGGTCCTTCTCTCGCGGTTTTTAAACAGACTGTCGCAAAAGCTACGCGCTGCTTCTTCGATCCTCTTTCTGTCAGTAAATCCTTCTGCACAGGTATATGTATCGTCACATATCAGCCCCAATGCCTTGTTGTAATTCGCCGCGCCGGTCATCATCGATTTGTTAAGTTCCGTCGCTCTTATGATTTTTTCGCGGTCTTCCTTAAGAATGGCTTTGTTCCAGTACCGCCCGAGATCAACTATCTCCTGGCATACCCCGGGAAACTGCGGTTCACTAACATGTGGAGGCGTGCCGTCGACGATAATTACTTTTGATGTGTGCATCATCACTGCATCCAGAGAATCCGGGTCTGATGAGCAATAAAAACATGTCACCTTTTCATTTTTTGCAAATCTCTCCGCGATTTTTTTCATCATGCTGGACTTTCCTGTTCCCGGGCCGCCCTTCAGAATATAGGTGTAATATTCTGTGCTGTTTATAATCTGTGTGAGCTGTGTTGAGAAACCATTTGGAGTGCTCCCCCCAAAAAAGAATTTTTCTATCATGAATACTCCCCCTTGCAGCTTGATCATTTCCAATGATCAGGTAAACTATTGAAAAACGAACCCGCCCGGCTGAACCGCTCTATCCGGTAATACGCCGAAACAGCCGTCACCAAAGTCACAACAGCAAATAACCGCATCCTGAACGGACTCAGGTGCGGTCTTGCTGCGTGTAGTGATACACGAAATATGAAGCCTTACTCGAACTCAGTATATTTGCTGTAATTATTTTATCTGCAAATAATTACCGACTGCAAATTATTTTTATCTGCAGACATTTTTTACTTGTAAAATTTATTATCGGCAAATATTTTATCTGTTCTGCAAAAGCCCGCGTAAGAAACTTTTCGTGGA
>CACYTU010000076.1 GCA_902777355.1 uncultured Lachnospiraceae bacterium | reverse complement strand
CTAAAATGCCCAGCCGTGAGGGCTGTGCATTTTATCCGTTCTTCCCAATAAGCTTCGATAAGTACAACTGACTGCTCAAAAAATTCACTCCGCCAGGAGATATAACCTGAAGGCTCGTCCCTTGGCCTGGGCAAATCTGTTTTTTATCTCAGGGAGAACAGCATCTGCTCGTAAGTCGGATAAGGCAGATACTGATCAGGGATAATGGCTTCGGCCTGGTCGGTCCAGCTGCGCAGTGTCTCCATCTCGGCAAGGATGGTCTTCTGATAGAAGGCAGCCTGGGCCAGAATGTCATCGATGGCTTCTGCCTTCTTCGTGTCTGCGTCAAGAGCATCCAGGGCATCCAGAATCTGCTCACTGGTCTCATCCAGTTTCTGCAAAATGCGGCCTTCGTAGCTGCAGCGGCTGTCAGGAAGAAGGTCTCTCTTCTTCAAAGCTTCGTTAGTGACATCCTTCATATACTGGACAAGGCCGGCGGTGAAGTCTTTGCGCACCATTTCCTGCAGGGTCAGGGACTCGATGTGGATGGTCTTGGCATAGTTTTCCAACAGAATCTCATAGCGGGATTCAAGTTCTTCCCTGGTGAAAATCCCATGCTTTGTGAAGAGCTCAATGCTCTTGTCCGCAATAAAGGAAGGCATTGCATCGGGCAGGGATTTGAGATCCGCAAGACCTCTTCTGTGCGCCTCTTCGACCCACTCGTCCGTATATCCGTTGCCGTTAAACAGGATGCGTTTGTGCTCTGCCAGCATCTCCTTGAGAAGGGCGTGAACGGCATCATCCATCTGGTCGGGGGAGACATCTTTAAGCCTGTCATAAATCTGTGTCAGGGTCTCGGCGACGGCCGTGTTGAGGACGATGTTGGGGTTTGCCACGGAAAGGGCGCTGCCCGGCATGCGGAACTCGAACTTGTTGCCGGTGAAGGCGAAGGGCGATGTCCTGTTGCGGTCTGTGGTGTCCCTCGTGATATGGGGAAGGACGTGGGCGCCCATGCCCATCTGGGTCTTGCCGCCGCCGTCGAAAACGGTGTCGTTCTCAATCGACTCCAGGACCTGAGCCAGCTCGTCACCGACGAAAATGGAGATGATGGCGGGCGGGGCTTCGTTGCCGCCCAGACGATGGTCATTGCCCGCGGTGGCGACGGAGACACGCAGGACCTCCTGATATTCATCCACGGCCGCGATCACTGCCATGAGGAATATGAGGAACTGCTGGTTCTCAGCCGGTGTCTTTCCGGGGTTGAGGAGGTTCTCGCCGGTATCCGTGCTGATGGACCAGTTGTTGTGCTTGCCGGATCCGTTGATTCCCTCAAAAGGCTTCTCGTGCAGGAGGCAGGCGTAACCGAAGCGGTCGGCGACTTTCTTCATGACCTCCATGGTCAGCTGGTTGTGGTCGACAGCGATATTGGCGGTCTCAAAGACCGGTGCCAGCTCATGCTGGGAAGGAGCGACCTCATTGTGCTTGGTCTTGGTCGGAACCCCAAGCTCCCACAGCTCGCGGTCCAGAGCATGCATATACTCGGACACCTTGGGTTTGAGGACGCCGAAATAGTGATCCTCCATCTCCTGTCCCTTGGGGGCAGGCGCTCCCATCAGGGTGCGGCCGGTCAGCAGCAGGTCTTTTCTCTTTTTGTAGAGTTCCTTGTCGATCAGGAAATATTCCTGCTCGGAACCGACTGTCGTATCTACATGGGTCACACCCGTGTTGCCCAGAAGGTGCAGGACCTTGACGGCAGCCGCGGACAGGGCCTCCATGGAACGCAGGAGGGGAGTCTTTTTATCCAGAGCCTCACCGCCGTAGGAACAGAAGGCTGTCGGGATATAGAGGGAACCGTCCTTGATGAAGGCCGGGGAGCTGGGATCCCATGCTGTATAGCCGCGTGCCTCGAAGGTGGCCCGCAGGCCGCCGGAAGGGAAGCTGGATGCATCCGGTTCGCCCTTGACCAGTTCCTTGCCGGAGAACTCCATGATGACACTGCCGTCGGAGGTCGGAGAAATGAAACCATCATGCTTCTCCGCTGTCAGTCCTGTCATGGGCTGGAACCAGTGTGTGAAATGGGTCGCGCCCTTCTCAATTGCCCATTCCTTCATTGCTGCGGCAACAGTATTTGCCACATCCAGCTCAAGATGAGTGCCGTTCTTGCTGGTCTTGCGGACTGCTTTATAGACATCCTTGGGAAGGCGCTCCCGCATGACCTTGTCGTTGAAGACCATGCTGGCATAGATTTCGGGAACTTTTACATTGCTATCCATCATCTTTTTTTCCTCCTGATCATACCTGAATCTGTCTGCATCTGCCTGTATCTGCCTTGAAGCGGCTTACACATGGACAGATCCGTATGCTGTTTCCGGGTAAAAACAGGGTAGAGGCGGACGCGCCGCCCTCTTTCCCCCGACCGGCCGTGTCCGCCGCAGGGCGGAAAATACATTTCACCGGCCGTGTCATAAGAAAAGGCGCCTGAAGAGACGGGCTCATGCCGTTTCTTCAAGCGCCTTTGCTTTATGAACTCTTATTATACACACGGAAAAGTATCTGTCAACCATTTTGTATACAATTATACAAAAATTCTTTCGTATGTTTTTTCATTCTTTTCCGGCTGGAGTTATTCGTTATTTCGTGGCACACATGACCTTTTGCTCCCGGAATGTCTTTGCAGATTTATTCTTTATTCCACGTCCTGGAGGGCGGCAAATACGACGTACATGGAAAAAGCACAGCGGTTCACTTTTTCCACGTCCCGGACGTCCCGGAGGGCGGCAGGATTTTCGTTAAGCGACATAGGCTTACCTGCGCTCTTATTCCACGTCCTGGAGGGCGGCAAAGTCTTCTTCGCCGGTGCGGACTTTGACGACATGGAGAACATTGTAGACAAAGATCTTTCCATCTCCGATGTGGCCGGTGTAGAGTGCTTTGCGGGCTGCCTCGATGACCTTGTCCACGGAAATTCTGGCCACGACGACTTCGACCTTGACCTTGGGCAGGAGGGTGGCGTCGACGACGGCACCTCTGTAGCGCTCGCTGGATCCTCTCTGGATGCCGCAGCCCATGACCTGGGTCATGGTCATACCGGTCACGCCCAGGTCGTTGAGCTTCTGCTTGAGCTCATCAAACTTGTTGAGGCGGCAGATGATGGACAGGCGGTAGATGCCTGAATCCGGGATCGCGCCGGCAGAAGCAGGTGCAAGTGTACCTGATGAATAGCCGGAAGCGGCAGCGGAAGTCAGACCTGCTGAAGTGCCGGAAGATGGTTTTGCGGAAGCGGATCCGGTTGCATCTGCAGCGGCATCTGCTGTCATGATTCCGCTTGCGTCCACAACCTTGACCGCCGCGTGGATCTGGGCGTCGGAAGCGTTCTCATACTCGCCCTCTCCAAGGTCTGTGTTCTCGTTGACATCCATGACCATGTTGGTGACGTCGCTGATGGCAAAGCCGGAATAGGCGCTGGTAAGGCCGTGCTCGTGCAGATCCAGTCCGTCGATTTCCACCTGGGCAGGGACACGCAGGCCGATGACGGCATCAATGACCTTGAATACAATGAACATCACGATCAGAACATACGCGTCGATGGCAAGGATTCCCAGAGCCTGGACGCCCAGGAGTTTGGCCCCGCCGCCGTAGAAGAGGCCCTTCATGACGCCGTCTTCGCCGGTGGAAAAGAGTCCGACCGCGATCGTTCCCCAGATGCCGTTGACCATGTGCACAGACACGGCGCCGACAGGGTCGTCGATCTTTGCGATATTATCAAAAAACTCTACTGAAAATACGACCAGAATGCCGGCGGCAAGACCAATCACAAATGCTCCGAAAGGACTCACACAGTCACATCCCGCCGTAATGGCGACCAGGCCGGCAAGAGCGGCGTTGAGGGTCATGGAGACGTCCGGTTTGCCGTAGCGCAGCCAGGTCAGGAACATGGTCACAACAGTCGCAACGGCGGCAGCCAGGTTGGTGTTCATGAAGGCCAGAGAGGCATGGAATGCATCAGCGCCGTCTGCCATAGAGGCAGTGGATCCGCCGTTGAAACCGAACCAGCAGAACCAGAGAATGAAAACGCCCAGCGCCACAGCCATCATGTTGTGGCCGGGAATGGCTTTTACCTTGCCTTCCCGGTCGTACTTGCCGATTCTGGGGCCCAGCATCCAGGCGCCCAGACAGGCAATGACACCGCCCACGTTGTGCACGACTGCACTTCCGGCGAAGTCATGGAATCCCAGACCGGAAAGCCAGCCGCCGCCCCAGGCCCAGTGTCCGCCGATCGGATAGACCAGAAGCGAAATAGCTGCGGAATAAGCGCAGTAGGCCTTGAAATTGGTCCGCTCTGCCATGGATCCAGAGACGATGGTCGCGGCTGTCGCACAGAAGACCGTCTGGAAGATCACATAGCACCAGAGAGGCATGGTCTGCGGAACGACCGTGTTCTCTGCCCCGTAAAGCCCCCGGATCATGGGATCCAGACGGCCGATCAGCGGGGATGTGCTTCCGAACATGAGCCCAAAGCCGATCAGCCAGTAGCAGGGTGTTCCGATACAGAAATCCATCATGTTTTTCATCAGGATATTTCCGGTGTTCTTGGCCCTGGTCAGACCTGCTTCACAGAGCGCGAAGCCCGCCTGCATGAAATAGATCAGGGCAGTTGCAATCAATACCCATGTGACAGTTGATACGTTGTAATCCATAGTATTTTCCTCTTCCTTGTAAGATCCCTTTTGCAAAGAAATCCGGATCCCGCATTCACAGGATCCGGACTTCTTTGTCCAGGGGTCTGGGGTTATCAGCAACAAGCCGGCTGACAGCAGAAAAGGCGCTGCAGGTTTCCCCCGCAGCGCCTTTGCTGTATGTGAGTATTATACTCTAAAGCAAAGAATTGTCAAAGAGAATTGTATACAATAATGCAATTCCTATTTTCAAAATAATTATCTATTCTGCACAAAAGTCCCTCATATTTTCCTGTTCTGTCGTCCTGTTTGATCTCAGTGGGGGAAGACCCCCGCTTCTGTAAGCGGTGGGATTAAAAATGCAGCTTTCCCTTCTCGGCGGCGGGTCACAATCCCCCAACGAGATAAAAGCACCGAGGGGAAGCCTGTTCTATAGTCATTTTTCAGACCTGAAGGACACCTGCAGATGCTCCTGTGACATATCATAGTACAGGGTCAGGCCGCTCTCTTCCGTGTTATAGACCTGAAGGATCTTGTCCATTCCTTCCATTCCCCCCGTATCTTTGGCATAGTCGGATAAAGAAGCCGAAAAAGGCTCCAGAAGAGACGGCGCAAAGTGCAGGGTGGTCTGTGTCTCAAAGACCGCCGTATAGAGGATCTCTGCTTCCACCAGGTCCTGGAAAATGTGGCTGCCGTAACTGAGTTCCGGCACGTATCCCGCCCTGGTCTCGGAAATCTCCGCGATCATATCAAATTCGCTGATATCCGCAAAAGAAGAGGGAACGCCCAGTTCCGCTGAGGATGTGCAGATGCGTCCCGGCGTCAGGAGCAGCATGCGCTTTCCCTGTCCGCGCAGCTTCCAGTTGACCGCGGACAAAAGATCCCTGACCCGGAATTTGTCCCGGTAGGGCATTTCATAGTAGCGGATGGGGTCGATATAAACGACCAGGTCCACGGGAAATGTGCGCGAAAAGCCCATGGAGACATTTTGGGTCTCCAAAAGGATCTGTTCCGGCGGCAGTGAGGGAACATTGACCGCATCGCCCTCCCTGGTCTGCTGGAGAGGTCTGCACTGGAGCAGATCGATCACATATTCTCCGTCCGGGGCAATATTGATCGTATATTCGATATCAACCGGATATACATACGCCTCCTTGAGAAGCCGCAGGATCCCCCGCATATCCTCCATGAGCTGTTTGTTTTTTACAAGCCCGTCACAGGAGACATAAAAAATACTCCTGTCGATTCCCCGGTCTGTGAAGGCCCGCTCCGCGTCCCAGTCGTGGGACAGCAGGAGTCTGGTCAGATAAGGGGGGATTTCCCTGCGCACAGACTCCGGATCAAAACCCTCCACCTCTCCCGAAGAAAAGCGGACGGCGTCGATCAGGCGCTGGGAGAACTGATGACGGTCGGAGGCCGAGGTCAGGAGGTTTCTGGAAGGATCCTCCAGCATTACCATACGCGGGTAGGAGCCTGTACGGCGGTCCACAGCAGCTGTCCCCAGGCCCATCACCAGCCGCAGCATGCCCTCACTGGGATGCTCGGCGCTGAAGCGATAGGGGCTGATGGAATAACCGACACCTGCTGCCGCAGGCATATAAAAATGCTCGTAGCGGGATCCGGAGACGCGCTGGACCAGGATGGCCATCTGCTCATCCCGCTTATCCAGTCCCCTGCGTCTCCTGTAGTCCAGGGCAGACAGCCCCATGGTGCTGGAATAGACCGTGCGGATGGCATTTTCAAAGGTTTCCAGCCTCTCATCCACTGTCCCGTTTCCGGCACAAAATACCGACTCATATTTGCCCGCGAAAGCATTGCCGAAGCCGTCCTCCAGGATGGAGCTGGAGCGCACGATGACCGGATCGTTTCCGTAATACTCCAGGAGCCGGCGGAACTCCGCTTTCATGGCTGTTGAAAACTGCCCGTGCAGAAGCAGGTCCTCCATCTGCGCGGCGAGCGCAAAATAGCCCTCCTCTGTCCGCTGCTTCACCCGCAGTTCCCAGAATCCGTTGTCCACGATATAGGTGTAAAAAACATCCGACCCGATGTAAAAAGAGTCGTGAGGTTCAATCCGGTCATAAATATCCGGCCTCAGGTTCTGAGTCAGCTTGCGCGACAGCAGCATGCCGGTGGCCTTGCCGCCGATCATGCCTGTCCCGACCATGCGGTCATGAACTTCGAAATAATCCTCCGGATCAAAGTGTTCCTTGATCAGCTCCCGAAGCCGCTCGTCCCGCGTCAGCATGATATTGCACATGCGGCTGCATTCCTGTGTCACGTCCAGTCCGTTCTCATACTTGATCCTGGTCCGCTGGAAAAAGCGCTCCCAGCTGTCCATATTCTGGTTGGCAGTAGATCCGGCCAGATTCCGCTGCCGGTAGAAATGACTCATCTGCACACCTTCTCCGCCCGCCGTAAAAGCACCGGTGCGCAGATCATACAGATGGGGCTGCATCATGGCTTCTGTCTCCCGCCGCCAGACCTTGACCGGCCGGACGTACATGGACAGAATCTTCCCGCTGCCGCTGCCGTCGGAGGCAGGCTCTTTTTCCTCCGTAAAAACATCCAGGAAGAGCTGTGTGGTATCCCGGATCTTCTGCAGAGCATCAAATGAATGCCTGCCCCGCAGCACGGGAAAATAGGCTACCGTATCCAGGATGAAGAGAAATGGACAGGTCAGGTGGAAGAAGTCCCCCATCAGCAGGTCCGTCGCCCAGGCCGCCTCAAGCTCCGACAGGCAGTCAAACACATAGAAGGCATCATAGCCTTCTTTCTCTATGATGTTGTGAATCTCCACCGTGAAGGTCTCAAAGCGGTGGGACAGGGGGACCTGTACAACCCTCAGCCCCTCCATAGGCGGAAGAATAGGTTCATGCTCCGCGAACCGGATGTAAAGGAGGTTCCTTCCATCCCTCAGGGCCTGTTCCGCGAAAGGTACCGCCACTGCGCGGAACTCATCCAGAGAACCGACTTCCCAGACCACATTGTCTCCCAGGCGGATATTATCCAGTGCGGTATCCATGGCCGGAATACCGGATAGAATTGGTTCATATGCTGCCATGAACAGCCTCCTTTCATTTCGAAATGCGGGGTTGTCGGGGTGATGCAGGATAACCTGATGACCTCATCCTGCATCAATGGTAGATATTCCCATAGTCATTTCCTCAAGCACATCCAAAAGCATGCGGACCGTATCGAGGGAGGTCAGCATGACAGCATTGTTCTGCGCGGCGCAGTCCCGGATCAGAATGCCGTCACCATAGTGGACGCCGGACAGAATGGCGCGCGTATTGATCACATAGCTCACATAACCAGCCCGTATGGAATCCAGGATCTCTGTACTTCCCTCACTGGGCTTGCGGCGTATGCGGGTATGGACGCCTGCCCTCCTCAGGTATTCTCCGGTGAGCGCCGTCGCCTCGATATTGAAGCCCATGTCATAAAAGCGCCGGATCAGAGGAATGGTCTCCATCTTGTCCTCATCCGCAACACTCACGAGAACTGTCCCGTAACTGCGCAGCCGCATGCCCGAAGCGATCATAGCTTTGTACATGGCTCTGTGGAGCTTTTTGTCATATCCGATCGCCTCCCCGGTCGATTTCATTTCCGGTGACAGATAGGCATCCATGCCATGCAGCTTGGAGAAGGAGAAAGCAGGAACCTTTACGTAATACCGGGATTTTTCAGGTGGATACAGCGCTGTATCTCCCTTCTTGTTCTCTCTTCCTGTCATGTCCAAGCACTTCTGCCCCGGGACAGCTGGGGAGAGATCCGGGGAGGAAATATCTCCGATGGGATCCGCGGAGGTCTGCGGCCCCAGGACACCCGGAGAGTGATTCGCGGAGGAAATATCTCTGATGGGATCCGCGGAGGTCTGCGGTCGTGAGACACCCGGGGAGAGATTGGGTAGGCGATTGCCTGTACAGCTTTCTTTCGTGATTCCCTGTTCGCGCAGTGTGATTCCCAGGCTTACCAGTGTGGCTATGTCTGCCAGGCTGAAGCCGGTCGCTTTTGACAGAAAAGGCACTGTGCGGGAGGAGCGGGGGTTGACCTCGATGATATAGACATCATCCTTTTCATCTACGATGAACTGTATATTGAAGAGCCCCCGGATGCCGATCCCCATTCCAAGTTTCAGCGTATATGTAAGGATCGTCTCCCTGACCTTTTCCGAGAGGCTGCGGGGCGGATAGACACTGATGGAATCTCCGGAGTGAACGCCGGTCCGCTCGACCAGTTCCATGATTCCGGGGACAAAAACAGTCTCGCCGTCACAGATGGCGTCGACCTCGACTTCCCTGCCCCGGATATATTCGTCCACGAGGACCGGTTTATCCTCGTCGATCTCAACCGCATTCCGCAGGTATTCGTGCATTTCCTCTTCCTTGCCGACGATCTGCATGGCCCGTCCACCGAGCACGAAACTGGGGCGCACGAGGACCGGGTAGCCGATCTGTCCTGCAGCCCTTACTCCCTCTTCCACCGAAGTCACGGCACGTCCTTTGGGCTGCGGTATCTCCAGTTCCTCCAGAAGCTTCTCGAAGGAGTCCCTGTTTTCCGCGCGTTCGATCGCATCGCAGTCGGTGCCGATGAGGCGGACGCCGCGCTCATGGAGAGGCTCAGCAAGGTTGACCGCCGTCTGTCCCCCAAGCGTAGCGATGACTCCCTCCGGCTTCTCCATTGCGATGATATTCATCACGTCTTCGACGCAGAGGGGTTCAAAATACAGTTTGTCCGAGCAGGTATAATCCGTGGATACGGTCTCGGGATTGTTGTTGATGATAATGGCTTCATAGCCCGCCCGCTGCAGGGTCTGGACTGCGTGGACCGTGGAGTAATCGAATTCCACCCCCTGGCCGATGCGGATGGGCCCGGATCCCAGGACGATGACTTTCTTTTTCCCTGAAACTGCGGTGTCATTGTGGGCGGCACAACATTTGCCGGTTCCCGGATTTTCTGTCTCTTCCCGAACAGCGTTTTTCCCTGTCAGTTCTTTTCTGACCGGCGGGAAAGCCTCATTTTCCTCCTCATAAGTGGAATAAAAATAGGGGACATAGCTGTCAAATTCCGAGGCGCATGTATCGATCATCTTGTAGACCGGAACGATTCCGCGCTCCTGCCGGAGAGCAAAAATTTCTGTCTCTGTCATTCCCCAGAAATACCCGATCGCGGCATCGGAGAATCCCATCCGCTTTGCCTCCAGAAGTACATCCGGGTTTCCGGGCTGTGCGCTGAGTTCCCCTTCCATCTCAACAATATTTCTGAGAACACGCAGGAAAAGAGGATCCATACCTGTTGCCAGGCGGATTTCCTCTGTCACTGCTTCAGAGTGCTCTTCTGCTGATTCTATTGATCCTACAGATTCTGCTGATTCTGATGATTCTTTTAATTCTGCTGTTTTGCCTCTGCGGAACAGCTCCGCAATGGCAAAAATGCGGTCCTCCCTGCCTTCCCGGATATAGTCCATCATTGTCCCTGTATCCATGTCGTCGAATTTCGGATCATGCAGGTGCATATGACCGGTCTCGAGGGAACGAACTGCCTTGAGAAGGCTTTCCTCCATGGTCCGTCCTATGCTCATGACTTCACCGGTTGCCTTCATCTGTGTGGAGAGGGTGTTGTCGATTTCTCGGGTACTCAGTTCCTGCAGCTCCCTCCATTCCGGAATTCCGGATTGCGGCAGGGGAGTGAGAGCGCCCGGCCTGGTAAATTTGTCGAAAGGGAAGCGGGGCATCTTTGTGACGACATAGTCCAGAGAGGGTTCAAAGCAGGCAGGGGTATTGGCCAGCATGATCTCGTCCAGGGTCATGCCTATGCCAATCTTGGCTGACACCCTGGCAATGGGGTATCCGCTCGCTTTGGAGGCCAGGGCAGAGGATCGTGAGACACGGGGGTTGACTTCAATCAGATAGTATTGAAAGGACTGCGGGTCCAGCGCGAACTGGACATTGCAGCCTCCCTCGATTTCCAGCGCACGGATCACCTTCAGGGCACTGTCGCGGAGCATGTGGTACTCCTTATTAGTCAGTGTCTGGGAAGGACAGACGACAATGGAGTCGCCGGTATGGATTCCAACGGGGTCGACATTTTCCATGTTGCAGATTGTGACAGCTGTGTCATTACTGTCGCGCATGACCTCGTACTCAATCTCCTTAAATCCCTTTACACTTTTTTCAATGAGAACCTCATGTACAGGTGACAGCTGCAGGGCGTTTTTCAAAATGGTGAGAAAAGCTTTTTCATCGGCAGCAAAACCGCCCCCTGTTCCTCCCAGTGTAAATGCGGGGCGCAGAACGAGGGGGTAACCGATTTTTCGCGCCGCACAAAGTCCCTCTTCTATGCTGTGAGCAATTTCCGATGGCAGAACAGGCTCTCCCAGGGATTCGCAGAGTTCCTTAAACATGAGGCGGTCCTCCGCTTTCTCGATGGAATCACTCTTTGTACCCAGAAGTTCCGTACGGCATTCTGCCAGGACCCCCTTCTTTTGAAGCTGCATGGCCAGATTCAGTCCGGTCTGGCCGCCGATTCCGGGAAGGATGGCATCAGGCCGCTCATAGCGGATGATTTTGGCTATATATTCCAGTGTCAGGGGCTCCATATAGACCTTGTCCGCGATCGATGTATCCGTCATGATCGTGGCGGGATTGGAGTTGCACAGAACCACCTCATAGCCCTCTTCTTTCAGGGCAAGGCAGGCCTGTGTCCCCGCGTAGTCAAATTCTGCCGCCTGCCCGATCACGATGGGACCGGAGCCGATGACGAGGATTTTATGGATGTCGTTTCTTCTGGGCATGGTGAATCTCCTTATGGGTTTGTCGCGCCTTTAGGAAGTCGCCTTCAAGGTATACCTCCTGCGTCGTTCAGCTTTTTTCGCAGAGTTGTACTACATCTCGCTTATGCTCAGAACGGATCGGACCAAACTCGTCTCCCGTGTTGAAAACACGGGAGACTCAAACAGGTGGTCCTAAAATGCCCAGCCGTGAGGGCTGTGCATTTTATCCGTTCTTCCCAATAAGCTTCGATAAGTACAACTGACTGCTCAAAAAATTCACT
>CACYTU010000075.1 GCA_902777355.1 uncultured Lachnospiraceae bacterium | reverse complement strand
CCCGTGGCCACAAGTATGTAATAAACAGCGAGCAAGCGGCCGCAAAGACGGATATGCTCGCATATCCGGTCTTGCGGACATTTGCGAGCGCCCACACATAATCAGTGAGGGAATGAAATATATGGATGAGAGAACCCGGATCCGCAGCAGTCTGGTGCGGGCAATTGCAGAAATGGGTTATCCGGAGGCATTCGGGATGGCCGTGGCCGATAACCTGCGGACAGAAAAAATGATGAGCAGGATGATTGGCTATCTCAGGAGCGCAAAGCCGCGCAGTGCTGAAGAGATTGCGGACGAGATGCTGGCAATCATGGAGGACCGCGAGCGCTGGATCCGCAAGAAATCTGCCGAATACTACAACAGTAAATATAATGAGTTTCTCTACTACGGGTTCGGAGAGAATCCGGATGAGGAACAGGATGCGGATTGAAAAGCAGCTATAATGAGTACCTTACTGAAACATCAGGGCTTGAGACGGAATACTCAGGGTTTGAGACAGAATACTCAAGGCTTAAGACAGAATCCTTGGGAGGTTACAGTACAGACCTGCCTGATTTTGGGGACGCCTTATGTACATCGCTGTAAAGGAGGGCCTTGAAAAACGCCGGTACTTGCTTTTTGCAAGCCATGGCGCAGCAAAAAGCTTAGTATCCGCTGCGTTTTTCACGGAGCGGGAGCGTCCCGACGAAACAGCAATGTACAAAAGGCGCATTGTTTTCAGCAGGGTCTGAACTGTAACCTTGGGAATTTTAGAAAGTAAACTCAGGACTTTCTGAAACTTGACTTTTCCGCCTGTCGGAAATACTATAGACAAGAAGCTTCAAGGGCGATGCTTCTTTTAACGGCGACGTTTCTTTTAACGAGATCGTCGTTAAGAAAACTTAAAGCGTTTGAATTATTTTTTTATTCATAGCGGCAGCAGGGCATATTTATAGCGGCAACATGGCAAATCTATAACGGCAGCAGGGCAAAGGCGCTCGGGGCTTTATCCTCGTGCGCCTTTTTTCGGTAGAACTGTTTTCCGGAGAGATGAGAGGTCCGGAAGATTTTCATTCAGGAGGAAATACAAATGGCAAAAGCAAATGGCAATTATCTGCGCTTACCCGGAAATTATCTTTTTTCAACGATCGGACAGAAGGTCCGGGAGTACCAGGAGGCACATCCGGAAGCAGATGTGATCCGTCTCGGGATCGGAGATGTGACGCAGCCCCTTGCTCCGGAGGTCATCGGGGCGCTCCATAAAGCAGTGGATGAGATGGGAGCAGCGGAGACCTTCAGGGGATATGCGCCGGATCTGGGATATGCATTTCTGCGGGAAAAAATTGCCCATTACGATTATCAGAGCAAAGGATGCAGGATCTCTCCGGAGGAGATTTTTATCTCCGACGGCGCCAAGTGCGACTGCAGCAATATCCAGGAAATCTTCAGCATCGACAACACGATCGCGGTGTGCGATCCTGTCTATCCCGTTTATGTGGATTCCAACGTAATGGCAGGAAGGACCGGTCTGTACGATCCGGAGGCGGGCGCCTACCGGGATGTGGTCTATATGCCCTGCACAGCGCAGAACGGCTTTGCGCCGGAACTGCCGGAGGGGAAGGCTCCGGATCTGATTTATTTGTGTTTTCCCAATAATCCTACAGGGGCTGTCATGAAAAAGGACAGGCTGCAGGAGTGGGTGGATTATGCCAACAGGCACGGTTCCATCATCCTCTATGATGCCGCCTATGAGGCCTATATTTCGGAAGAGGATGTCCCCCACAGTATCTACGAGTGCGATGGTGCCAGAAGCTGTGCCATAGAATTCCGCTCCTTCTCCAAGACAGCCGGATTCACAGGCCTGCGCCTGGGCTTCACTGTCATCCCTGAGGATCTGGAGGCGGACGGAGTCCTGCTGTGGCCGCTCTGGGCAAGGCGCCATGGGACCAAGTACAACGGGGCGCCCTACATCGTCCAGAGAGCGGGAGAGGCGGTCTACACAGAAGCGGGGAGAAGCCAGATTCGGGACCAGATCGCCTATTATATGAATAATGCCAGGATCATCTATGAAGGACTGCGGGATGCCGGCTACGAGGTCTCCGGCGGAGTCAACGCGCCCTATATCTGGCTGCGGACACCGGGCAGCATGACCAGCTGGGAGTTCTTTGACCTTCTGCTGACAAAGGCAAACGTTGTGGGAACTCCAGGCTCCGGCTTCGGGCCGGCAGGAGAGCACTATTTCCGCCTGACCGCTTTCGGCACAAAGGAGAATACCATCCGGGCGATCGACAGGATCCGGGAGAGGCTGTGAGAGTAGTTATTATACTGAAATGATTATGATGTAAAGGTCAAAAGCCAGGAAAAGGCTCTGAGTCTCGTCAATATGCACATACAACCGCAGGACCATTGCGCAGCTCCGAAGGACCGCTGCCAGCGAGGATTGAGCGAGAGCGTGTCCAAGGTGTTTGTGCATATTGACGAGACGGATTATCTTTAACCACCTTTTGACCCCGACATCATGATTATTGAAACGTCGGGTAAACTCCGGCAAATAGAAGGGGCAGTGAGTAAGTCTGATGAACTTACTCACTGCCCCTGTTCAGTTTTCGAAAGGTAACCTGCCCCATCGGCTGAACAGACGGGCTGCGGTTACATTTTTCTCTCATTTATCATTCCCCTTCATTTCCGGCCTCTGTCTTTTTGACAGGTTTGGTCCCGGTAATTTAACAGGCTTGGTTTAAAAGGAGAGTACTGTTCGAAGGGATATCCGTCCGGATACTGCTCCGCCAGGATCCGCTTGACCCAAACGTCGATCGGGAAGGCATCCACATGATGCAGACCGAACAGAGAAACGCAGTTGGCGACCTTTACTCCGACACCGTAGAGCCCGGTGAGCGATGCGATGGCGGTCTTCTCGTCTTCTGCCTGCAGCGCCTCCAGATTGATTTTTTCTGTCAGGACAGCATCTGCGGCTGCCTTCACATATTTGCAGCGGTATCCCAGCCTGCACTCTGCCAGAGCCTCCTCTGAGAGAGAAGCCACTTGCTGAGGGGTGGGAAAGGAGTAATAAGGGATCCCGCGGGAATCGGTTTTCCTGTCTCCGCAGGTCTGCGCCAGAGACTCCACGCAGCGGCGGATCCCGGGGATATTCTTGTTCTGGGAGATGATGAAGGTGATCAGCATCTCCCAGGGATCCTGACGCAGGATGCGGATCCCTTTTTCCTGGTCGGCTGCTTCCCGGAGGAAAGGATCTTTAACGGGGTCAATCCGCTCACGGATGCGGCGGTAGTTTTCGTCAAGGTCAAAGTACCCGTGCCAGAAAGCGCTGTACTGGTCTTCCGTACAGTCAAGATCATAGAGCCCCTTACCGGTATCCAGCGCAGTGATATACAGGCAGGCGTTTCCGGCTATGATACGGTAGGTGTAAGGACTGCCGGCACCGTCTGCTTTTCCTTTATGCCCTGCCGCTGCCGGCCCGGCACCGTCTGCTTTTCCTTTATGCCCTGCCGCTGCCGGCCCGGCACCGGCTGCAGGCTGGTGAGCGGCACTTATGGCGGTCTTTGCCTTTTCCCAGCGGAAACACTGCCCGCTCTCCGCTGTTTTTTCCAGATCAAAATCATCCGATATCTGTGTGATCAATTTGACATACCTCTGGTTTCCTGTAATATGTTGGGTAATGATACCTGCAGACCGGCCTGAAATGCCAGGCGTTTTCGCGACAATGCCAGGCTTTGTTTTTTTTCGCGCTCTTTAGGCTGTACCTGGTACCTGAATAATGCAGGGTATCTTTCGCATCGGTCGATTCATATTACCATTGGTACAGAGGGATGACAATGAATACAGACTTGATTAGTGTGCGGACGCTCTTGTGCTGTCTGGCTTTTTTCTTTGCGGGAATAGTTGATTCCATTACGGGCGGCGGAGGTCTGATTACAATACCGACTATGCTTGCGGTCGGAATCCCCGTGCGCTTTATCACCGGCACAAATCAGTGTTCTGCCTGGATCGGCACGGGGGTTGCGGCATATAAATATATGAGAAGCGGCAACATCCACCTGAAATCAGCGCTGATCACGCTCCCCTTTGCAGTGACCGGCGCCTATCTCGGCGCAAGACTGAATCTGATTCTTCCGGTTCGTTACCTGAGGATTTTTATGCTGGTCACGGTTCCGGTTATCGCGGCTTTTATCTTCGCAAACAAGAACCTGGGCGATACTGATCATATCGACGAGAAGTCCCGGGTCTCCATCTTTTTATGGTCAGCAGTCATAGGTCTCCTGCTCGGTGGATATCAGGGCTTTTACGGTCCCGGAGCCGGATTGTTTTTTATGCTTGCCTATGCAGTCTTCCTGAAACTGAATCTGGTCAAGGCTACAGGCAATACCAGATTTGTCATAGCGATATCCTCCATTATTTCGGTGTCCACGTATGCCTGGTCAGGCGCAGTGATCTGGAGTCTTGCCGCAGCTGCGACAATCTTCAATATTGCCGGATCGTATCTGGGAGCAGCTCTCGCTATAAAAAAAGGTGCCGAAATCATCCGGCCCATCATGGTCTGCGTAGTGGCATTGCTGCTGGTAAAATTAGTTTTTGATATTGTGTGAGTTCTGCTGTCATCGGGACCGGCATATACGATTCTGTTTTCAGAATACTATGCCTTAATATACAGTGCCTTAAGTAACTTATGCCGTTACTGTTCACGCCCTATCGAGGGCGTGAATGAATTCGCTTCGCGAATGGGGCGAACGCCGTTCCACTCGGGTTTTTGCGCTGAAAATCGCGCAAAAACGCCTCGAATTCGAGGGGGTCTGTACTGTAACCTTATGCCTTCTTAACTGAAGCGGCGGGAACCGTCTTTTTTGCTTTTTTTTGTTCCATGTATTATGATTGAACAATAGAGCTGACACATTCCCGGATCCGCCAAAAAAGGAGCAGTCAGAACTGATCCGGCTCTCTTGGAGAGGAAACAAGAAATGGAAAACAGTCAGATATACAGAACCTGGAATCAGGATGACCCCGCTTTTAATAAGGAAGAGGCCTGGCCGGCAGCCCTGTTTCCCGACTCATCGTATCATTTTTTTCATGAGTGCGGATGTCTGGTCACCTCCCTTGCCATCATGCTGAGGCATTACGACATCGAAAAGGAAACAGATCCGGCCCGCTTTAATCCCTGGATTCTGAATCAGAAGCTGATCCGGAAAGGATTGCTTGATTCCATGGGGGATCTTCACTTGTATAGAATTCAGGAGGTGTATCCTCTGGAATATGTGGATGCGATTCCCTTCACGTGGGAGGATATGAGAGAACTCTGCCACGAGGGACACCCCTTTCTGATTACTGTACCGGGTGTGCTGGGGGAAAGACATTTTGTTGTGCCGGATCATTTGACGGATACGGATTTGGCGATCATTGAATGTGCGTGGGGTAAGCAGTATCTGAGCGAATTTGACCTTATCCATGAGCTGCGCACTTTTCGACGGCTTACAGGGTAAAGAAATGAGTCACGGGGAAGGTTCTTGTGACTCATTTTATTAAATCAGGAGAGATTCATGAAAGACAGAATTGCCTTTGTAGTGAATACGCTTTCGGGCGGAGGGGCCGAGAGAACAGCAGCCAAACTCAGCCGGCTGCTCTGCGACAGATATCAGATAGATATTATAGTAAATGATAATGCCCATTTGCAGTATCCCCACCGGGGCCGTATCTTCTCCCTACATCTGCCGGAGGACAAAAACCGCATGGATTATACCTACCAGATCAGGGCTCTGGTCAGGCGTACACGGGTGCTGAAGAAACTGAAAGAGAAACGGCATTACAAAGCAGTTCTTTCTTTTTCGGAGATGACAAACCTGGCAAATGTGCTGAGCAGAACAGCCGGGACCAAAACGCTTCTGTCGGCACATAACTCGGTGAAAAACAGCAGAAGCAGCAGCCGCAAGCATTGGTTTGTTGTGAACTATGTTTTTCCATTCTGTTTTAAGAGAGGAGATAAAACAATCTCGTGTTCGAAAGAGATCGCGGAAGAGCTGATAAGCTGCTGCGGTCTGGCACGTGAAAAAAGCGCAGTGATCTATAATGGGCTTGAGCTTGACGAAATAAAACAGAATGCTTCAATCCCTCTCCCCGATGCAGTCTGCGGGGAAGATGAGATGCTGATCGTTTCTGTCGGAAGACTGACAAGGCAAAAAGGACAGTGGCATCTGATTAGGGCAGTTAAAAGACTCAGGGATAATGGCCTTCCTGTCAAATTGATAATTTTGGGGGAGGGGGAACTGAGAGAAAGGCTGCAGAAACTCATTTCGCAGGCGGAAATGGAGAGCACAGTATTATTACAGGGATTCGTGCAGAACCCTCATCAATATATGGCTGCGGCGGATGCCGTAGTATTTCCATCTCTTTATGAGGGATTCAGCAACGCCATTGCTGAAGCTCTCGCATGCGGCGCGGCGGTCATCTCTACTGACCATGAGACAGGAGCCCGTGAGATACTGGCTCCCAATACGGATTATCATGCCAAGAACCATGACAGAATCGATGAAGCGCAGTATGGCGTGCTGATACCTGTCTGCGACGGGACATTCCGCGGGGCTTCTGAGCCTCTCACGGAAGAGGAAGAGCTGATGGCTGAAGCGATCCGCCGGATCCTTACAGATCAGGAACTGAATGCCTCTTATCGGGCCGCGGCGCTGGAAAGGGCAGAGCAGCTGGATATGGAGCCGGTCTGCAGGGAATGGATTAAAGTTTTTGAGGAATAACCGCGACTGCACCTGAACAGGATCTGAACAGGTTTTCAGCGTTGCCAGGTTGTTCGATTGTAATGTGAACAGGATCTGAACAGGTTTTCAGCGACGTTTATTTTTTGATTGTAACGGGAACAGGATCTGAACAGGACTTCAGCAGTGCCTGGTGTTTTGATTTATTATTTGATCGTAATGGCGAGGTGGTACAGGAATGAAGATTCTGGTACTGAACTATGAATATCCTCCCCTGGGAGCCGGGGCAGCTCCGGTCTGCCGTGACCTTGTTTCAGAAATGGCAAAACAGGGACATCAGGTGACTGTAGTGACCATGGGCTTTAAGGGGCTGCCGGAGTATGAAGTGCAAAACGGGGCGGAGATCTACAGACTGGAATGCCTGCGGCGGCATGAACACTCCTGTTCACCTCTTGAACAGCTGACCTACATCCATAATGCGGAGAGATTCCTTGGGACATATCTGAAGACACACCGCTGTGATATCTGCCATGTACATTTTGTCGTCCCTACCGGACTGATTGCCTTGTGGATAAAAAAGACCTACGGAATTCCCTATGTCATCACCGCCCATGGCAGTGATGTGGAGGGACACAACAGAAAAACTTCGTTGAGAATGATGCACCGGATCCTGCGCCCCGCCTGGAGGAGGATCGTCAGGGGGGCTTTTGCGGTGACAGCGCCGTCGGAACATCTGATCAGGCTCATGGATCGTGTCTGGCACAGCAGGCGCTACGTCCTGATTCCGAACGGCCTGGATATAAAGCTCTACGACCCTGCAGGGGAGAGTAAAGAAAAGCGGATCCTGGTCATGGGCCGGCTGCAGGAGTTTAAAAACGTACAGACCATACTGAAGGCGATTGCCCGGATACCGGACGATCAGTGGTATGGCTGGCAGGCCGATATTCTTGGAGACGGGCCTTTCAGGAAAGAACTGGAACAGCTTGTCCTGGATCTTGGAATCAGTATGAGGGTAAGCTTCAGGGGCTGGGTCGACAATGGCACACCGGAACAGATCAGATACCTGAAGAAGGCGGCAGTCTATATCACAGCCAGCCGCTTTGAGAACTGTCCCATGTCTGTGCTGGAGGCAGTGGCAGCCGGATGTTACCCGCTGATGTCCGATATAGAAGGTCACAGGCAGTTTTTTAAAAACGGGTCTGACAGCCCTTTCTTCCGGCCGGATGATGAGGAGAAACTGGCAGAAAAGCTTAAAAACCTGCTGTCTCAGGATCCGCAGGCTCTCATTCCTGAAGGTGCGGATCTGGCACTATATGACAATAAACGCGTAACAGAGCATTTTTTGAGGCTTTTTAAGAGGGTCACAGCGAAACATAATGCTATTTAGTATTTTAATTCCGGTCTATAACGTGGAACAGTATTTGGAACAATGCCTGGAATCTGTATTAACTCAGGATTTCGGGGATTATGAAGTCATCCTGGTCGACGACGGTTCAAAAGATTCCAGTGCCTCCATATGCAGGGAATATGCACAGCGGGACCCACGCATAAAATATTTTGAGAAAAAGAATCAGGGACTTCTGCAGACAAGGCGGTATTCCATTAAGAGGGCCTCAGGGGAATACATTCTCTTCCTCGATTCCGATGACTTCTGGGAACCGGGTGTTATGTCCGCATTACATGCCGAGATATGCAAAAGCCATGCCGACATGATCTGCTACAGGTACAGGATCGTATCTGATAAGGGAAAACGTATATCTGAGGACCGGGGAATATTTCCCGACAGAACCTTATTCACAGCTGATAATAAGGAACTCTTCCTGAGAGAGCTCGTCTCATCGTCAAGACTGAATATGATGTGGACCAAGTGTGTCAGGAGAGCGATTATTGATGTTGAGACGGACTACTCCGCTTTTAGGGATAAAAAGGGGGAGGATTTCCTGCAGTCTGTCCCCCTGATACGCAATGCCGCGACGATTTTATATCTGGACGATGTATTTGTAAATTACAGGATGAGTATCCTGGGGAGAGGGCGAAATTTCAGACTGCGTTACTTTGATGACTATGAAGAAGTCAGAACAGTTGTAAAGAAAAGTCTGATCCAAATGAGTGTTTCCGATGAGACTATGCAATGCTTTTTTACCAGATATATAGACGGGCTGATGGGATTCATGGATGACTTCGTCTATATTATCGATGGTTTTCACAGCTTCAGGGAAAGCTGCAGCCATTTCATTGCTTTTCCTCTATATCAGGAGGCAAGAAAAAGAGTCAGCCCTTCATCGCTCAGAAATATAAAGCACCGTCTGGATTATATGATGCTGGAAAAAAAACAGTACTTTCTGCTTTATCACATCCACAAAATGAAAAATTATTTAAAAGTGATGCTGGGATTAAAAAAGAAGCGCAGAAAAATCCACTCTGGTCAATCAGCCTGAGGAATGAAAAATGACATCAAGGACACAAAAGGCAAAGTGGAATATTACTTCTTCAATGATCCTGCAGATCGTTTCCATTGGCTGCGGGCTGATCGTTCCACAGCTGATGATCCGTTCTTTCTGTCGCGCTCACAGACCTGGGCGGTAATATCATAATCGTAAAACTTGCCGGCAGCTTTGTTTATTTAATGAAGCCGCTTCTTTTAGCTGTTTATGTAAAAGGACATTATGAGATCCTTCCTCCCGGGGAGTGCGCAGTTTAATCGTTACAGTTCAGGCCCACCTGATTCTTGGAGCGCCTTTTGCTTAGTATCCGCTGCGTTTTTCACGGAGCGGGAGCGTCCCGCCGAAACTGTGATGCACAAAAGGCGTATTGTTTTCAGCATGGCCTGAACTGTAACGTTTAATCGTATATGTTTGTAAACAGGAGATCATAATCACAGGCATGAATAGTTTATTGTACAGCATGTATCAGCATGTGTGTGTCCTTGCCATGAAGGCAATTTCTGACCGTGGATACAGACAGGGGAAAATTGATCGTGAATGGAAAAAACTCCTCTATAGGGCGGCGGAGGAAAGCCCGTCAATTCACACATACAAAGTGTTCAGGAGCTTTCTGGGCGATCAGATTATCCTGCAGAAAAGAGCAAGGACAGAAAACACCAAGGCAAGTCCTGCCATAATCTGCGTGTTGAAAAACAGTCTGGTTTACATGAAAAAATTCATTCCATATTATAGAGAGCTGGGCGTCAGGCACTTTATTTTTGTTGATAACGGTTCTACTGACGGAACTCTGGAATATCTGCGTGAACAGGAGGATGTGACGCTGCTTATTGCGCCATATCCCTATGAATACGACAGAAGGTCGGGCTGGCAATTGCAGGCTATAAAGTATGCAGGGATTGACAAATGGTATTTGCGGCTTGATGCGGATGAGTTTCTGACATGGGAGAACATGGAAGGGTCATCAATCCCGGAACTGATCGCCAAAATGGAAAGCCGCGATATGGGAACTTACAGGGTCGTTATGGCGGATATGTACCCTTCATATTCACTTATGGACGGTAAACATGACGATGAAGATTTCATGGATGACTATATATTCTTTGATGGTGATGCCAGCTACTCCTGGAACAGTGAGACAGGTGATGTTTTCGGAGGTATGCGCAGGAGGACTGCAGGCGCCAATCTGAGAATGGACAAATATGTCATCTTCCATCCCGGAAGAGGCTGTATTCCACTTCCGGGTCATAGTATATCCGGAATACATAATGAAGAAGAAAAAAAGATCCGGGGGATTTTGCGGCATTATAAGTTCCTGCCGTCAGAGCGTGAAAAGTACCATTTTATTTCAACACAAAAGAGATCGGGTTATAGCAGTTTTAAGCAGGTGAGTAAGTATAAAAAAATGGTCGAAGGTTCAATAACTGTATATACAGAGAAAAGTATCAGATATGAATCATCGAAAAGTATCCGGAAAATAAGCTTTATTGAACCGCTGTGAAAATGCCCATTGCGGTTTCCCCTTAGGTAAGCAGCGGCCTCCAAAGGCCGCTGTTTTCAATAAAAAATAGATTTGTTTACTTTTTTAAAACGGGCATATTTATACTGACAGTGATTGTAGTGTATGCTATTATGTGATTCGGATTGTATCTGAACGAAAAAACAACGGCACAACAAAAAATGACGATGCCTGCGTACCTGCGCGCTCCGGCATTGTTTTGAAGAGTGAAAAATATCGTCGATACGATATTTTTCACTCCGGATGTTTGTGCCGCGAGACGGCCCAAACATCCTGTGATCCCATCGGAGAAAACGCCTTCGCGTATTTCTCCTCAGGTGCCGCTCTTGCGGGCGGCATGGTCGGAAAGAGTGAAAAAATATCCTGCCAAATCACAGAACGGCGAACATTGATAAATATATAAGGCGGAAACATGAAATTTAACAAAAACCCCGTAAGGGCTGTCAGAAAGCTTGTACGTGATATCCAATGCCTGAAAAAGGAAATGGATCAAAGAAAGCAGCCTCTGCCTTCAACCTGGGATGTGAATAAAAATAATATTCTCATTATGGTGTCATCTTCTTCAAAAGGAGGGGCTCAGCGTGTTGCCTGTCAGGTGGCAAATGGTCTTTCAGAAAAATATAATGTTGTTTTGATATTTGGGAGTGATGCGCGCAATTGTTATCCTGTCTCTGAAAAAGTGATGTTGAGGCACTTGCCACATCTTTATTTTGACCCTTCCGAACTGTTACGGATCCATCTTGTAAAATCCCTCAAAAGGCAAATGAACATTGATGTATCGATTTCTTTGCTTATTAACATGAATCAAATCAATCTGAAGTCGGCACAAGGTGAAAGGGTGATCGTCTCAGAAAGAAATAATCCGGCTATTGCGTATCCTGAAGAGTTCGAAAAGACAAAGAAGATCTATGCCAAGGCGGATCATGTCATTTTCCAGACACGTGAGGTTCAGTCATTATATGACCCGGAGATACAGGCACACAGCACTATACTGCCTAATCCGGTATCTGTGCAGGCTATGGCATTGGCGGATCCGGCGAAGAGAATTGTCAATGTTGCAAGGCTTGAGGTCAATAAAAATCAGGAGATGCTGATCAGAGCATTCGCGAGGTTCCTCCCCCTGCATCCGGGATTCACATTATCTTTCTACGGAGAAGGCAGGTTGAAAGAAAAGCTCCTGAAAATTGTCACAGACCTTGGTATTCAGGATAAGGTATTTTTCCATGGAAACGTCGATAATATTCATGAACAGATCGCGGACGCCGCATGTTTTGTCCTGTCCAGTAATGTGGAGGGCATGCCGAACGCATTGCTTGAAGCGATGATGATGGGATTGCCCTGTATCTCCACGAATTGTACCGGTTCCAAGGAGGTGATACGGGACGGGTGGAACGGATTGCTGGTGGGAACAGGAGATGTTGACGGACTGTTTCATGCAATGAACAGAATGACAGATGAGCCTGATCTTGCGAAGATCTGCCGCGAAAACGCCAAAAAGACCGCCGAAAAATTCCGCCTTGAAAATGTTATCGGACAGTGGGAAAAGCTTTGCGATCAGGAAATCAAAAAACGAAAGGTCTGATTTGAATCAATCTTTTTTGCGCAATACCCTTGATCTCAGTCGAGAGATACGCGCGCGGGACTCGCGGGTGAGCCTTAAATATCATTACGGTTCTGAAGTCATGAAATCCGGTCAGAAGAAGGGGCACTGAACAGGCACTGAAAATATGAAAAATCAGCTGAAAGAAAAGGAAAATCTTTTCTGTGTGAAAAAGACAATTATCATTATTGTTTCGGTCATATTTGCAATTGCCGCAATATTCGTTTATGAGAGGAACTTTTCCGGCCGCCGGAAAAGCAATGATTTTCAGTGGGATGTATACTCGATCAAAGGAGAACCGTGGTGGGAGTCACCGGAATGCGTAAAAATAGCAGATGAAATAACTGAATGTCAGAAACCGGATGGCGGCTGGACAAAAGATATTCACAACACTGTGCCGGGACCTTGGGATAATTCTACGATCGATAATTATGCTACATGGGGGCAGATCAGATTCCTGGCTAAGTGCTATTGCGCGACAGGAAACACTGTTTTCAGGGAATCGTGCAGGCGGGGAATTGCATTTCTTCTGGGCATGCAGTATGAGAACGGCGGGTGGCCCCAGATCGTCGGAACGACTGACTATCATGCGCATATCACATTTAATGATAATGCAATGACAGGGGTCATGGAAACATTGAAACTTGTATCAGAAAGGTCTGAAAAAGACGGGTTTTCCTGGGTGGATGACGATCTTGCCAGACAGTCTGCGGAAGCCTTCGACAGAGGCCTGAAATGCATACTTCGATGTCAGATCAAGGTGGATGAAAAGCTGACGGCATGGTGCCAGCAGTATAATGAAGTGACGCTGGAACCAACAGGAGGCAGAACCTTCGAACCGCCTTCTATCTGTACAAAGGAAAGCGTCGGGATCGTTCTGCTTTTGAAAAGCATCCGGGATCCGTCCCCTGAAGTGGAAAACAGCATCCGGGCGGCAGAAGAATGGTTTGACAAGGTGAAAATAGAAGGCTGCCGGTTTGAATGGGTCGGCGGCGACCGGAAGGTCGTGAAAGGTGATCCGGATGATCTGTTATGGGCACGGCTTTACAGGCTTGACGGGCTGACACCATTATTTTCAGACCGTGACGGGAAAATTTATGATGATGTTTCCGAAATCAGCAAAGAACGGCGAACCGGATACGACTGGTACGGAACATGGCCCCTCCAACTTTATCTTTACAAATCGGAAGATGATTATTACAATAAACAATAATTGAGTCGATAATTGAATATATTATTGAGTCGATAATTGAATATATTATTGAGCCGATAATTGAATATATTATTGAATAGATAATTAATATATTATTGAATAGAGATGATTGAGTCGATAATTGAGTTGATGCGGCAAAGGCGCCGTGAGAGGAATTCTCACTGCCTTTGCCGCTTTTTTTATGACCCGGCCCGTGTACTGTTTTTTCCGCCTTGCGGCGGTCACGGGCCGGGCGGAGGACAGAGGGCAGCCAGGCTGCCGAAAGAGGGCGGTGCGGCCGCCTTTACCCTGTTGACACAGTCCGGGCGATGCCTTTTTCCCGCCGCATGCAGGACACGGCGGAAACGGGACGGCAGTAGGGGGCAGAGGGCGGTGAGACCGTCTCTTACTAGTTTCAGGAGGTGCAATTACAGAAATGTCAGTAATAGATTCACTGCAGATAGCTGCGGCAGTTACGGCCTGCAGGGCCGCGCGCACAATACTTCGCGGGCTGAACCGCGGGGGGACCTCTCTTCCGGGCAGACTTGCCATGTGGCTCAGAGGTGATATCTTAGCCCTTGCGTCAGAAGGAGTGGAGACTATTCTGGTAACAGGGACCAATGGTAAAACGACAACGGCAGGGATGCTGGCGCACGCGATGGAAGAAGCCGGAAGATCACCCCTCTGTAACAGGTCCGGAGCAAACCTCCTGTCCGGGGTGACTGCGGAGTTTGTGGCAGCGGCGGATCTGCGGGGCCGGCCGCGGCGGGGACAGGGTGAAATTGACTCCCGTTTCAGCCGCCGTGTGGAGCATGGCCGGCCGCGGCGTGGACAAGGTGAAATTGGCTCCCGTTTCAGACGCCGTGTGGAGCATGGCCGGCCACAGCGGGGACAGGGGGCAGGAAACCGAAACTGTCCGGTCCATCCGGCAGACAGGGACTGTGCCCGTTTTGCGGTCATCGAGTGTGATGAGGGAGCACTGCGCCATGTGGCTCCGTTGCTGCATCCCCGTGTGATCGTGGTGACCAACCTGTTCCGGGATCAGCTTGACCGCTACGGAGAAGTCATGCACACACTCGAGGCGGTCCGGGAGGGTATCCGGCTGGCGCCGGAGGCCGTACTGTGCCTGAACGCGGACGACTCACTCACCGCCTCACTGGCAGCGGACCTTCCCAATCCGGTAATCTGGTTTGGGATGGAAGAGTCCGCAGTGCGGGAAAAGCTGACTTCTTCCTCTGCCGCAATAAAAGCATTACAGTCAGGAGACAGTACAGCGCAGGAAAAGCAGGCTGCCGTAAAAAAGGATTTTGCGGGAGGGGAGGATTCTCCTGAGAGAATCAGTGATGCCCGCTATTGTATCCGCTGCGGAGCTGAGTATACATACCGATATCACACTTATGCCCATTTGGGAGATTTCCTGTGTCCCTCCTGCGGGTATGCCCGCCCGCTGCCGGATGTGGCAGTGACATCCATCGACAGAATCGATGCTGACGGCTCAAGGGTACATATGCGCATTCCGGAAAACGGATATTTCCATCAGGGAAATGCCCGGAAGGGAAAAGATGCTGCACCGGAGTATGCTTCTCAGGAAAATTGTCCGCAGAAATCAGGTCCGCAGAAATCAGGTCCGCAGAAATCAGGTCCGCAGACAGAGGCTTCTCAGGAAACAGTCCCTTCTGAAAATGATGCACCAGAGTATGCTTCTCAGGAAATCTCTGTCAGAATTGCACTTCCTGCGGTCTATAACATTTATAATGCTGCTGCTGCCCTTTCTGCCTATCTGGCGGCTGCACTTCCCCTTCAGGAAATCCTCAGGGGGTTGGCAGATGTACACAGCAGCTTCGGCCGCATGGAACATTTTACAGTCGGCGGAGTTTCCGTACAGATGATTCTCGTAAAAAATCCGGCGGGCTGTAACCAGGCGCTGGACTATCTTTGCGCATTAAAGGATCCCTGCACCATTGTCCTTTGCCTTAATGACCTGGACGCCGACGGGCACGATATTTCCTGGATCTGGGATGTGGATTACGAAAAACTCAGTGCCTGTGGCAATATCCGCCGTATTCTTGTCTGGGGAAAGCGGGCCGAGGATATGCAGCTCAGGCTGAAATACGCGGGGATTCCGGAGAGCAGTGTCCAAAGGATTCCGGAAAAAGATTTAAAAAAGCTGCTCGGTGAAATTTATCACAGCCGGGAACCGGTATTTATATTGCCCAACTACACAACCATGCTCCCTCTTCGGGACGCCCTTCGAAAAGCAGCCGGAAAGGCCTCCTTCTGGAAGGGATGAAACATGACGAAAGCAATGCGGGAGCGAAGATCAGCATGAAAGGAAGAAATCATGGAACTCAGGATCTGCCACCTCTATCCGGATGTCCTCAACCTCTATGGCGACAGGGGAAACATCATCTGCCTGCAGAAACGTCTGGAATGGCGCGGCATAGATTGCAGGGTGGACTATGTGAAGCTGGGAGAGCATAAAGACCTGACAGAATATGACCTCTTTTTCATAGGCGGAGGACAGGACTTTGATCAGGAGATATTGCTGGAGGACCTGCGCATAAAGAAGGGCCCTGAAATACGGGCGGCACTGGAAGACGGGCGTACCTTTCTATGCATCTGCGGCGGCTACCAGATGATGGGACACTATTATGAGACGGCAGACGGCGAAAAATGCCAGTTTCTGGGCGCCATCGATTTTTACACAGTCGGAGGAAAAAAGAGGATGATCGGAAACTATGCCTTCCGGCTGGGAGACCACTCCGGCCAAAGCACTGTCGTCGGCTTTGAAAACCACAGCGGCCGCACCTGGCTGGGGACCGGCGTCCGCCCGCTGGGAAAGGTATTGAAAGGCTTTGGAAATAACGGAAAGGACAAGACTGAGGGAGTGCGTTACCAAAATGCTTTCTGCACTTACAGCCATGGTCCCGCTCTGCCCAAAAACCCTGCTTTTGCAGACATTCTCCTGGAGACCGCGCTCAGACGAAAATACGGGACCTGTTCCCTGGAGCCCCTGCAGGACGGCTTTGAAAACCTGGCTCATGATACAGTCCTGAAAAGAATCTGATCACTGTATGGGCTTGCCAAAAAAGACACCTCGATAAAGTCACGTCAAATAAGGAACGTAGACGAAGGCAAGTCAAAAAAGGAACGCCGGCAAAGTGTGTCGGCAAAGGTATGTAAAAAGGAACGCCGGCAAAGTGTGTCGGCAAAGGTATGTAAAAAGGAACGTCGGCAAAGGCATGTCGGCAAAGGCATGTAAAAAGGAACGCCGGCAAAGAAACGTCAAAAAGCGGTACACCGGAAAAGTGTATAATTGTATACAAAAATCGGTTGACATCCTGTATTTGGCGGGTATAATAAGAAAACGTAAAGCAAAGGCGCTTGAAGCGACGGCACAGTCCGTCTCTTCAGGCGCCTTTTTTTATTCATTCATTTATGACAGAGCCCGGGAGATCAGTTTTCCGCCTTGCAGAGGATACGGAACGGTCGGGGGCAGAGTGTGGTGAGGCGGCAGCCTCTACCCTGTTCCGGGACCAAAGCCCGTGAGATTCTTTTTTCCGATTTGCGGCGGATTCGGGCTGTCGAAGCAGGCAGAGGGCGGCAGATCCGCCGCCTTTTGCATATGAAAATTGGAGGTTATTATGTGTTCCATTCTTGCTTACTGCAGCGGGCAGGCAGATCCGCAGATCGTATCGGAAATGCTTGCCAGGACTATTTCGAGAGGGCCGGATGACAGCAGGATCATGAAGACCGGAAACGGTTATCTGGGATTTAACCGTCTCTCCATCATGGGCCTCACACCGGAAGGTATGCAGCCCTTTGCTCTCAACGGCAATGCTGTGGTCTGTAACGGGGAACTTTACGGCTTTCGCAAAATGCGGGAAGCCCTGAAAAAACGGGGCTATTCTTTTAAAAGTGATTCGGACTGTGAGATCCTGCTGCCCATGTACAGGGAATTCGGAACAGAGATGTTCCGCTTGTTAGATGCGGAGTTCGCGCTTGTCCTCTACGATGAGCAGTCACAGAAATACATCGCGGCCAGAGATCCGGTCGGGATCCGCCCCCTCTATTACGGCCAGGATGAGAGCGGCGCCTGGGTGTTTTCCTCAGAACCCAAAAGCCTGGTCGGCGTCTGCGCCCACATCATGCCCTTTCCGCCCGGACATTATGCCGTGATCGATGCAGCGGCGCGGAGGGAAGTCCCTGCATCGGCCGGCAGGGAAGTCTCTCATGCAGCCGCGGAAAAAAAAGACCACTCAGGCAGCAAACGGCACAGACATACAGAAATCTGCCCTACCCAGCGCATGGAACTTCATGAATACCACCGGATCTGGAAAGCAGACCGGGTGTCCACAGACGATTTGGACACGATTTCCGTCAGGATCCGGGAAAAGCTTCTGGCAGGTATTGAAAAGCGTCTGGACGCGGATGCCCCAGTGGGATTCCTCCTGTCCGGCGGGCTGGATTCTTCCCTGGTCTGCGGAGCGGCAGCCAGGCTCCTGGACAGACCTCTTCAGACTTTTTCAATCGGCATGGATCTGGATGCCATTGACCTCAAATATGCCCGCAAAGTGGCGGACTATATCGGCAGTGACCACCACGAAGTGATCATGACGCGGGACGATGTGATCGCCGCCCTGGAGCCGGTCATCCACGCACTGGGAACATGGGACATCACGACCGTCCGCGCGTCGATCGGCATGTATCTGGTCTGCAAATGGATCCATGAAAACACTGACATCCGTGTCATCCTGACCGGTGAGATCTCCGATGAGATCTTCGGTTATAAATATACGGACTTTGCCCCTGACGCAGCAGCTTTTCAGGAAGAATCGGAGAAGAGGATCCGCGAGATCCACATGTACGACGTCCTGCGCGCAGACCGCTGTATCAGCGTCCATTCACTGGAGGCCCGCGTGCCCTTCGGAGACCTGGACTTTCTGTCCTACTGCATGTCCATCGACCCCGAAAAGAAGCTGAACAGATACGGCATAGGCAAATACCTGCTGCGCCATGCTTTTGACAAGGACGAGCTCATCCCCTATGAGATCCTCATGCGTGAGAAGGCAGCTTTCTCCGATGCGGTCGGCCACTCCATGCGCCGCGACCTCATTGACTACGCCGAAACACTCTACACCGATGAGGAATACGAGACGAGGCGTCAAAAATATACCCACGCCATGCCCTTTACCAAAGAATCCCTGCTCTACCGCGAGATTTTTGAAAAATACTACCCCGGCCAGGCACAGATGGTTGCTGACTTCTGGATGCCCAACAAAAGCTGGAAGGGCTGTGACGTCAACGACCCCTCCGCCAGCGTCCTGTCCAACTACGGCGCCAGCGGGATCTGATTTCCGCCAGTGTCCTGTCCAACTACGGCGCCAGCGGGATCTGATTTCCGCCAGTGTCCTGTCCAACTACGGCGCCGGCTGGATTTGATTTTGATCTGATGAAAACGGAGGTGCCGGCATGCTCTCTCCGGCACAAAGTTCATGGCATGGAGATTATCATGAAAGAAAAGAAAAAGCGAAAGATCATCCTGGAGGACGGAAGGGAATTTTACGGATATGCCTTCGGCTCCTCTGAAGACAGGGTATGCGAGATTGTTTTCAACACTTCCATGGCAGGCTATCAGGAGATTTTGTCTGATCTGTCCTACACGGACCAGGCGGTCGTTATGACTTATCCGCTGATCGGCAATTACGGTATGGCGGCAGAGGACTATGAATCCATTACACCCTCGATCGGAGCCCTGATCGTGCGCGAATATAATGATGAGCCCTCCAATTTCCGCAGTGTGAAGACACTGGGGGAGGTGATGGAGGAAGATGGAATCCCCGGAATCAGCGGCGTGGATACCCGTGCCCTGACCCGGTCCATCCGGGACTACGGAACGAGAAAAGCCCTGATCACGAATGCGGATATGCCGCTTGCGGAAGGGCTTGCGCTCCTGCACTATACAATACTTCCGACCAATGCCGTCTCCCGGGTCAGCTGCAGGGACCCCTGGACATCGGAATCTTTTCCGGCTTTCATAAATCCCCTCGATTCTAAGGCCTCCACCCCGGGGAGACCCCTTCGCATTGCCGCTGTCGACTGCGGGATGAAGCGCAATATAGTCCGCTCCCTCAACCACAGGGGCTGCCATGTGACGGTACTGCCTTGGAATACGCCTGCTGAAAGGATCCGGGCACTGCAGCCCGACGGGATCCTTTTGTCAAACGGACCGGGCGACCCCACAGATGTACCTCAGACCATCGCGGCTGTCCGCTCCCTGATCGGAAGCTTCCCGATCTTCGGGATCTGCCTTGGCCACCAGATCCTGTCCCTGGCCTACGGCGCCCGCACCTACAAGCTCAAATTCGGCCACCGCGGCGGCAATCATCCGGTAAAGAACCTTCTGACAGGAAAAATCGAGATCACTTCCCAGAACCATTCCTATGCCATCGAAGAGGAGAGCCTGGCAGATACTCCCCTTGCAGTCACTCATATCAATCTTCTGGACGGAACGATCGAAGGAGTGGAGTGCGCCCGGGACAGAGCTTTCGGAGTACAGTACCATCCCGAAAGCGCGCCGGGCCCCCAAGACAGCGCCTACCTGTTTGACAGATTTCTGGATTTCATTCGCCGGTGAAAGCGTCGGAGACTGCGGATCTGCAGGAAGGAAAATTGCATTTGGACGATGCTGAGAGAGCTTGAAAAAAACGGAATCATGCTGTCTGTACAAGCGGTAAAAACTAACCATTACTAACTGACCGGGCGACATTGACACCAATTATTATCCTTTTTTATAATCGTCTCAGAAGCTTATCTTTATGAGCGGAGAAGATAAAAATCTTACCGGACGCCTGCCGGACAGAGCGCATAGTTTCGGCTTTACCGGACAGATGGAGAGCACAATCTCCCGTTTCTATGCCGGCATGAAGCCCGCAAAAGCCGCAAAGTACGCTTTGATCTTGAGTTCCGCTTCCCCGGGTGTCACCGCCGGAATCGAAGCCCAGTATAAATGCATGCTCGCTATGTTCGGCGCAGAGGATGCCGGCATTCTCGCGGTAAACGGCGAGGACAACAAGAGCGAGGGCGCTCTCGCCAAGGCAGAAGCCCTGGGTAAGGGTCTGTAATCCGTTTTTGCCAGGCTTTGTAACAATAGACTGGACAGCAGCATTATTTATATTTTCACAGGTTTCATAGGTTTTAAAGCAAAGGCGCTTGAAAAGACGGCAGATGCCGTCTGTTCAGGTGCCTTTCTTTTGTGTATCAGATACGAATACAGGTTTGTCGAGGAGGATGTCGAGGCGGGACGGGTCTGCGGATGCACCTCTCTGCTCGTTCAGGAGTCCGTCATCAAGATGTACTAAGCCGGAAAGGGCGTCAAGAGGGCCGGCTTTAACTCGCCTTCCGTGTTGAAGACACGGAAGGCTCAGACACGGACGCCTAAAACGCCCAGCCGTGAGGGCTGTGCGTTTTACCCTCTCTCTGCCCTTTTTCCGGCAAGTACATCTAAGATTCCTCCCTATTCACTCGCCAGAGAGGTGCATTCCTCGCCCCTGATTGTCAACCCCGTCGATAAAATGGGAAGAGTGAAAAATATCGTTGATACAATATTTTTCACTCCGGATGTTTGTGCCGGAGCACAAACATCCCCTGATGTCAACGAGACATCGTCTTCACGAATTTCTCGTTGACGATGCCTTCGCACTTACGTGCTCCGGCATGCCGTGGAAGAGTTAAAAAACGCTCGATGGCATTTTTAACAGTTTCATAATCTGTGCCTAAATCAGCCTTTTTCAACTACTGGCAGAATTATACTTGAGTGTTGGAATATATCCGTCCCACAGCCCGGCAGGAAATTGGAGCCTTCAGGTTATACCTCCTGGCGGAGTGAATTTTTTGAGCAGTCAGTTGTACTTATCGAAGCTTATTGGGAAGAACGGATAAAATGCACAGCCCTCACGGCTGGGCATTTTAG
>CACYTU010000074.1 GCA_902777355.1 uncultured Lachnospiraceae bacterium | reverse complement strand
GTAGACACCCTTGCTGTTCAGCTATACACTTCCCACTACCTGGGCGTGTTCGGGACTTTCACCCGTTAGAGCGCGCCCATGGCGCGCATACCAAAAAAGCTGCTCACATCACATCGGATGCGGGCAGCTTTTTCATTCTGAAAACAATATTAATTTGACAATCTTAGTCCCGTAACAGTACCATCTTTTTTGAAACCGTTTCAAATCATTCGGAGGCGCATAAATATGTTCAGAAAAGCAGTCATCTCAGATATTGATTCCGTTGGAAAAATATATGAGGCTTTACATGACGAGGAAGAGAAGGGAGTCATCTCAACAGGCTGGATCCGCGGAGTATATCCGACCCGATCCACAGCCGCGGAGGCCTTTGAAAGAGGTGATTTGTTCGTTTGCGAAGAGAACGGGGTTATTCTGGGCGCCGGAATCATCAATCAGATCCAGGTTGATGTCTATGCAGCCGCCCCCTGGAAATACAGTGCTGAAGATGATCAGGTATGTGTCCTGCATACGCTTGTCATTTCTCCTTCTGACAGCGGGAGAGGACTGGGAACAGAATTTGTCAGATTCTATGAGTCATACGCGCGGGACCATCGGTGTCCCATACTTCGCATAGATACAAATGCCCGCAATACTGCGGCGCGGAACATGTACCGCAGGCTCGGCTACACAGAAACAGCAATCGTTCCGACGGTCTTCAACGGTATCCCGGGTGTCAATCTGGTTTTGCTGGAAAAGCGTCTAGAACACACTTGAGCCCATGATCTCGCGCTCTCAAACATATATGATTAAGAGCTGTGCGCTGTTTCGTGCCGGTCTGAAAAGTAACCCTGCCGATACAATACAGACCCACCCGAAACCTGACTTGTTTTGGGTGGGTCTGTACTGTGTACTGTGGGAGAGACTTTATGCCCGGACTTTATGCCTGGCCCTGGTCCTTCTCCTGATCCGGCTGCTGGCCGTCATGTGCCTTCCAGGCGCAGCCTGTGATCTCCATGTCCGTGAACACAGCAGTGAAGCTCGAATCCTCAGGGCTGCAGGCGTAAATTCCGAAGCGGATCTTTCCGCCGCCTTCCAGCATATGGCATATACGCATCTGTGAAAAGTCCTGCCCATCCCGGGAGCACTCGACGCAGTAGTCGTCTTCCCTGCGGCTGAACCGGTACCACATGGTCTTCACATCCGCAGGAATCGCCGTGGTCGCCCAGTCAGAATATCCGTGGTTGGTCACCACCGAGCCAAGGTGCTGGAACTTCTCGTTCTCAAACTCCACAGAGGCCTTCAGCCAGTTATCCGAATCCAGATACATGACGATCCCGCACTGGTCAAAGCGGCAATGACTTCCGGAAAAGTCTGTTTTTACGACAAAGGAGAAATACCTGTCCTCTGTCTCCATCTGCAGGACCGGTGCGTTGTCATTGCGGAAATGGTAATAGGTCCGCTGCCACAAGTCTGTGTGCGGGGCAGTCGTGATCTCAACCCGGTCCGGCTCAATACTGCAGCCTGCCGGCTCCCTTGTCCATTCCCAGTAAAAGTTTCCCGACTGTTTATTTTTCATCCCGCTGTCCCCCTTTCCATTTCTCCGCAAGCTCATCTGATTCTGCGCCGTTTTTCCCGTCTCTTAGTCAGTTCTTTGAATTCACCGCAAGATCAGCCCGCCTCTCCGCAATTCTTCTGATTCTCCATCGTTTTTTCTAATTCCCGGCCGTTTTTTCACGTCTCTCCGTCATCATCCTGATTACCAGGGGATAAACTGCCACAGAGTAAAGTACTATAATAAAGCTGAAAGAAAAATGTCCCCAGTGGCTGCCCAGCATTCCGTCCAGAGCATGTCTCATGTATACAATCATAAAAAACATGGGAATAAGACCGACGACGCCTGTCAGGATGCCTATGCTGTTCAGGCCTGCAGATCTGAATCTGACCCATGTCTTCTCGATATACCGCGCGACGGGGAAGGCGATCAGCAGACAGGTGTCTCCGTATCCGTCATTCATCATCTTCTGCGGATCCACCAGCAGCTTTCCGTTCACATATTCCATAGGATAGGGCTTAAAGGTTATGTACACGATTCCCAGCCATCCCACGATGAAACTCAGCAGCAGGAAAAGATTCTCTTTCTCCGGATGTTCATCCAGATATGAAAAAATTTTCATCATCACAAAGAGGGCAAGAGCTGATTCCAGCAGTCCCACACACACATCCTGAGGCGTGTGGACACCCAGATAGTTTCTGGAAAATCCGGTAATCAGGACGCACAGTATAAGGAATACTGAGACGATTTTTTTCCAGGACCATGAAACCACAGCCAGTCCTCCGTAAATGGGCCCGGCTGTGACGGTGTGGCCGCTGGGGAAGGAATATCCTGTCGCCGTGGAGATCGCGTCTCCGGCAGGAACGACACGGGGATCCCGGATCCAGGGCCGGTATACACATGCCGTGAGCTTGACCATGGCATTGACTCCACAGCAGAGATAATAGGATGCCAGTGTATAGAGGCCTTTCCGCTTGTCGACCACCCAGTACACAAAAACAGGAATCATTATGAGGAAGGATACCGCAAACAGAGAGATCGCTTCCATAAACGGCGTCAATACGTTGTTTGTGCTCTCCCGAAAATTCTGAAGTAACAGTAAATATTCAATGTCCATCTTTTTTATCATCACCTCCGTAAATTTGCCGCAGCTGCGCAAAAATCACGATTCGGATCCCCGCTTGCGCCCGGCATTCTGACTGTATACTTTAGGTTATATGTTTATGTTTACCCGCTGTCAATGGGAATTTTTTCGACAGCAGAAAGAAACCTGGGATTTTCCGACAGGTTTTTCCGACAGCATACAAAGCGGCCTCGAAGCCTATGGCTTCAGACCGCTCTGTATGAATATTCTGTCTAAGAACTCTGTATAAATATCCTGTCTAAAAGTTTCTGTATAAAAGCCTTATAAAAGCCTTTTTCCGGACTCGCCCGCAAATCCAGCACCCATGCGCGGCATGAAGTTCACACCTGCGGGGCAGCGGTTCCTTTCAGCACACCTTACTTCTTCATCAGACCGGCTCCGGCATTCCAGGCTTTGCCAACCTGTTCTCCGGACACATAGTAGCCGTGCTGGAACTGATCGAAGATCAGAGCCTGCAGCTTAGCCGGATCGACTTTGCCGTTCTCTGAAAGCACTTTTTCCTCTGCCGCAGTGTTCATGATCTTTCCGACGATGCAGTAGAAACTCTCATTTTCCACGACTTCTGCCAGTTCACATTCCATGACCACGGGGAATTCATCGATGACGGGAGCATTTACAAATTCACTTTTGACGGCAGTGTACCCGGTTCGCTCGAACTTGTCGCTCATCTTATTTCCCGTCGCGATTCCGAAGAAATCCGCCACGTCCATATGCTCTTTATCTGCCAGGCTGACAGTGAATGCCTTTGTTTTCAGAATGTTCTGTGTTGTCTTATGGTCTTCATCGATAAAAAGCGCAATGCGGTCTGTGTTGCAGATCATCCCCCACGCCGCATTCATGACATTGACTTTTCCGTTTTCGTCATAAGCTGCCACCATCAGGACAGGCATGGGATAAACCGCCTGCACAATGCCCAAATTCTTCTTCATCTCAAGTCTCCTTCTCAAGTCGTATTTTTCTGTTTCGATTCCGGTGCTTTTTCTCACTTTTTTACAGGCAGGCATGTCTGCTGCTTTTTTTATGAGCCGATATGTCCGCTGCTTTTTATTGCCTCCCGGCTTTTGTAATGATATCATAGTGCCACAGCTGAAATCAGTACCAACATTTTTGTAAGGTACTTACTTTGAGGTAAGCATTATGAAAAAGAGACGTATTGAAGAAGCCGACTTTGACCAGACCGGATACAGCTATACCCTGTCCCTGATTGCCGGAAAATATAAACCGGTGATCCTGTACTGTCTGATGGAATATGAGCCGGTCCGCTTCAATGAGATGCAGAGATATCTGAAAAAAGTTGCTGACAAAACCCTCAGCCAGAACCTGAAAGAACTGGAGGCTGACGGATTGATCATCCGCACCGCCTATCCCCAGATCCCCCCCAAGGTGGAGTACTCTCTGACTGAGCGCGGACACTCTCTCGTCAAAGTACTGGACGGCCTGTGTATATGGGGAAATAAGAATCGCAAGTGATGTACCCACGGACTCCTTTGTCGGCCGGGGGTTTTACACGCCGTTTCGATAATCTGTCAGAGTCCTGTATCTGCTGCAGGCCAATCTTCCGGCAGATAAAAAAACAGGTGTGCTTAATCGCTATTGTAAATACAGATTGACGCCGTGAATCATCTGCTGCAGCAAATCGGATTTCCTCAGCAGATATGCTTAATATATCTTTTTATAGCTTTATTTATGCGAGATAAAAAAAGCAATCAGCATTTAACATGCCTTCGCTTAAACAGACGATTATACAGAAAGGAGGGCTGAGATGATAGATTTAAAGAGCCTGCCGGGCAGGCCTGAATACGCGTTCCTGCGCGACCACCCCCGTCTGGGAAGCAGGATCATGCTCCTGGGTGTCAGCGGAAGCCATGGTTACGGGACAAACCGGGAGGGAAGTGATATTGACCTTCGCGGGGTGACCATGAACATGCCGTCTGACCTGATCGGGCTGACCTCTTTTGAGCAGTTTGAAGACCGGTCCACGGACACTGTGATCTTTTCTTTCAGGAAAGCTGTCAACCTCTTCCTCAACTGCAATCCCAATATGATCGAGATCCTTGGCCTGGATGAGAATCAGTACATGATCATCTCCCCGGCCGGGCGGGAACTGCTGGACAACCGGCATCTGTTTCTGACAAAACGGGCTGCCGCTTCCTTCGGACATTACGCGGACGCCCAGCTCAGGCGCCTTCAGAACGCGATCGCCAGAGACTCCCTGTCCCAGCCTTCCAGAGAGGAGCATATCTTCCGCTCTGTCTCCCACGCGCTGGAAGACTTCAACCGCAAAAACAGGGAGCAGGAAGGCGGCATTTCCAGGCTTTACATCGATGACGCGGTCACGGATGGCCTGGAGACGGAAATTTTCCTGGATGGGGATTTCAGGCACTACCCGCTCCGAAAATATAATGAATTGATGAACACGCTCCATTCCGTCGTGCGCGAGTATGACAAGATCGGCAAAAGAAATCACAAAAAAGATGACAACCACTTGAACAAACATGCCATGCATCTGATCCGGCTGTTTATGATGGGACTGGACATACTGGAGGAAGGTGTGATCCGCACGCACCGGCCGGAGGAGGACCTGCGCCTGCTGCTGAGCATCCGAAACGGAGACTTTATGGTGGACAGCGTCCTGATCCCCGCATTTTATGACATCGTGGCAGAGTATGAGGCCCGCTTTTCACGGGCAGAAAAGGAAAGCCTCCTCCCGGACCATCCGGACATGGAAGCCGTAGGAAAGCTGGTGGAGCATATCAACAGGCAGGCGATACTGGAGGAATAACCAGTTGATACTGGAGGAATGACAATGAGAGATATACAGAAAGAGATCCTGGAGAATCTGGACAGAATTGAAGAGCAGTATCAGGTAAAGATCCTGCATGCGGTTGAGTCCGGCAGCCGGGCATGGGGATTCGCCTCCCCTGACAGCGATTATGACGTCCGTTTTATCTATATGCACCGCCCGGAGGAATATCTGCGGATCGATCCAGCCAAAGATGTCATCGAGTGGCAGCTGGACGAAGTGCTGGATATCAATGGCTGGGATCTGAAAAAAGCCATGCTGGCCTATGGAAAAGGAAACCCCAATATCATGGAGTGGGCCAATTCGCCGGTCATCTACAGGACCTCGGAGGAATGGGCACGGCTGAAGACCGCGGTCCTGCATTATTTTTCCCAAAAAGCCGCCCTGTGCCACTACTACGGAACTGCCAAGAGCACATATAAAGGCTTTCTGACAGGCGATCAGATCCGCTACAAAAAATATTTCTACGCTCTCCGTCCCCTGCTCTGCTGCAAGTGGATCGAGCGTTATCACAGTGCTCCTCCCGTGGAATTCTCAAAGCTGATGGCCTTGTTCGACGGGACAGACCCTGCCCTGGACAAAACCCTTCAGTCCGGAATCGAAGACCTGCTGATCAGGAAATCCGCAACGGAAGAAAAAGATCTGAATCCCCATATTCCGGTCATCATCGATTTCATACGGAGTGAATGTGAAAGGCAGAAGAAGGTTTCAGATGCGGCTCCCGATGACCGCTCCTATGACTTCACTGAACTGAATGAGGTCTTCCGGGCGCTGCTCGGATATTGAATTCCAGTCAGAAATCTTCCGCGCCCGCCTGCGGTCCCGGAAGATACATAGACAGGGTAAGGCGTCCTCACCGCCCTCTGCTGAGGACCGGGCCGTGGCCGCCGCAGGGCGGATAATACGTTGCACGTACCGTGGCCGCCTCAGGACGGATAATACATTGCACGTACCGTGGCCGCCTCAGGACGGATAATACATTGCACGTACCGTGTCATAAAAAGCGGCAGTCTGTGCGTCCTGCACAGGCTGCTGCTTTTGTGTTTCTGCAGATATCGTCTTCATCATTGTATCAGGGGCTGATATACGCTTTATTACTGTATTACTTTGACAGTGTCCGGCAAGTTCCCGAGAACAGACTTGTCATGTATATGATTACCCGTTATATCAAGATAAGTAAGTGAAGGAAGATCTGTGACCACATCAATCTCTTCAATCCGGTTTCCGCTTATAGTCAGGGTTTTGAGCTTTTTCAATTCTGACAATGGCTGGATGTCGACCACCAGATTGTAGTCAAAGCTCAGATAGGTCAGCTTATGCAGACCGGAAACGGGAGAGATGTCCTTGATCTGATTTCTGGACAGATACAGCTCCTTCAGGCCTACCATGCCGCTGATTCCATTCAGCCGGCTGATATGGTTGGAGCGCAGATCAAGCATGGCCACATTCGTGAGTCCTGTGATAGGGGAGATATCAGAAATGTCACCGTTTCCGTTCAAATCCAGACTTTTCAGGGCCGACAGCGATTTCAGGGGTCCTATGTCCGAAATCTGATTATTTTCAAGATTTAAGTCTGTCAGTTTTGTCAGGCTGCCGATTTCAGAAATATCGGTGATTCCGTTTCCCGAAAGATTAAGGATCTTGAGATTCTCGAAAGCGGAAAGCCCTTGCAGACTCATGATGGAATTGCTTTCTCCATCTGAGGAAAGGTCCAGTTCTTTGACGAACGCAGCATTTTCTTTTGTAAGACTTTCATCATCGTCCAGTTTCAGTTCTCTTCGGATCGCTTCCTCCAATGCAGAATCCTCAAAAGAGATGCCCTGATCTTCAAAAGAGTAGTCTCCTGCCTGAGAGTCGTTCTCTCTCTCAAAAGTGCCCCCGTTTCTGAATAAGACTGCAGCGGCAAGAGCCAGAACCAGTAGAAAAGCGGCAGCTATCCATATCTTTCCCCGCCTGGGAGGATCCAGAGCTTCTCTGTTTATTCTATCTTTGCCGGTATAGCCGCTCATCTCCCGGATCATGGCTTCCATGGCTTTGTTTTTATCCTTCCACGCCTCATATGACTGTACATTTGCCAGGTAAAACTTGAATGCGTCATTAAGCGTGCAGTGTTCAATCACAAAAGGAAGGATTGTCTTCCCTTCGTTAATTGCCTGATCAAGTTCCCGGGGAATCCACTTTGAATTCTGGGCGCGGGAAGACAAAATCAGCACGAACGCATCTGCTTCGCGAATGGCTCTGGGAATCTGCTCTGCGTAACTGGAACCACCGGGTATGGAATCCGGAGCGATCCAGCATGAGACCCCTGTCTCCTCCAGCTTCCCCGCAACCCAGTGTGCTTCCCTGGTCTCCTCTGACTTATAGCTGATAAATACCTTCTTAAATATCATTTAACTGTTCTTTCTCTAATGTCTAAAAATTTATGCATACAGTTGAACCGGCCGGAATTTGAGGTTCCCATCTCAGTTCACAGGCTCCATATCAAATCGCCATGCCTCTTTGATTGTAGATTATAATCCCTTATAGAAAAAAATGCGAACCGGATATCGAATATTCATACAGCCTCACATATCTGAAGTCCCGGATATAGACCAACTGATTTACAATCTCAAAAAGCTTTGCGCAGATACCCTCAGGGAGAAACCCACACCGGCGGATTCTCCCTGAATTTTTAATAAGCCCCCCTGCAAAAACGCAGATGTCACTATAGGACATTTTTATATGCTTTATCGCGTGCGTTTGTTCGTTATTTTGAACATTTAAGGTGGGGACAAAAGAAAGATAAACGTTATAATAATATGATAAATACTTTTTAACATTTTTATCAGATACAGCATAAACAGATCGGGCGATGCGCTTTCACCTCCTGAACGGAGCATCGCACAGATATATTTATGTAGATCTGTGAACATAGATCATAGCCACCACAAGCAAGAAAGCACTCTACAGGAAGGCACCGGCTTTAAATTGCCTGCAGCACCGGGTCAGTGCTTTTTGTTTGCGTCGTGGAGCTCCATCAGGCACAGTTCCCGGCTAATCAGGCTGGTCGTCAACTGTGCAGGAGCGGCAGTTATTGCCGTCAAAACCGGTAATCAACTGTTGTCAGGACGGTAAAACGCAAGACAGTCTCAGGGAAAAGATAAACACAAAAACAAAGCGGAGGGAGAAATGAAGAAAAAAAGGTGTTTAAAGAATTTTCTGATATGCCTGCTGATCAGCGCACTGGTGCTTCAGCCGGCAATCTTTTCCTCTTCCATGCAGTTCATCTCTATAGCTGCTGAAGCGGCAGAGTCCGAAAAGCAGGATGATAATGCCGACAAGGAGAAAAAGGAGGAAGAAGAGCGAAGAAAGAAGGAAGAAGAAGAGAAAAAGGAAGAAGAAGAGAAAAACAGCGTAGCTGAAGAGGAAAAGAAAGAGGAAAAAGAAGAAGATAAGAACACCGAAGATACCTCTTCCGATAATGAGAAACCCTCTTCTGATGATAAGACCGACAGCCAGACCCCTGACGAAGATAATAAATCCGACGAGGACAAAGACCAGGCTGACGGCCAGAATGAAGCCGGGGACAGCAATGTAAATCCTGACAGCGATCAAAATCAGGATCAGGCCGTGGAGGAAACCGACAAATCCAACGACGATTCTGACAAGAAAGACGACAGCAGCGAAAATGGATCCTCTTCTTCGGATGAAAAGAAATCGGATGACGAAAAGCATTCCGAAAAGGACAAAGATGCCGAAGAGCATAAATCCGATGACGCGGACCAGAAAGAAGATCAGCAGAATCCGGAGAAGGACGAAGCCGGAACAGACAAAACGGAAGTTTCGGACAAGCCTCAGGAGGACAGCAAGGACCAGGAAAGCGTAAATGATCCGGCCAATGCAGCCGGCGAAAGTGAAGCGGGAGAGATAATCGAAGAACCCACTGCTGCAGACAAGCTCAAGGAAGGGATTGAAAATCTCCTCGGAATTCCGGGATTGTTTGGTGCCAATGACGCAAAGGCCAAAAAGCCATCCCTCAAGATCATCGTTACGTTTAGTCCGGTAGAAAAAGAATATAACGGGCAGAATCAAACAATTTCCGGCGGTAATTTCAGTGTGAGCTATGAAGTTGACGGTCAGTCGGCTTCAGTCAGTGGTATATCCGTGAGCCTGAAGAAATCTCCCTCTGTGACCGGAAAAGATGTCGGGGAATACAGCTTTGATTTCGGGGATCACGCAAAAACATATTTTAACGTAAGCGGAATTGATCACAGCAAATACCAGTTTAATAACGGACTGCCGCATAACCATTTCGAGGCCAAAGGCAACATATTGAAGATTACGCCAAGAGGACTGACTGTCACAACCGGCAGCGCCGAAAAGGTCTGGGACGGAGAGCCTCTGACAAATCCGGACGCTACCATTGATGGACTGGTTGCCGGAGAAACCGCAGATATAACTGCAACGGGCTCCCAGACAGATATCGGCAGCAGTCCCAATACCTACAGCATCGAATGGGGCACTGCAAAAAGCTCAAACTATAAGATAACTACAGAGAATCTGGGCACCCTTACAGTGCTGGATCCCACAAAAACATATATTTCTGTCAGTGGCGCGGATTCGGAAGTGACTTATGATGGCGATGAGCATACCGGTGATACAGAGTATTCATTTACAGATCTCAAGGACGGGGATACTGCCACAATCACTTACACCCCGGCCAAGGGAACGAAAAAGGGCACTTATGAAGGTTCTTTCGATGAGAGTTCTTTATCTGTTAAGAACAGCCACGGTACGGATGTCACCGAATTATATGTCCTGAGATCCGCAACCCCCGGAAAGCTTACTATCAATCCTCTAGGGATCAAAATCATTACCGGCGATGGTGAAAAGGTTTATGATGGAAGTCCTCTGACAAATGAAGACGATCTCTCTGTGTCTACAGTTGGAGACGCTCCTAAGGGAATCACCCCGTTTAACAACGCTATTGACGTTGTTGTGACCGGAAGCCAGACAGACGTCGGCGAAAGCAAAAATAAATATAAACTCGAGATAAAGGAAGGGTATGATGAGTCTGTTCTGGACAACTTTGAGATCCAGGATCAGCTCGGACTCCTTAAGGTCACTCCCGCGCCTCTGAGTGTTTCCACCGGAAGCGCAGAGAAAAAATATGACGGCACACCTCTGACAAACAAAGAAGCAAAGGTTACCGGATTTGTGGCCGGTGAAGAGGACACCATCACTGCCACGGGCAGCCAGACCGATGTCGGCGAAAGTAAAAACACCTACAAGATCGACTGGTCCAAGGCCAAAGAATCGAATTACGAGGTCAAGGAGGAAGAGCTCGGCACCCTGAAGGTTACCGAAAACGATACCCCGATCACCCTCAAAGCCGCCTCCGACAGCAAGACCTATGACGGGAAAACCCTGACCAACAGCACGGTAACATCTGACGATTTGCCGGATGGATTTACGATAGATGCTCAGACAACCGGATCCCAGACAGATGTGGGCTCTGCGGACAATGAGATCGCCGACGGATATGCGATCAAAGATTCGGAAGGTAAGGATGTCACCGCCTTCTTCACCTCTATCACAACTGAGAAGGGTGAGCTGACTGTGAATCCTGCAGCGCTGACCATCACGACGGGCAGTGCCAGCAAGGTCTACGACGGAACCCCTCTGACAAAGACAGACGGAATTACCGTAGAGGGACTTGCCGAAAACGAGTCTGTGACAGTCACGGCCACCGGCTCCCAGACAGAGATCGGCAGCAGCGACAACACCTACAGCATCGAATGGGACAATGCAAAAGAGTCCAACTATACAGTCACCGACAAGCTCGGCACCCTGACTGTCACCGAGGCTCCCACGAACGCCCATCTGACTGTGGAAAAGGTTACAACCAGCAAGGCTCCCAAAGACGGATACGCAGTCGGCGACACGATCGAGTACAAGATCACTGTCACCAATGACGGTAACATTCCTGTTACAGATATCGTTGTGACTGATGAACTGACCGGGGATGAGTGGAAAGTTGATTCCCTGAAACCCGACGAGTCGAAAGAATTCACCGCAAGCTACACAGTCACCGAAGCCGATGCGGAAGCAGGGGAAGTGGAGAACGTGGCGACAGCGTCAGGAAAGAGCACCGACCCCGAACACCCGGATGTTCCAGCCACGGACGGCACAGCGACTGACCCTGTGGCTCCCGTAGGACCCGTGCCTTCCACTTATGAGATCCGCTACAAGCTCAACGGCGGCACTTATGACGGCAGCACAGAGGACATTGTCGAAGAGCATCCCGAAGGCAGTGTCATCACCATCCATGAAGCTCCTGAGAGGGATGGCTACACCTTCGATTACTGGAAAGGTTCTGAATATCAGCCCGGAGACGAGTACACTGTGACCGGAGACCACGTGTTTGAAGCCCAGTGGAAAAAGGCTGACGATAAGAAGAAGCACTCCGACCATGATGACATCACCACAGGAAATCCGCGCCTACAGGCGACAACAGCAATGCCGCCCTGTGGATCGCACTGGTTCTGGTGGCCGCCCTCGGAGTCGTCGGCACGATCATTTACCGCAGAAGGAACCGCAAATAATTCCCAAAAGAATCGCAAGTGATTCCTGAAAAGGACTGTAAATGATTAAAGCCGCCTGAATGGGATTCCAAAATAATCCCAAAGGATTCTGCCATGATCCTGATGGGATTCTGATTCCTGAAGGAGCCATCTCTTGAATCCGACCGTGTTTCCGAAAAGGAACCCGACAGGGAGCAGGACTTGTCCGCGCCCGGAACAGGATGAGACAGGATGCGGTTCACCGCCTGTCAAAGAGACAAGGAAATACTAAAGGCAGTCATGCCGCCGGTTGTGCAGACAACCGGCGGCATTTTTTGATGCAGGTTCTCTTTTTGCCGAACATGCGCAGTGATGCTATACTGTTGAAATAACCGGCAGCACAACAGCAGGCCGCAAAATAATCGGAATGGAGAAGGCGCCATGAACAAAATCAAAAAAGACGCAGAAAAAGAATTCCGCAAACTTTCCAAAAAAGAGCAGCGCAGGATCAACGAACTGAAACGTATTCCAGTCCCTGCTCCGGGAACTGTTTTTGACAAGAAAAAAACCGCCCCCCGAAAAAAGAAATGGGATGAGGAGGACGAGTGATGTACCCGCGGACGACTTCGCCGGCCGGAGTCTTACGCGCCGTTTCAATGAGGTTTTAAAGAAAGAAGATGGATGTACCAGCGGACAGCTTCGTTGACGGGGGTTTTACGCCCCTTTTCAATGAGATTGTTCGTTTCAAAGAGAATGAAAAAGAAGGTATTTTCATCCCAAGAGAAAGCACATCCCCGGCATCCCGGATTAACAGCGAGGAAAAGGAACTATGGCTATAAAGACAGTGATTTTTGATATAGGGGGCGTCCTGGTGGAACTGGGACGCTACAGATTTCTTGAAAAGAGAGGGTTTACCGGAGAACTGGCAAAGCGGATCATGCACGCAACCATGCTTTCCGATGACTGGGTTCAGATGGACCTGAACAGGCTGTCTGAGGATGAGATCCTGCAGCTGTTTATCCAAAACGACCCGGAAGTTGAAAAAGAGCTCCGCCACATGTTTGCGGACGTGAACGGCATCGTTGAATAGGGTAGAGGGGAGCCGAATGGCTCCGCCCCTCCCATTGCACCGGACGTACGGTTCACGTATCCGGCGCTACATTAACTGCAAATTAATATCGAGT
>CACYTU010000073.1 GCA_902777355.1 uncultured Lachnospiraceae bacterium | reverse complement strand
GATGCCGATCAGGGAAATCCTTCTGGTGCTGGGTATCGCTGGAATGATCGTCGGCTCCCTGCAGGCAATGCATGCCGACAATATCAACAGAATGGTGGCATTTTCCTCAGCTGCCCAGGTAGGATACATCTTTATGGGAATGGGCATTGGCGGAATCGCGGGCTACACGGCGGCGATTTTCCATATCATGGCGCATGCGGTGACCAAGTCCATGCTTTTTCTGACAACCCCCCGCCTCGCGGAAGTCTCGGACAACAGTCTCTTATTTAAAAAACTGGAGGCGAGCGCACTGAGAAACCGGGATGCAGGCCTGGCCTTTCTGGTCGGCTCCCTGTCCATGATCGGTATCCCCCTGTTTGCAGGCTTTACCTCGAAACTTCAGTTTGCCTTGGCAGGTGTTGAGAGCGGAAGTCATGTCAAGCTGGTCGCGGTCATGCTGGCACTCCCTGCTGAATGCTGTGTATTTTATGAGGACCCTGATCAGGATCTACTCGGATCCGCGCGGAACTGTGAGCAAGGCAAATATCAGACAGCACCACCGGCTCTTTTACAATGTTCCGATGGTGGTCCTGGGCGCACTCAATCTTTTCCTGGGACTCTTTTCCTGGGTGGCGATCAATCTGATTACGCAGGGACTGAAAATGTTTGCATAACAGATACATAGGGAGAATGAAATGATACAGCTGTTCGCTTTTCTTTATCCGGTGATCACCGGTATCCTCAGCGGCATTGTTCCGCTGCGGAATAAAAAGCACCACCACACAGTATGTGCCCTGATCATGATATTTACAGATCTCCTGGGAATCCTGGCGATCATCCGGGCAGAGCGGGTGGAGATACTGCATTTTTCGGAGAAGGCTGTGCTCTCGTTCGAGCTGGATGACCTGGGGAGATTTGCTCTGGCAGCTGTCCTGATCCTTTTCACTGCCGTCTGCTTTTACTCCTTTACCTACATGGAGCATGAGAAGCGGACCCCCATGTTTTTCACATTCTTTTTCATCGCTCTGGGGGCCATGATGGCAGTATGCATGTCCGCGGATATGGTGACCCTGTATTTTGCCTTCGAACTGGCCACTCTTTCCACAGTGCCCATGGTCATGCATGAGATGACCAAAGAGTCTGTCACAGCCGGCCTGAAATACATGTTCTATTCCATTGCCGGCGCTCTTATGGGCCTTCTGGCTGTCTTTTATGTCTATACCTGTGCCGCGGGAACGGTTTCTTTCCGCTACGGGGGCTTTCTGGACAGCGCGAAGATTGCCGGTCATGAGCAGCTCGCTCTGATCGTGATCCTGGTCGGCATCATCGGATTCGGCACCAAAGCAGGTATGTATCCCATGCACGGATGGCTTCCTACCGCGCATCCGATCGCGCCGGCGCCCGCTTCGGCCCTGCTCTCCGGAATCATCACCAAAGCAGGTGTCGTGGCGATCATCCGTCTTGTCTACTTCTGTGTCGGCGCCGAATTTATCAGAGGCACCTGGGTTCAGACTGTGTGGATGTGTCTGGCGCTCCTGACCATCCTGATGGGATCTACAATGGCCTTCAAGGAAAAGGTCATCAAAAAGCGTCTGGCTTATTCATCGGTCAGCCAGATCTCCTATGTTCTCTTTTCCCTCTCTCTTCTCAGTGAAGATGGTCTGAGGGGAGGCCTCCTGCAGGTGATCAGCCATATGAGTTCCAAGGGCTGTCTCTTCCTGGCGGCAGGTGTCTTTATCATCGTGCTGGATGCCCACCACGTTGAGGAACTCAAGGGAATCGGCAGGGCACTGCCTGTCACCATGTGGTGCTTTATGTTCGCGGCCCTGTCTCTTGTGGGTATTCCTCCCATGGGCGGCTTTGTCAGTAAGTGGAAGATTGCGGCGGCGGCACTTTCGGGGGCGCCCGGAATCTTCGCTGTTCTGGGACCTGCAATACTTCTGGTGTCGGCATTTCTTACCGCAGGATACCTGTTCCCGATCGTTGTGGATGCTTTCTTCCCCGGGAATGATTTTGAAAGTGAAAAAGGGTTTGCTGAACCCGGCATCCTTGTAAACGGGGCTATGATTGCTCTGTGTACCGTTGCACTTCTGGCCGGACTGTTTGGTGCCCGAGTGGTAGGAGGGATAGCGTTTTGAGTTCATTGATTTTGATCATTCCCATTCTGGTGCCGATCATAGGCGGCTATCTGATCATTCCGCTGGGTTTTAAGAACAGAAAGATCAGGGACGCCTATGCGATGGCAGTGGTCTGCATTACCAGTATCCTGACCTGGATCTGTCTTTTTAAGGTGGGCATTGTCGGCGCAACGCTGTACAGCTTTACCAGAGGATTCTCCATTGATCTGAGGGCTGATGAACCGGCCAGGCTCTTTGCCACCATGGTCTCCCTCATGTGGCCGCTGGTCATGCTGTATGCCTTTGAATACATGTCCCACACAAAGAGGGGAAACAGCTTCTTTGCTTTCTATGTGATGACCTATGGAGTCACCCTGGGTGTTGCCTTTTCTGCCAACATGACGACATTGTACATGTTCTATGATCTGCTCTCCCTGGTCACAATTCCTCTGGTCACTCACTATGCGGACCACGAGAGCTCATTTGCCGGCAGAAAATACGCCGCCTATACGATCGGCGGAGCCTCGCTCGCCTTCTTTGCCGTTGTCATGACCAGTATTTATAACGGTGCGGGCAACTTCCTTTACGGGGGCAATCTCTATGGACCCTATAATCCCGGATTGATGCAGCTGGTCTTCCTGTTCGGCTTTTTCGGCTTCGGCGTGAAAGCGGCTGTTTTCCCGCTGCACAGCTGGCTGCCCACGGCTTCTGTCGCGCCCACACCTGTCACGGCTCTCCTGCATGCCGTCGCGGTCGTCAACACCGGCGTGTTCGCCATCATGCGCCTGGCCTGGTATACTTACGGACCGGATTTTCTGAAGGGTACCCTCTGCCTGAAAATTGCCCAGGCGTTTGCGATTTTTACCCTTGTCTATGCGGCCTGCCTCGCTGTCAAGCAAAGACACTTTAAACGGCGTCTCGCCTTTTCCACGATCAGCAACCTGTCCTACATGCTCTTCGGAATTCTGCTCATGACACCTGAGGGGCTTGAAGCGGGACTCCTGCATATGGTCTTTCACGGCATTATCAAGATAACACTCTTTATGTGCGCAGGCGCTTTCATGCACGAGACCATGCACAGCTATGTCTATGACATCAACGGCGTGGGAAGGAAGATGCCGGTGACCTTTGCCATGTATACGATCAGTGCGCTCTCGCTGATCGGTATCCCGGGTCTGTGCGGTTTTATCTCAAAGCTTCATCTTGTCCTGGGAGGACTGGAGGAGGGCAGCACCCTGGCGGTTACAGGGTCTGCTGCGCTGATGCTTTCGGCCTTCCTGTGCGCTATTTATACACTGAGTGTCACTGTCAGAGCCTTTTTCCCTATGGAAGGCACAGACAAATACTATGGGGCAGATGATTATGTAGCGAAGGAAGTCAGTGTGCTCATGCTGTTCCCGATCTGCGCGTTTACTCTGGTCAATGTGATCTTCGGTATCTTCCCGGGACCTCTGACTGCGTTCATTGAGAAAATCGCGTGGGGAATATTTTAAGGTGGTGACAATATGCTGGTATTATGGCTGGTTTTCAGTCCCTTTGTCGGGGCGCTTATTGCGTACATACTGGGCAGGCACAACGAGAAAGCCCGCGACTGTTTTGCTTGCAGTGGTACTTGCTTTTGTCCACAGCGGGGGGGCTTTCCTGCAGATGGGCGGTTTTCTTGTCACCGGTCTCTCCTTTGAGGTGAACGGATTCAAGGCGGCTTATGCGGTGATTACTGCCCTTATGTGGGCGGGGACCACACTTTTTGCGCCTGAATATTTCCGGCATGAAAAGGAAGGGCTGGAGCGCTACTGGATGTTCATCCTCCTGACCCTTGGAGCGACGGAAGGCGTCATGCTCTCCGGAGATCTGATGACGACCTTCATCTTCTTTGAGATCCTGTCCTTCACCTCCTTTACCTGGGTCATCCACGAGCAGACAAAGGAAGCGGTAAAAGCCGGATATACCTATCTTTTTATCGCGGTCTTCGGCGGCCTGGTCCTCTTTATGGGGCTGGCTCTGCTCTACTACGAGACAGGGACTCTGTCCTATGCCGATTTGAAGGCAGCTGTAGACGCCTGCCCGGACCGGAGGATGATCCTGGCCGCCGGCATCTGTGTCCTTCTGGGCTTCGGCGCCAAGGCAGGTATGTTTCCTCTGCATGTCTGGCTTCCCAAGGCCCATCCCGTGGCTCCTTCTCCGGCGTCGGCGCTGCTCTCGGGCATTCTGACAAAGGTGGGTATCTACGGTATTCTCATGATCACGCTCCATGCGCTTGTGGAGGATTCTGTTTTCGGCACGATCATCCTGATTGCAGGCATGATCACCATGCTCCTGGGTGCAGTGCTGGGCGTTTTCTCTGTCAACTTAAAGCGCACGCTGGCATGTTCCTCCATGTCCCAGATCGGCTTTATCCTGACAGGTGTGGGAATGCTGATCCTGCTGTCGGCAGCCGGGAGCGAAGAGGGATACGCCATTGCTCTGCCCGGCCTTCTGCTCCACATGGTGAATCATTCTATCATCAAGCTGACCCTCTTTATGTGTGCCGGTGTCGTGGTCATGAACCTGCACAAGCTGAATCTGGATGAGATCCGGGGATGGGGCAGAAAAAAGAACAAGCTTAAGATTGCCTTCGCCTTCGGCGCTCTGGGTATCAGCGGCGTGCCGCTCATGAACGGCTATATGAGCAAGACCCTGCTCCATGAAGGGATTGTGGAAGGAATCCATGCGATCGGGAAAATCAGCTCCTATCTGAAAGCTGCGGAGTGGATCTTCCTGGTCAGCGGCGGACTTACCTTCTGCTACATGCTCAAACTCTTTATCTGTATCTTTGTGGAAGAGAATAAGGACCCTGTCCTGCAGCAAAAATATGATATGCCCGGGGCCTACATGAACCGGGCGAGTACGGTCGCCATCCTGGGTTCCTCCATCTTCTGCCTGTTACTGGGCCAGCCCCTGATCAGTACGCGTCTGGGCGCCTTTATGTCCGGCAACAGCCACATCCTGCACTTTAAGGCTTTTACACTCATAAACCTCAAGGGCGGGGCAATCTCCCTTGCTATCGGCGGCATCCTCTATCTTGTGGTTGTGCGCGGTCTTCTGAAAATATCCGGACATTATGCAGACTACTGGCCCAAATGGCTGGATCTGGAGAATCTGGTCTACAGGGGGATTCCTGCCAGGTTCATCTTTGCGCTCTGGTGCACTGTCCTGAGGATCGTGGAGATGAGTACGGATACGATCATCGTGCTGATCAGGAAAACGTTTATGAGAGAGACACGTGTCAGGAACAGTTCTCACCGTTTTGGTCTTGCAGGCGTGATGGCAGCGGAATTTTCCGAGGCGGCAAAGCCAATCGTCACCAACTTCACTTTTGCGCTGCTGATGACCTGCCTTGGCATCATTGTCATGCTCTTTGCTATCTTCTATTTCGCTGTTCTGGTGTAAGGCTGCAGAATACGCATGGGAATACGCGATGGGGGCAGCAGGAATCTCAAGTGTCGGTTCGGGACTTATCTGTCAGACTTACCCGCCGGAAACCGCTTATGAGAGGCGCATCAATTTATTCAAAAAAATCAGAAGATCATTCAGAAACAGAAGATCATTCAGAAACAGAAGATCATTCAGAAACAGAAGATTATTCAGAAACAGAAGAGGACCGCGCCACAGTTTCCATACTGCTGCGGTCCTCTTTATAAAGATATCAGGCTGCAGGATATGGGCAGCGGTTTTACCTGCCGCGTTCTCGCGTATTCGGATGGTGTGATGGTGGTGGAGAACACTTTCGAGAAAGGAGCCATCGGCTCTTAGCACCATCATCCCCACACACAGGTCACATACGTGGCGGGAGGAGTTTTCGAGTTTGAGATTAACAATGTGGTTTACAGCACACAGTCATGGAGATGAGGTATGGATTATAAAGATCAATTGGCCCCCGAACTGAAGAAATCAGCGCGGCGGGTGCCGTTTAACAGGAAAATCGTTCAGGTGGGAAATATTTATCAGGCGGCAGCTTTGAAACTCACGAGAATCCCCCGCGACATTTCCGTTAAGACAATTGAGACAGAAGGGTATAAAGGCCTGAAATTTAAAACAGATATATTTACGCCGGATGATGCGGACAGCCCTGCGCCGGCTTTGATCTATGTGCACGGCGGTGCCTTCTGCTACAAGGCTGCGGTTTATCACAAAAAGCTGGCCTGCATATATGCTTCAAAGGCAAAATGCAAAGTGTTTTTTGCGGATTATCACCTGGCTCTCAGGCATCCATACCCGGCTGCGCTGGAGGACATCAGGGCATTGTACAAATACCTGGCGGATCACGCGGAAGAACTCGGAGTTGACCCTGACAGAATCGGACTTGCGGGAGACAGTGCGGGAGCGACGATCGCTGCGCTGGTCTGCAACGGGTATGAGAAAGACAAGCTTGTAAAGCCTTGTCTGCAGATGCTGGTCTATCCACTGACGGATGCGGACATGGAGACCCAGTCCATGAAAAAATATACGGACACGCCTTTCTGGGATTCTACCTATATGCCCCTTATGTGGGACATCTATCTCGGGAATCAGAACAAGGGGGCTTTCGAAGACGAAGCGGGCTGTGTATTGAAAGATGATTTCAAAAAAGCGGCGCTGCCAATGTACAGCGTCCTTCCCGCCAGTATTCCGGATACCTATATTGAAACCGCAGAGTTCGACTGTCTGCACGACGAAGGGGTTCTGTACGGAAAGAGACTGGAAAAGGCGGGCGCAAAGGTGGAACTCAATGACACAAAGGGCACTTTCCACGGATACGATATGGCCCTTGATACACAAATCGTAACCGATTCCGTGAAAAAAGACTTTCATTTTTGAGAAGGCATTTTACAAAAGCTTCTTTCCCCACCGGGTAAGAAAGCGTCGTACTGCTGCGTCTTCACGCAGAGCAAAGCAGGGCAAGGGCCTGGCCCCGGTCCCGCTTATGAGGAAAAAATAAATGAAATACGATTTTGACAGTTACCTGTTATATGAAGTCACCAAAGCTACCCTGTATACTGCGAAAATAGTGGTCGAACTGGACGTTCCCGTACACGGTGAAGTGCTCCGGGAAGCTGCCCGGAAGGCTTTCCGGAGATTTCCGTATTTTTCCCGGACAGTCCGGACGGATGAGCATGGAGCCTTTGTTCTGGAGCCGTGCCGGGAGCCGATTTGTGTTTTTGAAGAAGGAGAGACTGTCGTTCTTGGATCCGCGCAGACAAACGGGCTCCTGTTCGCGATCACCTTTGGCCAGAGCACCGTATATTTTAACTTTTCCCATAACTTCTGCGGCGGCTGCGGTGCCATGCTGTGGGTCAAATCGACTTTGTGGCAGTATCTGACGGATGACGGATATGCGATAGACTCTGAGGGGATCCTTACTTCAGACAATCCGATCCGGCCTGAAGAGACGGCAGTCCCTGACCCCGGATCATTCCCGCAGGAAGAGGTAATCGGACAATATACCGGCGGGAATAGTTATGTTCCCATTGTGGACTATCTGCCTTATATGACGAATCCGGCTAAAGGAGGACAGGTATTCTACCCGATCACCATAGACCGGTCTGCTCTCATGCAATATGCCCGTGATAACGATGGGAGCCCGAATTCCATTTTATCGGCCGCAATGTTCAGAATGTGCAGCAGAATGTTCCCGAACGCCAAACAGATTTCATGCGGGATCATCTGTAATTACAGGCAGGATGTCGGCTGCCCGGAGACTTACAGAGATCTGGTCAGAATTCTTCATGCCAGATATCTGCCCGGGATGAAAGACTGGCCGATCGAAAAACTCAGCACCGTGACAAGAGGGGCAATGTACCTTCAGATGCAGCCGGAGCTGAGCCGCGCTGCATACAGACAGGTCGCGGCATACAGGGAGCAGATCGACAATATTCCCGGCAAAGTGCTGAAGACCGCATATGCACTAAACAACAGTCCGCTTCGCTCCGGAGTGAAGGACACCTACAATGTCAGTTATGTCGGCAATGTGGACTGGGGAGGGCTGTCTGAATATATCGAAGAGATTTACAGCCTGACGGAAGGACATCTCTTTCTGGAGGTCAACTCGGCCAGGGACAAATTCTGTATCGCCTTCCAGGTCCTTAACAGGGACGGGAAATTTGTCCGGGAATTTGTCAAAGTACTGGAGGAAGAAGGCATTCCCTATGAACTCGGAGACATGGTGGAGAGCAGACTTCCGCAGATTGAGCTCGGTTAATAATATGCTGCCGGGCAGACCATCACTACAAATACGAGACAGGAGGCAGAGGGCGGATGGCGTCAAACAGACCGGATTTTGACCAGATCAAAAAGCTGATCGGCCGGCTTGAGACTCTGGAATCGGATTTTGCCGGAATCTTCGGGGAGGAGCAGACACAGCGCCAGGCCCTGCAGGGACTCTGCAGGCAGGCGGCTCGGATACAGGCAGTCGACGCGCTGGCAGAAATACCTGTCGGGGAATTGAAAAACTCCCGGGCCGGGATCAGGACCGCGGCGCTTGAGAAGGCCGGGTTTCATAATCTTCTGGATTTGTACCGGGCTTCGGACTATGCCCTGCAGTCTGTCGAAGGTGTCGGGGAAAAACAGGTCGACTCGATTCGTGTGATCCTGGATGAATTTCTGAACCGGCTCGCGGAGCGGGAACGGATCCGCCTGACTGTGGATTTGTCGGGAGAAGAAAGTGCAGGCAGACCTGTATCTGCAGACGGAGAAGCCACAGGCAGATCTATATCTTCAGACAGAGCAGGCGCAGGCAGACCTGCATTTGCAGACAAAGATCCTAACGGGGGACCGGACAGAGGGAAGAAAGCGCAGATGATCAGAGAGCTGATCCATGGGCTTTCAGTCTACAGGCAAGCCGAGGTGATCCGCAGGGATGCCAGGCCGATCCGGGAGGAATTTCCGCAGCAGGTCCGTCAGGTGACGGAGGCCGTGGAGATCAGGAGCCGTCTGGGGTGGTTTTTTTCCGGGCGCGCGAAGCGGGAGAGGACAATTCTTGCAGCAGGCGGACTGGTACAGTTCTTCCGCAGCAATCTCTACCACAGAGCAGAAGCCTTCTCACAGATGTACAGGGAGGCTCTGTCTATGCCGGCTGCCGCCGCCATGCAGGACTTTGAAAAAAACAGCGCCGCCTTTTACGCCCTTCTCGAGAAGCTGAACGACGCGCAGATGCCGCAGCAGATGGTCTACAGCAGCATCCCGGCGCAGCTGGCGGCGCGGATTGAAGCTCATCCGCTGGACCTGTCCGGTTTCAAAGGAAATCTCCGTGCATATCAGGCTTTCGGCGCGCGCTATATTCTGGAGCAGAAAAAAGCCCTGCTGGGGGACGAAATGGGTCTGGGCAAGACCATACAGGCGATCGCGGCGATGGCGCATCTGTACGCTGAAAATCCCGGGAGCCGATTCCTCATCGTGTGCCCTGCTTCCGTCCTGATCAACTGGTGCCGGGAGATTGTGAAATTCAGCGATGTGACTCCCTTTCTTCTGCACGGTGCGCGCAGGAAAGAGACCTTTGCCGCCTGGAAAGAGAAGGGCGGAGCCGCTGTGACAAATTATGAGAACATGGGCTGGGTTGCAAAGGAAATCAATAACCGCATGCAGCTGGACCTGCTGGTCATCGACGAGGCGCATTATATCAAAAATCCAAAGGCACTCAGGACAAAACGGATCCGGACCCTGCAGGACGAATCCCAACGTATAGTGCTGATGACAGGGACGCCTCTTGAGAACCATGTTGATGAGATGTGTGAACTGATCGGGTTTGTGAAGCCGGAACTTGCGGGAGAGATTCGAAAATACGCGGGCCTGCGTCAGGTCCCGGCTTTCCGGGAGATGCTGGCGTCCGCATATCTGCGGCGGAAAAGGGAGGACGTGCTGGAGGAACTCCCGCCGCTCACTATCGAAAATGAATGGTGTTCCATGACACAGCAGGACCGGGAGGCTTACGCAGCAGCAGCCCTGGACAGAAACTTTGTCTCCATGCGTCGCGTCTCTTTTTTGCAGGAGGATATGAGCACTTCTTCCAAAGCCCGGCGTCTTGCGGAACTTTGTGAGCAGGCCTGCAGTGAGGGGCGAAAGGTCGTGGTTTTTTCTTATTACCGTGAAACGGTCCGCAAAGTGGTGGAGATGCTGGGGGAGGAGAAAAACTCCACGGCCGGCAGCGCGGAGGGCGTAGAATCAGAAGAAAACGCTTTTGCCGACAGCGGTGCGGGGAATGCGGAAGAAAACACTTTTGCCTCCGTCAGCCCGTCGCATGCGGAAGAAAACGGCATGGAGGACTCACATATATTCGTGGGTGAAATTACCGGGAGTACTCCGGTTGAAGAACGACAGGCTCTCATCGACCGCTTTTCAGATGCGGAAGGAGGCGGTGTGCTGGTGTGCCAGATTCAGTCGGGAGGGACAGGACTCAACATACAGGCTGCCAGTGTCGTGATCTTCTGCGAGCCTCAGATCAAACCGTCCCTGACCCGGCAGGCACTCTCGAGAGTCTACAGGATGGGACAGGTCAGAACAGTCCTTGTTTACCACTTGCTGTGTGAAGATACAGTGGACGAAGCGGTGATGAAGATTCTGGACACAAAGCAGATAGAATTTGATCTGTTCGCGGAGGAATCTGTTCTTGCGGATGCGGCCGATGACCTGGCGGACAGGGAGTGGATCGGGTCTGTGATTGAGGAAGAAAGGCGCAAATACCTGCCGGCGATCCGGCAGGAAGATGCTTTTGATTCATGATTCATGGTTCGTGAATCGTGAATCATGAATCAGATTTTTTTTAGAAACAACAGTTTTGACAAAGGAGTTTATTATGGCTGCTGAAGACAGAAATATCACTTCCGAAGTGGAAGCTGTATTGGATAAATATGTGCGTCCCTATCTCGCCGCGCACGGCGGGGACCTGAAGGTGGCGGGCGTGGAAGGCGGTGTCGTGTTCTTCCACCTGACAGGGCGCTGCGCGGGATGCGCAGCTGCAGACCAGACCAGTGAGGAACTGATCAACAGGGAACTGGTGGAGCGCGTGCCGGGCATAAAAAAGGCTGTTTTGGCAAACGGGATCAGCCCGGAAGCGCTCGAGCAGACCTTATTGCTGCTGCGCAATCATCCCAGCTTCTGATTAAGCAGGCGACGGCAATTTACGCGGACAGCACTTCTTTTTCAGTAATCACAAGGTTTGTGATGAGAAAAGCCATGACATAGGAGATCAAAAGGCCGATCAGGTAATACAGTACGCTCATGACTCCTGCGTGCGGGCCGGCTGTCATGGTGAAGACGCCGAGGAGGCCTGAAGGCCCCCAGGTCGTCGCGGCTGACTGCATGGCCATGACGAAGGCTCCACCGAAGCCCGCGCCTATTCCGGCTGTGATAAAAGGCCTTCCCATCGGAAGCGTAACGCCATAGATGAGGGGTTCTCCGACACCGAGAATGCCGGCGGGCAGAGCTCCGCCGATGACCTTCCGGAGCCTTTCGTTTTTGACTTTCCCGGCTTTGAAATAAATGGCCAGTACCGCGCCGACCTGTCCGGCTCCGGCCATGCACAGTGCAGGGTACAGTGTGATATATCCCATCTGTTCGAGCTGGACGGAATACAGGGCAACGAGCCCGTGATGCATTCCCATGGATACCATCGGAAGAAATAAAGCCGCGGATACATAGCCTGTCAGGGCACGCAGCCACAAATTCGGGGACATACAGACATCCTGTACAACTGCGCAGATGCCGGAGGAAATGAGACCGAACAGCGGCATGATCATAAAGATATAGGGAATCAGACAGATCAGGAGTGTCAGGACGGGAGTAAATACGACATCCAGGGCTTCCGGTATATGCTGCCGGATCCATTTCTCCACCCGGACCATGATCAGTACGCCGAATACGACAGCGAGAACACCGCCCCGTCCGCTGCGCAGTGTCGCTTCAAGGGGAGACTGCTCATTCCACCAGCCGACAGCCTGTGAGATGATATTGATGCCGTCGAGCCCGGTGATCATGCCCAGCATCCCGCCCAGCACAGGAGTTCCGCCGAATCTCTCCGCGGCCCGGTAACCGGTCCATGCGGTCAGATAAGTCATGAAGGAAGTGTTGACCAGGCCCAGAAGGGTGCACAGAACATTCAGGCAAGGGTGTTCAGACCAGGCGGGATAAAGCTGCTGGATCAGGATGCTGACCCCGGCACAGAGGCCGGCCGCAATCACGCCGGGAATCAGGGGAACGAATATTTCCCCGAATATCTTGAGCGCGCTGCGGACAGGATTGTCTCTCTGCATGGCTTTTACAGCCGCCTTGTTTTCCTGCCAGTCAAGATCGGCGGACGGGATCCCCATCTGTCTGCAGACCGCGCCGCATTTGCTGCTTTTGCCCGGACCGACAACGACCTCAATATAGTTTTCCCTGTCATGTACGATTCCGAGGACACCCTCGACTGATTTCAGGGCTTCCGTGTCGATCGCCTTGTCGTCCTTTACCTTGATCCGGAGCCTGGTCATGCAGTTGGTCACAGATGTGACGTTTTCCCTTGTGCCTGCATATTGCAGGATTTTGTTTACCAGATCTTCGTAATTCATTTTATCCATTTTCTCCATTTTCTCCATTTTCTCAGCCCTTTTTTCTATAATAACAATAACCTGATCATGAATAACCTGATCATGAATAAACGGATCATGTCACGGCTTGATCCGGATCGCCTCCCGGACATGTCCATGCGCGTCTTCAAGCCGCTTTCGGGCTTCCTCCGGGGAACAGTCTGCCAGCAGCATGGTGATGGCTGTTTTGCAGTTTCCGCCAGCCATATGCAGAGCTGAACTGGCGGCTTCTTCCTCTGCTCCGGTTGCTTCGGTGACTATATGCAGTGCTCTTTTCCGGAGCTTTTCATTTGTCTGCACGACATCGACCATCAGGTTCTGGTATACTTTGCCGACACCTGCCATGACCGCAGTTGAGATCATGTTCAGTACCATTTTCTGAGCGGTCCCGGCTTTCAGCCGGGTGGATCCGGTCAGAATCTCGGGGCCGACCACGATCTCGATGCCTGCTTCAGCGGCATGACTCAGCGGTGAGCCGGGATTACAGGAAACAGAGGCAGTATGACAGCCGATGCTCCGGGCATACTCCAGTCCTCCGAGGACATAGGGCGTCCGGCCGCTTGCGGCGAGCCCTATGACCAGGTCTTTTTCTGTGAGACCATGCGCCTCCAGGTCTTTTCTGCCCGCTTCCTTACTGTCTTCTGCGCCCTCGACCGCCCTTGTAAACGCCTGTACTCCGCCGGCAATCAGCCCGATCACGGTATCCGGCGACACACCGAAGGTCGGCGGACACTCTGACGCGTCCAGCACACCGAGCCTTCCGCTGGTTCCGGCTCCCATATAGAAGATCCTTCCCTTCTGCTGAAGGCTCCGGATCCCCCATTCGACGACTCCCGCGATCTCAGCAAGGTGTTCTCCGACAGCGTCCGGGATTGTTTTATCCTCCCGGTTCATAGCCGTAATGATCTCCAGAGGAGACATGGCGTCCAGCTCCATCGTATCCGGGTTCCGCATTTCCGTTGTCATTTGTAAAAAGGATGATTCTTTCATCTGCTTATATTCCCTTCATGCACTTCATTTATATTTGAACTGGTGGACTCTCCGAAAATGATTTTTCCATCTTCTGTCAAAGTAATAATTGACAGAAGTAAAATATTTTCAGAATAAAACGGTATTACTCAGTAACATTTGTTATAAATTATAGCGTAAGTGAAGGGCTGAACAGTAAGAAATTCGAGACAGGGAATAAAAAACTCAAGGCTGAACAGTAAGAAATACAAGACTCGCGTGCGTGTCCTGCGCCTATGCACAGCATGGGTTCATATCTACAGGATTCCGTGCCGGCATAACAGGAGTAACCCAATCGTTACAGTCCACGCCTCCTTGAAGGGCCTGGACCGTAACACCCCATTCTCCCCGCCCTTCTTTCTGCTGTTTTCAGTATTCAAAACATCGCTTCTTTTCAATATAATATTATCAGGATAAAAAATTGAGGACAAACACCGGGTGGTTTCCGCCATCTGCTGTTCCTGGTCCGATTGTCTCTTGTAAACTGCAACACATTTCATTCGTCATACCGGGAGATAATCCAATGAAAAGAGGGCGCGGAATATGTGATCGCGATGGGACACCTGGGGAACGAGGAAAATTGCAGACCCTGGACTTATGCGGATGTAATCTCACACACAAACGGGATCGACGCCTTTCTGGACGGCCACAGTCATGACAAGGAACAGGTGATCATGAAGAACAAAGACGGCAGGGAGATTCCCCGCTCTGCCTGCGGAACAAAAATGGAGTGTATCGGATGGTGTAAAATCCCTGCAGAAGGAGAAGTGACTGCGGGCATCTATTCCTGGACTTTTGATGATCCGGCACCTGAGATGTTCATGATCGAAAATGAAATGTCCAGGGCGGTAAGGGAGGAAAGAGAGAAAGTCAAAGATCTGCTGACTGTAAAAATTGCCGTTTCCGCTCAGGAACTGACCATTAACGACCCTGTGGCAGTGGATCCTAAATGGGGCAAAGTCCGTATGATCCGCCGCGCGGAAACGAATCTGGCTGATCTGTGTACGGACGCACTCCGGGTCCGGACAGGAGCGGATATTGCGGTTCTGGGAGGCGGCGGTATCCGTGTCAGTATTCCGGCCGGAGATGTCAGCATGAAGGATATTTACGAGGTGTTTCCTTTCGGGAATGAAGTCTGTGTCATCGAGGCGACGGGTCAGCAGATCCTGGACGCGCTCGAATGGGGGGCATACCTTGTCCCTGCAGAAAACGGAGGTTTTCTGCAGGTTTCCGGCCTGACTTATGAGATTCACACCTACATCGAATCGACCTGCACAAAGGATGTCAACGGAATGTTTACGGGTATAAAGGGGGAACGCCGCGTCAGAAACGTGAAGGTCAATGGCGCTCCCATTGATCCCGATGCGCTGTACAAGGTGGCAGGCTGCTCCTACTGGATGCTGGAAAAAGGGGACGGACAAACGGCTTTCGACGGCGCGAAGCGCATTGACGCGGGGGGGCTGCTGGATGAACAGATTCTTTCGGATTATCTGTCAGATAATCTGGGCGGTGTTATCGGCGAAGAATACAGCGACCCGACAGGACAGGGGAGAATCGTGATCATCGGGGAAAGACCTGCGGAATGAAAAAAGCTACTGACTGGCCATTTTGGAATGGGGATTTAGAAAAATTTGCCGGAAAGCCCTTCGAAGGGGAGTGGATATGTAAAGTGAGTGCGTTACAAGTCACCCCCGCACCAAACACTTAGCTGTTTGGTGCGGGGGCAGTCATTTTAACTGGGCTTAAGGGCGTTTTCTATTGGTCAAAGGCGAATTTGGAATGGAAAACGCCCCGGTTATTGGTCGTGGTGTGACCAGTAAACAAAATGCTGAAGAAAAATCATCTCTTCTCAAAAAAACATTTAAATTCTGCTCAAGATATTTTATTATAGAAGGGTAACGACAAGGCTGCACTTTTTTATAAGGAGATGAGTGCCATGACTATTTCTACACTTCAGAAAGCAAGATACAGCTACGCCCCCAAGCTTCCGGGTATGCTGAGAAACGGCATTGCTGAGATCTGCGTCAAAGACGGCGCGCCGACAGAGAGCGTCGCGGATCAGGAAAAGATCAAAGCCCTGTTCCCCAATACCTATGGCAAGAATGAGATCACCTTCCAGAAGGGCGCAAACACATCAACACCTAAGAAGCAG
>CACYTU010000072.1 GCA_902777355.1 uncultured Lachnospiraceae bacterium | reverse complement strand
TTTCCAGACCCACATTTATCATATCACGGGAGTTTACTTGTATCTAAAGATCTGCCCTCCCCCTGCAGAGCAGGGGGTTTATTTTTGACTGTGACACAAGAAAGACAGGCCCGGGGAGGAAAACCACTCCGCCCCGGCCTGTCTGCCTGTTCTGTCTTGTTTCGATACTCATTCACAGGTCAGGATACCTGTGAGGGGAATCTCTGAGTTAAACTGGTGCTCATAGCCGCAGTCCGGCAATTCTTATCTGTGAGGAACATAATTAAAGTTGTAGTAGACCACCTGAAGCCTGGCGTTTCGGGTATAGATGACATTTCCGGCGCTGTCTTTGATCCTGCAGCGGATCAGGGCGCCGTCCAGGCCGGGCGTTGCTTTCACTTTGAGTGTCGAGGTCTTATTGCCGGGACTGGAGGAGTCTCTCCAACCCTCGTTTTTGACCTTGATCTGCCACTGATATCTGACAGAAGCCCCGACGGCGTTCACATGGAAAGACGCTGTCTTGCCTGTATCCACCTTGCGGTCAGAAGGCTGACTGCGGATTCCCAGCACGTACAGGGTCGCCGCCTTGCTGTAGAAGGTCCTCCCCTTGCTGTCTCTGACTTTGCAGCGGAACTTATAGCCGTTGAATCCGACCCTTGCCCTCACCCTCAGAGTATTGGTATTGTGCCCCGTGGAACCGGAACTTCTCCAGCCGTAGCCATCATGAGCCTCCCAGGAATATTTCAGCCCGCGTCCGGTTGCAGTCACACGGAAAGCAGCTGTTCCGCCTTCTTTGACTCTCTGCATGGACGGATTTTTCAGGATGCCGGGTACATAAAGAGTTGCCGGATTGCTGTAAACGACATTTCCCTTTGCATCCGACACTTTACAGCGGAACTGGAAGCCGCTTCTGCTGATGCCTGCGTTTACTCTCAGGACATTGGTATTGTGGCCGGAACTGGTAGAACTTCTCCACGAGCCTGAAGAGGATTCTCTGACCTGCCAGGAGTATTTCACCCCGCCTCCGCAAGCCGAAACTCTGAACACGGCCTGCTCTCCGGATCTGACATCCTGGAGGGCGGGATTTTTGGTAATCGCAAGGACATAGAGGACAGCGGTCTTACTGCAGGCATCTCTTCCTTCCGAATCATATATATGACAGCGGTATCTCATGCCGTTGAGCCTTGTGGAAACGGGGCCCAGATCCAGCCTGGATGACCTTGTGCCGGAACCTGAAGCGCTGTACCAGTCATCATCCGAGGCCTTTTTCTGCTCCCAATGATACTCCAGGTCCTTCCCTTCCGCTTCAACTTCAAAGGTGACGTGCTGGTCTTTTTTGACATATTTGTTATGAGGACTGCTGGCGATTCCGAAGACATACAGTCTCACGCTGTCACTGTATATGTGCCTTCCTTTGGAATCGGTAATCTTGCAGCGGAACCTGGCACCGCTGGAACCCAGCCCGACCCCGGTAAAACTCACCTCAGGGGTCTTGGCACCACTTCCTCCCGAAGAGTGCCAGTCATCTTCGCCCTCTCTCTTGATCTGCCACTCATATTTCAAATTTTTTCCCGTTGCGGAAACCTTAAAGGAAGCATCTCCTCCTTTACTGATGTTGCGTTCCGAGGGCTGTCTGGTGATTCCCAGCACATACATGGGAGCGGCTTTTGTATACGAAGTATGGCCTGCGGCATCTGTGATCTTACAGCGGAAATGGTATCCGTTGAAACTGGTCGAAGCATCTCTGATCTTCAAGACAGGATCGGTGCTGCCGGAACCGTTATAGTTCTTCCACCCGTCTTCGGAGGACTTGTGCTGCTGCCACTGATACCGGACACCTCTTCCCACCGCATTTGCGCTGAAAGTCGCTGTTCTTCCCTTCCTGATATTCTCCTCTGTGGGATCTTTTGTGACCGCGAATACATAGAGCGACGCCGCTTTACTGGTGACACTTGTCCCGTATTTGTCGCTTACCACACAGCGGAACTGAAAACCGTTGTATTCTGTTCTTCCGTCTACCTGTAAGGAAGTACCTTTGCATCCGGGACTGCGGGAATTTCTCCATTCCTCGCCCGAAGACTCCTTGACCTGCCACTGGCAGTGCAGTCCGTCCGCCTTTACCCCCACATTGAAAACAGCGGTCTCTCCCGCTCTGATGTCAAGGCTTTTAGGCTGTGAAGTGATCCTGGCGTACTGCCTGGAAGAAGCCTCTGTATTCAGGGAGGAAGATTCTTCAGATGACGCGGCATCCTCCATGACTTCCTGCCCGTCGCCGTCCGGCTCTGTTACCTGTTCCGGACCTGCTTCTCCTTCGTACTGGTCTTCTGCTTCGTAGGCGGTATTCTCCCCCTGCCGGCCGGGATTCGGATTCTGTTCCTTATCCGCATCAACAGATACGTCGCCTGCTTCATCAGATGCCGCTTCTGTTTTGATATCTTCTTCGATATCTTTTTCCGGAACATCGCTTTCCGCCTGTACAGTTTTCTCCGGGGCCGTCCCCGTCTGTTCCACTTCATTTGCCCTGGTCTGTTTACAGCCAGCCACAAAAACAGAAAACATAAAGACAAACGCCAGACAGAAGATCATCTTTTTTCTCATGTAATGACTCTTTCTCATCTTTTTTACCCCTATTTGTTGTTCCAACATACGGACAATTCATCCGCACAATCTGCTGTTTCCGGCTCTGATTTTCAGTCTGATCTACAGCTCAGACAAGTGTAGGCCTGTTTTCAGTTTCAGACAGCAGCCGGTATATTTCTGCCTCAGGCTACATAATAAATTATCTCATTCAACAGTGAATAAGGCAAGAAAAGCCTTCAAATTAGTTTCATTTATATTTCCGGATTGTTACTATTCACGCCCTATCGAGGGCGTGAATAGTAACCCGCAATATTTTCACGTCAGACAGCATTGATCCTGCCTGTGCCTGTGTTTTTATGCTATTATATAGTTGTTTTATTCAGATGGTTATGAACATGGCTCACAGGGTTATATGATGAAAGCTGCGCATAGCTTCGCGATTCCAAAGGGCTGTAAGAGCGAGTCCTGATTTCTGAAGAGGTATAGAAGATGAGAAGTATCGACACCTATCCCACAAGGCAGATCAAGGGTCTGGAATACAGGGCAGGCCGGGTTCTTCCCTTCGGCACGACCCTGGTGGAAGACGGCGGGGTGAATTTCAGTGTTTTTTCCAGGGAGGCTTCCGGCTGCACTCTTCTGCTCTTTCATCACGGCCGCCAGAAACCATATGTCGAAATTCCTTTTCCTGAGGAGTTTCGTATCGGAAATGTATATGCAATGATGGTTTTCGGCATTTCAATCGAAACCACAGAATACGGGTATCGCTTTGACGGTGTCAACGATCCCGGTAAGGGGCTGTGCTTTAACCGGGACCGGGTCGTCCTGGATCCCTACGCAAAATCTGTCTCCGGACGCAGCGTCTGGGGTAAGGCGCCCAAGTCAGAATCCGGCTTCATACACCGGGGGCAGTTCATACTCGAGGATTATGACTGGGGGGATGACAAGCCTCTGGAACTTCCCATGGAAGACCTCGTCATCTATGAGATGCATGTACGAGGATTTACCAGGGATCCCTCCAGCAAAGCCAGGTATCCGGGGACATACGCGGGAATCGTGGAAAAAATCCCCTATCTGAAATCGCTGGGGATAAACTGCGTTGAGCTGATGCCTGTTTTTGCCTTTGACGAATTTGAGTATTCAGAAGATCCTCTCCGCAAAAATCTCCGCAATTACTGGGGCTATTCGACCCTGTGCTTTTTCGCGCCCAAGGCCGGGTACGCTGCTTCGGCTCCTTTCGGTATGGAAGCGGACGAATTGAAAAACACAATCAGAAAACTGCATCAGAACGGGATCGAGGTTATCCTGGATGTTGTCTTCAATCACACCGCTGAAGGGAATGAAAACGGTCCCGTGATTTCCTACAAAGGTATCGACAACCGCACCTATTATCTTCTGGAACCCGACGGCAAATATGTCAATTTCAGCGGCTGCGGCAACACGATGAACTGTAACAACCCGGTCGTCAGAAATCACATCCTGGACTGCCTCCGCTACTGGGTCTCTTCCTACCATGTCGACGGCTTCCGCTTCGATCTGGCGTCGATTCTGACCCGCGACAAAAACGGCACCCCAATGATGTCCCCTCCCCTCATCGATTCTCTGGCTCACGACGCCGTGCTTGGCCGGACGAAACTGATCGCGGAGGCATGGGATGCAGGCGGCCTCTACCAGGTCGGAAGCTTTCCCTCCTGGAACCGCTGGTCGGAATGGAACGGAAAATACCGGGACTGCCTGCGCCGGTTTGTCAAGGGAGACGCCGGCTGCGCGCCTGAACTCTACAAGAGGATCGCGGGGTCCGGCGATCTGTATGCGGACCGCGGTCCCGCCGCTTCCATCAATTTTGTCACCTGCCACGACGGCTTTACCATGTATGATCTGGTGTCCTACAACGAAAAGCACAATGAGGCAAACGGGGAGGAAAACCGCGACGGCAGCAATGACAACAACAGCTGGAACTGCGGCGAAGAGGGAGACACAAAGAATCCTGAAGTCCTCTCTCTCCGCATGCGCCAGATGAAGAATTTCCAGACTCTGCTCTTCATGAGCAGAGGTGTGCCCATGCTGCTCTCAGGCGATGAGTTTGCCAATACTCAGTCCGGAAACAACAACTCCTATTGTCAGGACAACGAGATCTCATGGTTGGACTGGAACCGTCTGGACGCTTATCAGGACCTGCATGACTACGTGCACACCCTGATCGCGCTGCGGGCAGCCCATCCCGTGCTTCGGGCGCCGCATTTTGACAGCGCAAATAACGGTACCGGCTATCCTGAACTCTCATTCCACTCCACTGAGCCCTGGCAGATCGACCCGGAGGCCCCGTCGCTCACATTTGCTTTTCTCTACGCAGAGGATCATGTCAAATACGGAACTGACAGGGACGCGTTTCTGTACGTTCTGGTCAATGCCCACTGGGAGGAACACACCTTTACGCTTCCTGCGCTTCCGGGAAAACTCACATGGCACATCGTCTGTCACTCAAAGGGACTCTGCTGCCCCTGCGGCAAGGAAATGCCCCTCAAAATATCTTTCAGATACACACTCGGCCCCCGTGAAAGCGCAGTACTGATCAGTAAATGAAGGCCAAAGATACCTTTCGGCAGCCCTGCGATAAAAGCAGACAAAAGGAGCAGTCCGGTTCGGACTGCTCCTTTTTGATCTCTCTTCCACAGTATACCGGAGCACGCAAGTGCACAGATATCGTCAAAGCGAAATACGTATTTCAAAGTCTTTCGTATATGGACTTTGAAACCGGCGGTTTCCCGCTGAAATCAGGGGATCTCTCTTTGATCTGTTTAATCCGTTTTTTTACATCAGGGGCTTCAGATACGGTCCTCGTATTTGTCTGCCTCGGTAAGTTTCATTTTCACGCCGTTGAGGATGATATAGCCCTCTTCCGGATCCTCGTGGGGAATGAAGCGGGGCATATCAAATTCCGGATGATTGTGTCCGTACCGTCTGCAGGAAATATCCTGATCTTTGGAGACACGGTGGCCGTCCGAAGCCATCGGGGAGTTCCCGGAAGGTCTGCGGGCAGTTCTCCCGGCAGTAGTGCGGGAGGAGCCGGCAGATGAGGAAGTATTCCGGCTTCCCGATTTCGGATTCTTTTTTGATTGGTTGGCGAAGCGCAAAACAGCGATTATTATCAATACCAGATATACTAAAATTCCTGACATTGTTCACCTCCCGAAATTATCCTTATTTGCTTTTTGACCGGCTGCAAAACCTGCCTGCGGGAATCCCGCTATGAAACTGGTTTCCATCTTCCTTCTGCATGCGTATCCCGCGGCTGAAGCAGCGGGCATCACACGGGTATCCTGTGTGAAAACCCTAAGCCGCAGTCAGGGACGTTCATACAGTGCTTCTTCTAATGCCCTGCGGATTTCCGCCTCTGCTGCCATGACGGAACCCTGTACCATGGCGGGGCTGCCGCCTCCGCGGGCGCCGCAGGCCTTGTGGAGGCATGCATTCAGAACACGGGCGTCTCTGGTATTCGCAGGTTCTGCACCATTTCCTTCGGTCCCGGCTCCCTCTGTACTGTCTCCGGATACCTTGGAAGATTCAGTTCCGGCGCCAATGATGTATCGGTATCCGTCCTGGTCATTGCCGATCCAGACACCGCAGTAACCCTCATGGGATTCACAAAGTGTATTCACGAGTCTTCTCTGGGCCAGGTTTCCGAGTCCCTCAGCAAAAAGGAAGACTTCCTTCTGCCCGGGGGGAACGGAGCGGGCCAGGACCGCAGTCATCATAGCCTCCAGCTGTGCCTCCCGCTGGCGGAGCTTGTCATTGTCCTCCAGGATCCTGGCTGTTCCTGCTGCTATTTCCTCCCGGGGCATATTGGTCAGATGGGAGACATCCTCTGCCGCTTTCTGCAGGGTCTGCATATAGGCAAGGGCCCGGCTGCCGCACAGGATCGTGAGGCGGATGCCGCTTCTTTCGCGGAGGATCCGGATGATCTTGATGAGGCCGATCTCCCCTGTTCTCCTGACATGAGGCGCGCAGCAGGCGCACATATCTACTCCGGGAATTTCCACCAGACGAAGAGGACCGTCAATCTCCTTCTTGCTTCTGTAAACAGTTTTTTTGAGTTCCTCCGGATCCGGATACCAGGCGCGGATCTCCTTGTTGTCCCAGACGACACGATTGGCAGTCTGCTCCAGCCAGAGGATATCCTCTTCGGTGAGAGGACCGTTGAAGTCCAGGGTCACCGTATTATCGCTAAGGTGAAAGCCGACGTTATCGTAGCCGAAACGGCCGTGGACCAGGCCGGAGAGAATGTGCTCGCCGGAGTGGTTCTGCATGTTTGAGAAGCGGCGGGCAAAGTCTATTCTGCCGGAAACCGTCTGCCCGACAGCAAACAGTTCATCCTCACCGCAATTGTCCAGCACTGTGTGCCGGATCACATTTCCCTCAAGCTGTACATCAGTCACAGGGTATCCGCCCAGGACGCCTGTGTCGGGTGTCTGTCCGCCTTCTTCAGGAAAAAAGAGGGTCCTGTCCAGAATGACTTCCCAGGTGACGATTTCTTTCTTCTTTTTCTTACCCTTTTTTTCTGTTTTTACGATCCTCTCCGCGGAGAGCACAGTCGCCGAAAAGTCTTCGGCGTAAGCGTTCTGGTCAAACAGTTTGACTGTTTCCGGGACTGTAAGCATAAATCAAACAACCTTCCCAATTATTTTTTGCCGCGCAGCACCACCGGCTTACAGCTCTTCGTGGCGGCCGGCCTGGTTGGCGCCCATGCGCAGGTAGGCCGTGATGAAACGGTCGATATCGCCGTCCAGGACTGCACCGGTATTGGAGGTCTCCTCCTGGGTGCGGGTATCCTTGACCAGAGTATAGGGCTGCAGGACGTAGGAGCGGATCTGGCTGCCCCAGGCGATGTCCTTGACTTCGCCGCGGATGCCGGCCAGTTTGGCCTCTTCCTCTTCCTTCTTCAGCATATAGAGCTTGGCCTTGAGCATCTGCATGGCCTTGTCCTTATTCTGGAACTGGGAGCGCTCGTTCTGGCATGTCACGACGATTCCGGTGGGGAAGTGAGTAATGCGGATGGCCGAGGATGTCTTGTTGATGTGCTGGCCGCCCGCGCCGCTGGAACGGTAGGTGTCTATGCGGATGTCATCGGGATTGACCACGATGTCTATGTCTTTTTCGATGTCCGGCATGACGTCACAGGACACGAAAGAGGTCTGGCGCTTGCCCTGGGCATTGAAGGGAGAAATACGCACGAGTCTGTGGACGCCGCGCTCGGATTTGAGATAGCCGTAGGCGTTGGGGCCGCTGATCTGGAAATCAACGGATTTGATGCCCGCCTCGTCGCCGTCGATGTAGTTCATGACATCGACCTTGAAGCCTTTGCGGTCCGCCCACCGGGTGTACATGCGGTAGAGCATGGAACACCAGTCGCAGCTCTCAGTCCCGCCTGCACCGGCATTGAGGGAGACGATGGCGTTGGAGTCATCATACTCTCCTGTGAGCAGGGTGGCGAGGCGCATTTCCTCAAGCTTTTCCTTGAAGGCATCCAGGTCTTCGCGGACAGCGTCGATCATGGACTCATCCTCTTCCTCGTTGCCCATGTCGATCAGCACGAGAATGTCCTCATACTGGGATTCAAGGTGATCGGCATCCTCAACAGTAGTCTGCAGATCTTTGAGCTGTTTCATTTTTTTGTTGGCGGTATCGGCGTCCGACCAGAAATCCGGGGCTTCCGATTCGCGCTGCAGCTCTTCAATGCGCTGTTTCTTGTATTCGAGGTCCAGAGAATCGATCACCTCGTGCATGGTGGTCTCGTACTGCTGAATCTCGGTTTTCATCTGATCCAGTTGAAGCATTTAGGTTTTTCCTCCTGAGCAGCCCTTCTGCTTCTTAGGCGTATGGCTATGGCTGCTGTTTCTATTGTGTCTGAGCCCGCACCGGACGGGCGGAAATATTTTTCTGTGACCGCACCGGGTGGTCCGGGACATTTTTTCTGTGACCGCACCGGGTGGTCCGGGACATTTTTTCTGTGACCGCACCGGGTGGTCCGGGATATTTTTTCTGTGACCGCACCGGGTGGTCCGGGATATTTTTTCTGTGACCGCAAAGGGCGTGCGGGAACATTTTCGCTGCGTAAATCACAGCTTCATGCCGGGACGTCCGTGGCAGTTCTTGTACTTTTTGCCGCTTCCGCAGGGGCAGGGATCATTGGGATAGATCTTCTTGTCAGTGCGGCGCTTGGGCTGCTTGACAGCTGTGTCATCCTTGTTGGTGCCGGTCGCCTTGGCGACTTCTTCGCGCTCCACTTTCTGCTCAACCTTGACATGGAAGAGGACACGGACGGTCTCCTCCTCGATGTTGCGGGTCATCTCATTGAACATGTCATAGCCGGCCATCTTGTACTCGACAAGGGGGTCATGCTGGCCGTAGGACTGAAGGCCTATGCTCTGCCGGAGCTGGTCCATATCATCGATGTGGTCCATCCATTTGCGGTCGACGACCTTGAGGATGACGACGCGTTCGAGTTCGCGGACCTGTTCGGAATCGGGGAACTCCGCCTCTTTGGATTCATAGAGGGCGACCGCCTCTTCCTTGAGCTGCTGCTTGAGCCCGTCGCGGGTACGCTCGCGGATCCGCCCGCGGTTTATGACCTGGAGCGGGATGGTGGGCAGCAGAAGCTCGTTGAGTTCGGTGAGGTTCCAGTCGTCGCTGTCGATGTCGTCGCTGATGCATGTGTCGACTGTGCCGTCGACATAATCCGTGATCATCTTAAAGACGCTGTCGCGCATGCTCTTGCCGTCGAGGACCTCGCGGCGCTGTGCATAGATGATCTCGCGCTGCTCGTTCATGACCTGGTCGTAATCGAGCAGGTTTTTGCGGATTCCGAAGTTGTTATTTTCAATCTTCTTCTGGGCGCCCTCGATCGCCTTGGAGAGGGACTTGTGGGTGATCTCCTGGTCCTCGGGAATATTGAGCGCGTTGAACATAGCGGTCATACGGTCCGAACCGAACAGGCGCATGAGGTCGTCCTCGAGGGAGATGTAGAAACGGGATTCACCGGGGTCTCCCTGACGTCCGCTTCGGCCCCGGAGCTGATTGTCGATACGGCGGGATTCATGGCGCTCTGTACCGATGATCTTGAGTCCGCCGGCCGCGCGGGCCTCTTCATCCAGTTTGATATCGGTACCACGGCCGGCCATGTTGGTCGCGATCGTGACGGCGCCGTGGCGGCCTGCTTCCGCGACGATCTCCGCTTCCATTTCATGGAACTTGGCATTGAGGACGTTGTGGGGTATGCCGGCCTTTTTGAGCATCTTGGAGACTTCCTCGGAGACCTGGATGGTAATGGTACCGACCAGGACAGGCTGGCCCTTCTCGTAGGCCTCCTTTACCGCGTTCACGACGGCGCGGAATTTTTCCTTCTTTGTCTTGTAGACGGCATCCTGGTCGTCGAAACGGATCACGGGACGGTTGGTCGGGATCTCGATGACGTCCATACCGTAGATCTCGCGGAACTCGCGCTCCTCGGTGAGGGCGGTACCGGTCATGCCGCATTTTTTATCAAATTTATTGAAAAAGTTCTGGAAGGTGATCGTCGCAAGTGTGCGGCTCTCGCGCTTGACTTTGACGTGTTCCTTTGCCTCGATCGCCTGGTGAAGACCGTCGGAGTAACGGCGGCCGGGCATCACGCGGCCTGTAAACTCATCGACGATCAGGACCTGGTCGTCCTTGACTATGTAATCGTGGTCGCGGTGCATCAGATTGTGGGCACGCAGGGCCAGGATGATGCAGTGCTGGATCTCCAGGTTCTCGGGATCCGCCAGGTTCTCGATACGGAAAAATCTCTCGACCTTGGCTACGCCTTCCGCGGTGAGGTTGATGAGCTTGTCCTTTTCGTTGACGATAAAATCGCCGGTCTCTTCGCGCTCAATGCCCATGATGGCATCGATCTTGGACAGATCTTCGACGTCGGCGCCACGCTTCATCTGGCCTGCCAGAATGTCGCATGCCTCGTAGATCTTGGTGGATTTGCCGCTCTGACCGGAGATGATCAGAGGTGTCCTGGCTTCGTCGATCAGGACCGAGTCGACCTCGTCGATGATGGCGTAGTGGAGCTCGCGCAGAACCAGCTGCTCCTTGTAGATCGACATATTGTCACGCAGATAGTCAAAGCCCAGTTCGTTGTTGGTCACATAAGTGATGTCGCAGCGGTAGGCCTCCTGGCGCTCCTGAGGCGTCATGCTGTTGAGGACGACGCCGACAGTGAGACCCATGAAACGGTAGACCTGGCCCATCCACTCCGCGTCACGCTTTGCCAGATAATCGTTGACTGTGACGATGTGGACGCCGCGGCCCTCCAGAGCATTTAGGTAGGCGGGCATGGTCGCAACCAGGGTCTTGCCTTCACCGGTACGCATCTCCGCGATACGGCCCTGGTGGAGGATAATGCCGCCGATCAGCTGTACCCGGAAGGGCTCCATGTCGAGTGCGCGGCGGGCACCCTCTCTGACTGCCGCATAGGCCTCCGGCAGAATTGAATCGAGAGACTCCCCGTCCTGAACACGTTTTTTGAATTCATCGGTCTTGGCTCTCAGTTCCTCGTCGGTCAGGGCCTGCATGGCAGGGCGAAGACTCTCTATACGGTCGACATCGCCGCGGATCCTCTTGATCTCCCGCTGGCTGTGAGTTCCGAAAAGCTTATCTGTTAATCTGGACATAACTTTCCTTTCATCAATTTCTGTTGTGAAAAACTGTTATGAATGTTATGAAATATTATAAAATGTAATTATCAAAAGAAAATAAACATATTATTTACTGTTTAAAGGTATTTAGAATCATAAGGATCCGGAATCGAACAGGCCGAATCCCTTTCCCCGGGACTGCCGGGACAGAGCAGGCTGATCAAAGCATGCTTGTGGTAATGATCTCCTGTTCACAAACATGTATGCTCACGACTCGCTCTGCTCCGCTCCTGCGGGCTTCCGCAAACCATGCAGCGGCTTGTTATGGCCCCACACATTCGCACCCCGTCCCGCTGTTCAATCATATTTTGAGTAATGATACCACAGTTCCCATCAAACTGCTACATACATATTATGGTACAGGCAGCCCCGGTTCAGTCGCGGCTGATATGATCCAGAATTTTATAAAGAACGGAATAGAGCATCTTCGCCTCGTCTTCCGAGATGTCAATGCAGCAGGCCATCTGCCCCGGAACTGTAAGTGCCCTGTCGCGCAGACGGGTTCCTTCTTCCGTGATCGTCACGATCAGATTCCGCTCGTCGGTGCGTGAGCGGTCGCGGCGCAGATATCCCTTTGCCTCCAGTTTCTTCAAAACAGGGGTGAGTGTTCCGGAGTCTAAAAAGAGACATTTTCCCAGCTCCTTGACATTCATTCTGCCGTGCTCCCACATAGCCATCATGGTAATGTACTGAGTGTAAGTCAAATCAAGGGCATCCAGAAAAGGCTTGTACCTGCGGATGATTTCCTTGGAGCAGGCGTACAGCGGAAAGCACAGCTGGCTGTCCAAATGCAGGCAATCATATTTTTTTTCTTGATCTGTCATTTTTTCCTCCATGTCAAAGCGCTTTTCGGCGGTAACTGCAGGGAGGTGAATACTCCCGTAAATTCAAGAGAAATCTCACTCTCCTCCGGCAAAAATCTCCGGGCGCACATACTGCCGCCGAAATATCTGTACATTTTCAGTTTCTGAAACAGATAAAGCAAAGCAATTAAATTTATCACGATTTAATTGTTTTGTCCAGCCTAACCGCATCCCGATCCCCCGGAAAACGGCCTGACGCATTCCGACCCCGGGAAACGGCCTGACGCATTCCAATCGCCGGAAACGATTCCCGGAATAATTTTTTTTCGCAGGCAGCACAGGCCTGTAACTCCATCCTTCCCTGATGATTGCAAGTTACAGACCCCCTCGAATTCGAGGCGTTTTTGCGCGATTTTCAGCGCAAAAACCCGAATGGAACGGCGTTCGCCCCATTCGCGAAGCGAATTCAGCATGGGCGAACGCAAGTTACATTCACGCCCTCGATAGGGCGTGAATAGTAACAATTGCAAGCCGGCAGATTTCCCTGTACAATCCAAAAGGGCTGTGTACACTCCCATGGCCTGATGAAGATGCATTGTGATCTTATTCTTTTCATATGATGTCGGGGTCAAAAGGTGGTTAAAGATAATCCGTCTCGTCAATATGCACAAACACCTTGGACACGCTCTCGCTCAATCCTCAAACCAGCGCCCAAGTACCGGCCGCTCGCAATGGTCCTGCGGTTGTATGTGCATATTGACGAGACTCAGAGCCTTTTCCTGGCTTTTGACCTTTACATCTTCATATGGATATGCCTCCCTTTTGCAGGGGAGTTCATTGCGATAGAACCGGAGGTCTTTTTGAAACAAAATACAGACACGAAAAAATCGTCAAAGCAATTATCTAAGCAATTATCAGAATCATCACAAGACAGGCAGTCCGATCAGTCTCTTTATGTAAGATGGGGAAAGAGCGGCGGCGTTTTTGACGAACCCGGCGCCGATGAAACCGGTCCGGTCCCCTATTCTGATCCGGATGCTGTTTCAGATTCACCGCAGAGCTTCTTCTCCGCAGACACAGAAGATGAGGCTCCCGGCCAGCCCCGGGCTGTCCTTGCAGGATGCAACACCGGCATGAGCGCAGACAAATACGCACGTGCCGTCGCTGAGCTCAAAGGGCTGGCAAAGGCCTGCGGTCTCAATCCTGTCTCAACTGTCACGCAGAACACCGACTCCGTCACTCACGCCACTTATATGGGCAGTGGTAAGGTCTCTTCCCTGAAAAAAGAAGTCGAAGAGCACGATGCGGACATTGTACTTTTCAATGAGGCTCTCACTCCCATGCAGATGCGCAACCTGGAGAAGATTCTCGA
>CACYTU010000071.1 GCA_902777355.1 uncultured Lachnospiraceae bacterium | reverse complement strand
CGTCAATATGCACATACAACCGCAGGACCATTGCGCAGCTCCGAAGGAGATGTTGCGTGCCTGGTACTTGGGCGCTGGTTTTTAGCGCCCTTAGTACCGTTGCCAGCGAGGATTGAGCGAGAGCGTGTCCAAGGTGTTTGTGCATATTGACGAGACGGATTATCTTTAACCACCTTTTGACCCCGACATCATCATAATAAAGAATCATGATAAAGAATCGAAACGAGAGGATGTGAAACAAATGAAGCTAGGCATTGTCGGACTTCCAAATGTAGGCAAGAGTACACTTTTTAATGCGCTGACTAAAGCCGGCGCGGAGGCAGCAAACTATCCCTTCTGCACCATCGACCCTAACGTCGGTGTGGTTGCTGTGCCGGATGAGAGGATCCGGCTTCTGGGTGATATGTATCATTCAAAAAAAGTGACTCCTGCCGTGATTGAGTTTGTGGATATAGCCGGTCTGGTCAAGGGAGCCTCCAAAGGCGAGGGCCTGGGCAACCAGTTCCTGGCCAACATCCGCGAAGTTGACGCTATCGTCCATGTCGTGCGCTGCTTTGAGAATGAGAATGTCATTCACGTCGACGGAAGCGTAGATCCCCTGCGCGACATAGAGACCATCAATCTCGAGCTGGTTTTCGCTGACCTCGAAGTGCTGGAGCGCCGCATCTCCAAGGTTGCCCGCACAGCCAAGATGGACAAGGAAGCCGGAAAAGAGATGGAATTCCTCAAGAGAGTGCGCGAACACCTCGAGGGAGGAAAGCCCGCCTCCCTTCTGGCTGCGGACGGTCTGACCGAGGATGAAGAGAAGTGGCTGCAGACCTACAACCTGCTGACCGACAAACCTGTCATTTATGCGGCTAACGTCTCTGAAGACGACCTTGCCAATGACGGCGCCGACAATGAAGGCGTGCAGAAAGTCCGTGAGTATGCTGCAGAGACAAACAGCGGCGTCTTCGTCATCTGTGCCAGCATAGAGTCTGAGATTGCGGAGCTGGACGACGACGAAAAAGCCATGTTCCTTGAAGACCTGGGCGTCTCTGAGGCAGGGCTTGACAAGCTCGTCAAGGCCAGTTATAAGACTCTCGGCCTTATGAGCTTTCTCACAGCCGGCGAGGACGAGACACGCGCCTGGACGATCAAGATCGGCACCAAGGCTCCTCAGGCGGCGGGCAAGATCCACAGCGACTTTGAGCGCGGATTTATCAAGGCCGAGGTCGTCAATTACAAGACCCTGCTGGAACTGGGATCCCTGGCGGCTGCCCGCGAAAAGGGCCTGGTAGGAATGGAAGGCAAGGACTATGTCGTCAAGGACGGAGATGTCATTCTCTTCAGGTTCAACGTATAATCGGTGGAAATCGGTGACCCGGAAGCCCGCATCCTCAATTTGCCGGACTCCCGGATGCTGAATGACGACTGACAGATAAGGAAACTAATTATGGAACAAATGATGGGCGATATGGATATCGCTTTCCCGAATCTGGGCATATACCTGCGGAACGTTCCCAAGACAATCATGGTAGGCAGCTTCGGGATCGCCCTGTACGGAATCATGATCGCGGCCGCCATGCTCTGCGGAATCTCGATCGCGGCTTATATGGGAAAGAAAGAGGGTCAGGATCCCGATCTGTACTGGGATTCCTTTCCCTGGATCGTGATCTCCTCTATTGTCGGCGCCCGAATCTATTATGTGATCTTCATGTGGGATTTTTATAAAGACAACCTGGTGGAGATCTTTAATCTCCGGGGCGGCGGACTGGCAATTTACGGAGGAATCATTCTGGCTGTGACCACGATCTATATTTACTGCAGGCTCAGAAAGGCGGATCCTTTCCTCTTTCTGGACAGAGTTGCCTTCGGCCTGGTGATCGGACAGGTCATCGGCCGCTGGGGAAACTTTTTCAACCGCGAAGTCTTCGGAGAGTATACGGACAGCCTGCTTGCCATGCGTCTGCCGGTTTCCATGGTGCGTGAGTCGGACATCAGCCCGCTGATCCGCCAGCACATGGAGGCGGGAACAAATTATATACAGGTGCATCCCACTTTCTTATATGAAGGAATGTGGAACCTGATGGTTTTCCTGATCCTGCTTCTATACCGCAGAAAAAAGAAATTCAACGGGGAACTGTTTCTGGTCTATCTGGCGGGATACGGAATCGGCCGCGCCATTATTGAACACATCCGCACTGATCAGCTCTACATTCCCGGCACAAAAACCCCCGTCTCTATGGTTCTGGGACTTGTGATCGCGGGTGTATCCGTCATTCTGATCCTGGTTGGAAGGAGCAGGGCGAAGGGAGCCGCGGCAGCACTATCCACTGAAGAGAGTGATGCTTCTGCCCCGGATGCGGATGATACCTCTGAAACAGAATAAAAAAAGATTAAAATAATTGAACGAAATAATCCGTCTGTGCAGTCAGGACATATGATCCGTCTGTACAGGCGGATTTTTTTATGACACAGCCCGCGTAATGTATTTTCCGCCTTGCGGCGGACGCGGGCCGGTCGGGGGGGAGAGGGCGGCGTGCCCCAATAAGATGATTTTGCAACCAGTGGCAGGCGGGGCCGCCTCCGTCCGAAAAGCATCTGACAACCATCTGCAGAACGATCCGTGAGTCAGGCATTTTGCACCGAACAGAAGTCGAACATTCCAAATTCCCCCTGAAGGTATTGAAAAGTGGGTGTCAAGTTGGTATTATTGACAGTAAAGTGGGGAAAAGTGGAGGAAAGTGGCGAATGTTCATGGGTTCTTATGATCATTCTCTCGATGCGAAAGGGAGGATGACCATTCCTTCCAAATTCAGAGAAGCACTGGGAGATAAGTTCGTGATCACGAAGAGTCCGGACCCCTGCCTGTGCATATATGATCTTCCATCCTGGGAGCGCTTCGTGCAGAAGCTTTCCGGGCTTCCTTATAATACCCGCGACCAGCGCCGTCTGGTGCGCTTTTTTATGTCTAATGCATGTGAGGCGGAGCCTGATAAGCAGGGGCGGGTCCTGATCCCGCAGAAGCTGAGGGAACACGCTCACATTGAAAAGAATGTTGTGCTGATGGGAGTCGGCGCGAGGATCGAGGTTTGGGATCCCGACACATTCGACTCGGACGGCCTCGGTGAGGATATCAACGAAATAGCGGAAGAGATGCTGGGAAACGGCTTCATCATCTGATGAGACCTGACCCGGCAGGCAGTTTCTGACTTCAGGAGAGATACTTTGGAATTCAAACACGAATCAGTGCTTCTGCAGGAGGTGCTGGAAGGACTTTGTATAAAGCCGGATGGGATCTATATCGACGGCACTCTGGGAGGAGGCGGGCATTCCAGCGAGATCGCGGCCAGGCTCACAGAAGGAGGCAGGCTGATCGGTATTGATCAGGATGAGGATGCACTGGCTGCCGCGAGACAACGTCTGGCTCCCTTTTCAGAGAGGGTGACCTTTGTTCACGACAATTACGAAAATATGGAAGCAGATTTGAGGAGACTTGCCGCTGAGGAAACAGAAGGCGGCAGCTCCGCCCTTTTGTTTCCTTCAGGTCCGGAGGGATGTGTAGACGGCATTCTGCTGGATCTGGGCGTGTCTTCCTATCAGCTGGACAATCCGGAGAGAGGCTTTTCCTACAGAACAGATTCGCCGCTGGATATGAGAATGGACCGGGGTTCGGAACTGAGCGCGCGGGTAATCCTCAATGAATATCCGGTTCAGGAGCTCACACGGATCCTGCGGGATTACGGCGAGGAAAAATGCGCCTCCAGGATCGCGTCCAATATAGTCAGGGCCAGGGAGGAGGCTCCTCTGGAGACAACCGGACAGCTTGTGGAGATCATTGAGAAATCTATCCCTAAAAAGATGCGCGAGCGCGGAGGAAATCCATGCAAGAGAACCTTCCAGGCGATCCGTATAGCATGCAACAGGGAACTGGAGGTCCTGGAAGATTCTCTGGACACCATGATCGACCTGCTCAAACCCGGTGGAAGGCTCTGCATCATCACATTCCATTCTCTCGAGGACCGCATAGTCAAAAATGCTTTCCGCAGAAACGAAAAACCCTGCATATGTCCGCCCGAATTTCCCGTGTGTGTATGCGGCAGGGTATCGAAGGGAAGAGTAGTGACCCGCAAACCGGTCCTGCCCGGTAAAGAGGAGCTTGAGAGAAACCGCCGGTCCGCCAGTGCCAAGCTGAGGATTTTTGAACGGACCTGATGAAAGGAAAAGATCTGTATTAAAGGTGCGGGAAAGCCTGAAACGATCTGATACCGGAAAAAAAAGAAAAATGGAAAAAAGGAAAAGAGCCGCAGACATTGATCTGCCGCCGTTTACGAGGTGAAAAATGGTCAGGGGCCTGAATTCAGCCGGGAAGACGGCTCCCGGAAGAGAAAAGTACACAGAAAGAAACGTGCGTTCAACAGCAGGAATGGATACAGACGGAGAGAATCCGGAAAGCAGCAGGGCAAATCCCCCTCTGCGGCCTTCGGGCATGAGTTTCCGCAGGGTACTCGTTCTGATCCTGCTGGTGGCGGCTGTGACAACAGCGCTGATTTTTTATATTAAACTTCAGTCGGACGTCACGAAAACTTCGCGGGAGGTCGCAGATCTCGAACAGCAGCTGACGGAGTTGAAATCCCAGAACGATGCTGCATACAACGAGATCAATGACAGCATCAGTCTTGAAGAAGTCCGTGAGAAGGCTATCAATGAACTGGGCATGAAATCTGCGGATCGGGATCAGGTTGTGATCTATTCCGGCGAGGAGAAAGACTCGGTCAATCAGGTAGGAGATCCGGACGACGACTGACGGAACATAAGGGTGCGCTGTGCGGCATTGATTAATGCATGTGGTTATGAGCATGGCTCACAGACTCATATGATAAAGGCTGCGCATTGCTTCGCGCCGTGGCGCTCACGCAATGCTCCACACATTCGCACCCCGCCCCGGAAAAAGGCGGATATTGCCAGCGTAAAGAAAAAGGAGTTGCAGTTTGATCAGGAAAGATAATGGACGGAGGGGCGGCACAAGCCGGAGGGCAGGGCGGCCCGTCCGGAAAGTACCCAGGCGTTTTACGATCAGCATGCAGAAAAGATTGATTTTCATGTTTATGCTGATCGTCATCTCGTTTGTATTCCTGGGGTTCAGGCTTTTTATGATCCAGAGGGATAACGGAAGAATTTATACCAGACAGGTTCTGTCACAGCAGGGATATGACAATAAGGCCCTTCCCTTCAGGAGAGGGACTATCACTGATTCCAAAGGAACAGTCCTGGCTGACAGTCAGCTTGTCTATAACGTGATCATCGATGCCAGTGAGATGCTGCAGGAACCTCAATATCTGGAGCCTTCTCTCGACGCCGCTGCGCGGCTGGGCATTGATAAGGAAGAAATCCGCCGCCATGTGAAGGAGAATCCGGAGTCCAAGTACTTTATCGCGCTGAAAAATCTTCCCTATACCAAAAGGCGCGAGTTTGACAAGGAAGTCAGTGAGGGGATAGCGGCTGAGGAAGCCGCACAGGAAGCTGCGATCCTAAAAGCCGAAAAAGAAGGGAAGAGTGCCGAGGACGCGGAGCCCGTAGAGCTGGTATACAGCAATATAAAAGGGATCTGGTTTGAGGACAGCTATATCCGCACCTATCCCGGCGACACTCTGGCCGCCGATGTGATCGGATTTACAGTCGGCAATAATATTGGACAATTTGGTCTGGAAGAATACTACAATGACACGCTGAACGGCGTGAGCGGAAGGACCTATGGATATATTGACGAGACGCTGAATATGGAACAGACCACGATCCAGCCCACGGACGGCAGCAATCTGGTCCTGACCATGGACGCCAACCTGCAGAGAATCTGCGAGAAGTATCTGCAGGAGTTTAACGATGAATACAAAGATAAAAGACACAAGGGAAACGGAACAAATAACGCGGCCTGTATCATTATGGATGTAGATACGGGAGGAATCCTGGCCATGGCAAGCGAGCCGGGCTTCAGCCTCAAAAATCCCTATGATATCAAAGCAGTGGCGGGCATGCCCAAACTAGATGAGACCGATTCCCCCACAAGCAGCTATATGACGGAGGAAGACGCCAAAGCTCTCTCCGACTCGGACAGGTCCAGATATCTCCTGGCTCTGTGGAACAATTACTGCATCAGCTCGCATTATGAACCCGGATCGACGGCGAAGCCTTTCACAACGGCTGCGGGACTGGAAACCGGAAAACTGAAGAAAACAGACCGCTTCCAGTGTGACGGATATCTCATGGTCGGATCTGAACCCATCCGCTGCGCCCACCTGGAAGGTGACGGAAAAATAAATGTCGGCGAAGCAATCGAGAGATCCTGCAATGTCAGCCTGATGAAGGAGGCATTCAAAATCGGACCTGAAATCTTCTGCAAATATCAGAATGTTTTCAATTTCGGACTCAAGACCAACGTGGATCTGGCGGGAGAAGCGAGAACAGACGGATATCTCTACGATGTCGATGACATGACTGAGATCAACCTGGCGACCAATTCCTTCGGACAGAACTTTGAAGTGACTATGATCCAGATGATTTCGGGATTCTGTTCTCTGATCAATGACGGGAACTATTATCAGCCCCATATCGTCGACAGAATTACCAGCGCTGACGGATCCACCATACAGAAATTCGAACCAAGGCTGCTGAAAAAGACAATCTCCGCAGACACCAGCAGCCTGCTCAGGAAATATCTGATCCAGGCCGTAGAAGGGGAGCACGCGACCGGCACACTGGCACGGCCGGCAGGATACCGGATCGGAGGTAAGACCGGCACGGCAGAGACGCTGCCCAGAGATAACGGACAATACGTCGTCTCCTTCCTGGGATTTGCTCCTGCAGAGGACCCTCAGATCGCGATTTATGTAGTGCTGGACCGCATCAATAAAAAGAAACAGGACGAGGCCAGCCACGCCTGCAGGATCGCCAGAAGCATCCTGACAGAGGCCCTTCCGTACCTGAACATCTATATGACTGAGTCCCTCACAGATCAGGAGAAGCAGGAACTCGAAAAGCTGGGACTCTACGATACCAACGAAATAAAGTCTGAGACTGACACGGGCGAGTAAGTCCGGGAGGTAACAAAAACAATGCATTTGGATCTGGATTTAACAGAGACTATAATCCCTTTTCTGGCTGCCTTCGCAGTCAGCGCAGTATCCGGAAAATTCCTGATTCCCTTCCTCAGAAGACTGAAGGCGGGGCAGACGGAAAGAGATGACGGCCCCCAGAGCCACATCCAGAAGACAGGAACTCCCAACATGGGGGGGATCATGATCCTTCTGGGAGTTGTCGCAGGATGCATCCTTCCTTTCCGGGGGAGCAGACAGACCATTCCTGTCCTGATCCTGACGCTGGGATTCGGGCTGATCGGATTTGCGGATGACTATATAAAAGTCACTAAAAAAAGTTCGGACGGCCTCCTTGCCTGGCAGAAGATGCTGCTCCAGATCGTGCTGGCTGTCATTTTTTCCATTTATGTGCAGAAAGTGCATTCCATCCCTCTGACCATGAAGATACCCTTCATGCCGGGACATGTGATCGACCTTGGAATCCTGAATACGGCGGCACTGGTCTTCATAGCAGTGGCGACAGTGAACGGGACCAACTTCACGGACGGGGTGGACGGACTGGCCAGCTGCGTCACGGTCGCGGCAGCAGTCTTCTTTGTCATAGCTGCTGCAGCAGCCTCCTCGGGAGTGATCATCGCCGGAACATCCATGATCGGAGCCCTGCTTGGATTTCTTCTGTACAACGCATATCCGGCAAAGGTCTTCATGGGAGATACAGGATCCCTGGCCCTGGGAGGCTTTGTGACGGGTATGGCTTATATGCTTCAGCTTCCCCTCTTTATTCCCATTGTGGGATTCATCTACTTCATAGAAGTGGTCTCAGTCATCATTCAGGTGACATGGTTCAAAAAGACCGGGGGAAAGCGCTTTTTCCGTATGGCGCCGATCCACCATCATTTTGAACTCGGAGGATGGTCGGAAGTTAGAGTCGTCGCTGTTTTTACGATCGTGACTGTGATCCTGGCAGCAGTGGCGCTGCTCGGTCTTTAAGAAAAGGATCCTTCAGGCTTTATTCATAAGGACTGCCCGGAATTTAGACATAAGACCTGCCCGGAATTTAGACATAAGACCTGCCCGGGGCAGCCTCTTAACCCTCTGGTTTTAAAAAAGCCGGTAAACAGACATGACGGAAAAAGTCTGACGGGCTGAACCAAACAGGACAAGAAGATACGGATAAGAAGATACGGATAAGAAGATAACATAAACAGCTAAACCGGAAAATGCGGAAGCAGGACGGGCTGAACCAAACAGGATAAGAAGATACGGATAAGAAGGTAACCTAAACAGCTAAGCCGGGTAATGCGGGAATGCAGGACAGGCTGAACAAAAACAAGAACTGGAGAAGGAAACAGCAATGGAGTTTGAAGGGAAAAAAGTCCTGGTAATAGGAACCGGCCTCAGCGGCATGGGAGCCGCGCAAATGCTGAGTATGCTGGGAGCGAGGGTCGCAATCCTTGACAATAACGAAAAAGCGGAAGTGGAAAAAATCCGCGCCGGTTTTGAGAGGATACTGAAAAAAGAAGATATCGACAAATTGAAAATTATGGTTGGTCCGTCTTCTGAGGAAAAAGCTGTCTCAGAAAATATGACAGACGGAAAGCCGGGATTTGATCTGGTTGTTCCCAGTCCGGGTGTACCTTTCGACTCTCCGTTGATCCAGAAAATGAAGGAAGCCGGGGTTCCGGTAATCTCTGAGATAGAACTTGGATATCTGAATGAAAAGGGAAGAGTGATCGCTATCACCGGCACCAATGGCAAAACGACCACCACGACACTTGTGGGTGACATCATGAAAGCCTATGCGGAGCAATGGAAAGCCGGATCCTTAGATCAAAAACACTTTCCTGCCTGCAGCAGGGCTATTGTGGTCGGGAATATCGGAAAATCCTATGCCACAGCCTCGATGGACACTGCTCCTGATACGGTGACAGTAGGCGAGATCAGTTCTTTCCAGCTGGAAGCCATAGATACCTTTCATCCCGTGGTGAGCGCGATTCTGAATATCACTCCTGACCACCTGAACAGACATTACACAATGCAGAACTATTCCGCGATCAAAGAGCGTATCGCAAAGAATCAGACTAAGGAAGATACCTGTGTCCTCAATTATGAAGACCCCTTCCTGCGCCCTTACGGAGAGCATTTGTGTCCTGCCCGTGTAGTATGGTTCTCTTCAGCAGCCAGACTCAGAGAGGGCTTCTATCTGGACGGAGAGAACATTTGCAAAGCGGACGGCAGAGGCGGATCCCGGGTTCTGCTAAATGTCAACGAAATGAACCTGGTCGGTGTCTGTAATGCTGAGAATGTGATGGCCGCAATCGCCATGACAGAAGCTGCCGGCGTTCCCATGGACCTTATTCTCTCCGTAGTCAGGCAATTTCCCCCCGTTCCCCACCGCATAGAATTCGTGGCGGAAAAGCAGGGGGTCAGGTATTACAACGATTCCAAGGCCACAAACCCGGATGCCGCAATCCAGGGAATCAAGGCTATGTCAGGACCTACCGTGCTGATCGGCGGCGGCTATGACAAAAAGAACAGCTATGATGAGTGGATCGAGGCGTTTGACGGGAAAGTAAAGAAGCTGGTCCTGATCGGAGCCACCCGGGAAGCAATCGCTGAGTGCGCGCGTGCTCACGGGTTCGAGGATATCCTCTTCTGCGATACGTTTGAAGAATGCCTCAAGACCTGCACGGAGCTGGCGGACAAGGGCGATTCGGTCCTTCTTTCTCCCGCCTGCGCAAGCTGGGGAATGTTCCCCAACTATGAAGTCAGGGGAGATAAGTTCAAGGAATATGTGAAATCGCTGCCGGACTGAAAGACAGGAAAAAGAGGCTGCCGAAGCGGAACATTCGGAGAGAGTGATTCTTCTAATATGGGAAAAACGGCAAAGACAAAAAAGAGGCTGCCGAAGCGGAACATTCGGAGAGAGTGATTCTTCTATTATGGAAAAAAAATTGACTAAAACAAAAAAGACGGGAAGAATCTCCCGGGAAAAAAACCGGGCTTCTCAGGCAGACGTGAGGAAACAAACAAAAAAGAAAAAGGAAGCTGCCGGTGAAAAAAGCCTGTTTCTGCAGGATTATACCTTGATTTTCATTGTCCTTTTCCTTCTGGCCTTTGGACTTGTCCTGCTGTATTCCACCAGTTCATATGTGGGAATGACCAATTACGGAGACTCTGCTTATTTCCTCAAGCGCCAGCTCAGGTTTACCCTTGGCGGTCTGGTATTGATGACAGGAATCGCTTTTATCCCGTACAGATGGTGGAGATTTCTGGCAGTACCGGCTTTTATGGCTTCAATAGCCTTAATACTGTTGATCATAAAATACGGACTTGAGGCCAACGGTGCCAAGAGATGGCTGTCAATCGGTTTTATTTCCCTGCAGCCCTCCGAGGCTGCAAAAGTGGCGATCATCATCTGCACCGCTTTCATCATAGAAAAGATCGGCCGGAGAAGGCTGCAGTCTTTTATAGGGTTTCTCCTGCCAATGATACCCGCCGCGATTATAGCGGTCATGCTTCTGAAAATCACAAACAACATGAGCTCGGCGCTGATCATTCTGGCGATTGCCTTCGGTATGTTGTTTGTATCATGTCCGGACTACAAACGTTTTGTTGTGATCGCAGTACTGGGAGCGGTCGGCTGCATAACGCTGATCTTGTACATAGTCCGGGCTGCAGACAAGGGGTCATTGGGATTCCGGGGAGGACGAATCCTCGTCTGGCTTAATCCCCAGGCTTACGCGGGAGACACCGGATTTCAGACAATACAGGCTCTGTATGCGATCGGATCCGGGGGCATTTTCGGAAAAGGGCTGGGCCAGAGTGTACAGAAACTCATCGTACCCGAGGCACAGAACGACATGATCTTCTCCATTATATGTGAGGAAATCGGCCTTTTCGGGGCGATTGCGATCATGCTTCTCTTCATCCTGCTGATCTGGCGATTCATTATGGTGGCCGGCAACGCGACAGATCTGTACGGTGCCCTGATAGTGACAGGTGTTGTGACGCATATCGCTGTACAGGCCATTCTGAATATCGCAGTTGTGACCAACTCCATTCCCAATACGGGAGTGACACTCCCCTTTATCAGTTATGGCGGTTCCTCCCTCTTCTTCCTGCTGGCAGAGATAGGCATGGTCCTGAGTGTTGCCAGGACCAGTAACAAAGCCGCAATAGAACGCGAAGAAGCGGAGAGGAAGCAGGAAAAAGATTCTTTAAAATACGCCGGATCTACATATGAGTGAAGTTACGGGTATTGCCCGATGAAGAATAAAACGGAATTACAGGTGATGCAGCAAGAGGGTTTACTGAAATGAAAAAGAAAGAATCTATGCAGAAAACCACAGACAGACCTGACAAGGTTCATGGTATGTACGGGAGCATGCATGCGGACATGGATCTCTTTGAAGGAACAGGGATCGCAGGTCTGAGGGGCATGGATCTGGGCTTTTTGACAGGTTTTAAAAACCGCAGAAAAGATATCAGACCGTACGGAAAGAACAGGGGAACCAGGAGAATCAGGGGGACCGGCACCTCTGCCGGCGCGATTGCGGTGGAAAGACCTGTTTTTGTAGGCGGAATGAGCGGATTTGGGAGGTTTGGAAAAGGCCTTGGCTCAGGAAGCGCGAATGTGAGAGCGGGAGCTGCATCGGCAGGGGTTCTGAGGAAGCCGGCAGGAAGGACCCGGACGAGGGTAAAAGAGCAGGAGAGTCTGCTCCGCGCTCTGGGAAGGTCATTTTCCATCCGCGGCTTTCTGCTGCTGGTGCTGGCGGCATTGTCTATTTCCGCAGCGCTGGTTCTCATGCTGTTCAATTTTAAAAAAGCGGTCATCACCGGCAATACAAAATACAGCCAGAAACAAATTGAATCCTTTATCACCCAGGGCAAACTGGGGGAGAACACCTTTGTGATGGCATTGAAATATCATAACAGAACGGTCAAGGGGATTCCTTTTGTTGACCGGATCGATGTGGATATTCTGAATCCGTCGACTGTTCGAGTCAATATTACCGAAAAACCTCTGGACGGCTATGTTGTCCGGGGGGATGATAAGATTTATTTCTCCAAGGAAGGCGTAGTACAGACCATTTCCGGCAGGACAGACGAAGATGTAACAGTGGTCAACGGTATCGAACTGGTGAATCCTCAAACAGATGCGCAAGTTCAGGCGAAGAATCAGTCCGGAATGGATAATGTGCTCACCTTGCTCAGTGCGATGGACCGCTACGATCTTAAGGCTGACTCCATAGATGTCGACCGCCTTGGCAGCATTACTGTCACCTTCGGAGATGTCAGGCTGACTGTCGGCAAAACCGGATATGATATGAAGATGTATAAAGTCCATCAGATCTTTCCTTTCTTTAAAGGCAAGAGCGGCTGCATCTCCATGACGGGCAGTGATTTCAGAGGAGATAACATCGTACTTTCACCTGTTGAAAGCAAAGCGGACAAGCATTTGAAATCCGACAGCGGAAAGAAAGGCGATGGCGGAGGAAAACACGGCGGATCCGGAGAAGCAGAGGATTCCGCAGCTGCGAAATCCGGAAAAAAAGCAGAGGAAAAGAAGGACGGGGAGAAAAGGCAGCTGAGCCCACCGGGGAGAAATCCCCGGAGAAGCCTGCGGAACCGGCGGAAGAAACGAAAGAGGTAAAAGAAGCTAAAGAAGCAGAAAAGAAGCCGGCCGGTCAGGCGGATACCCCGGCATCGATGGAAGTAGATGGACAGGCGGCGCTGCCTGCTTCGCAAAAGCCTATGGCTCCTGTCGCGCAAAAGGCTGCTGAATGACAGAGAGCAGGCGAAATCAGTTACAGTAACATAGATCAATACTGGATTAAAAACCGTTTTTCTTCGGAAAGGCGGTTTTTGACTTTAGCGGTCAAAATCCTGCGGACAATGAAAAAACCTTCGAATTCGGCATTGATTATTCAAATAGCAGATTGTATTATAGGTTTGGCTTAAAAATGCTTCATGAATATTCTCTGTGAAAATTGTTCCATGAACTTAAGTATAAACGGCCGCGAATAAGATTACATTATTAAGAAAATAAGATTGTTGTGGTAAGGAGGATGTCAACGTGCTCGAGATTAAAACAAACGATACAGAAACAGCCTGCAAGATTATTGTAGTAGGCGTAGGAGGTGCCGGAAACAACGCTGTCAACCGGATGGTCGATGTGGACATCACCGGTGTTGAATTTATCGGCGTGAATACAGATGTTCAGGCACTGCAGCTCTGCAGAGCTCCCAAGCTTCTGCAGATCGGAGAAAAGCTCACCAAGGGCCTTGGTGCAGGTGCAAATCCCGAGGTCGGCATGAAGGCGGCAGAAGAGAGCGCGGATGAAATCGCAAACGCGATCAAGGGCGCGGATATGGTCTTCGTAACCTGCGGCATGGGCGGCGGTACCGGCACCGGCGCAGCTCCCGTCGTCGCAAAGCTTGCCAAAGAGCAGGGCATCCTGACCGTCGGCGTTGTGACAAAACCCTTCAGCTTTGAAGCCAGAAGCCGTATGACACGCGCTTTGACCGGCATCGAGAATATCAAAGAGAATGTCGATACTCTGATCGTGATCCCCAATGACAAGCTGCTTGAGATCATGGACCGCAGAACGACTCTTCCCGAAGCTCTGAAGAAGGCGGATGAGGTTCTTCAGCAGGCTGTTCAGGGTATTACAGACCTGATCAACGTTCCTGCCATCATCAACCTTGACTTTGCGGATGTCCAGACCGTTATGCGCGAGAAGGGCGTTGCCCACATCGGTATCGGTTACGGCAAGGGCGAGACAAAGGCTACAGACGCAGTCCGCATGGCAGTCGAGAGTCCTCTGCTGGAGACCACTGTCAACGGCGCGACAGATGTCATCATCAATATTTCCGGCGATATCTCCCTGGCAGACGCTTCCGACGCGGCAAGCTATGTCCAGGAGCAGGCAGGCGAAGATGTCAACATTATCTTCGGCGCCATGTATGATGACAGCAACACAGATTCCTGTGATGTCACTGTAATCGCAACCGGCATCGGCAGCAAGGATGTCATCTCCCCCAACACGATCTTCGGCACCTCCGCGGGTAAGAGCAGCCCTTACGGAAGAGACCTGAAGACCGGGTTCGGAGAGCAGCTGCGCAGCAATCCCGGAAGCTACAGCCGTCCTTCCGGCGGTTCTGTCCGTCAGAAGAACCTGGAAATCCCCTCCTTCCTTCGTTCAAAGAGGTAATATCAGCAGAAGATCTTTGGGAGAAAAGGCAGTTCCCGATACAGCCTGTTCCCTGCGGAACAGATGACTGCCCTGAGCAGACAGCTGTCCGGAAAGATCCTTTTGACAGCTGAAATATAAGTGAAAAGATGAGGAGGCCATCTGCCGTCAGACAGATGACCTCCCTGTTTTTGTTATATCCTTATATATAGAAGCACTGTGACCGCTGCGTGTAGCGTGATTTGTCCAGGCTCTATGATCTGCCCAGGCCCTACGAGAGGGGGTGGACAGATCATATCAGGAATGAACACAGCCGGGGTGGATAATCTTTTGTGTGGAAAATTTTTTTGATACAGGGGTGCAAATCGTTACAGTTCAGGCCATGCTGAAAACAATACGCCTTTTGTGCATCACAGTTTCGGCGGGACGCTCCCGCTCCGTGAAAAACGCAGCGGATACTCAGGGCTTGCAAAAAGCAAGTACCGGCGTTTTTCAAGGCCCGCCTCTACAGCAATGCACAAAAGGCGCTCCAAGAATCAGGTGGGCCTGAACTGTAACTGCAAATCTTTTGCGAGGAAAATCTTTTTGATTTTCCTCTTCCATTTTAGGAATAAGGTGATATAATAGATAAGTCGGTAAGAAAAACCGGCTGTTCCGGCGAGACATCTCGCGGAATATGTAAGGGGACGTAGCTCAGTTGGGAGAGCGCAGCGTTCGCAACGCTGAGGTCGCGGGTTCGAATCCCGTCGTCTCCATTTTTTTATTGGATCCGTGTAAGTGCTGATGGCTTTGAAATGCCCGGTATTTACACGTTTTTTTGTGGCTTAATGTCCCCTGCAATGCCCGGTATTTACACGTTTTTTAGTGGCTTAATGTCCTCTGTAATACCCGGTATTTACACGTTTTTTAGTGGTTTAATGTCCCTTGTAATGCCCGGTATTTACACGTTTTTTTGTGGTTTAAAGGTCTTCGTCCTCTGGAATCTGCGTCCTGACAGCCGGAAATACAATATTCCCCCAATTCCGGGATGCCCATTTCTTTCCAAAAAACAGCTCGCTGCGAACCACCTCAAATGGCAAAACCTTCGAAAGAAAGTCGTGTCTGGTCTGAATGTTCCGGTTATATGAAAAGAGAACAAGATCGCTTATATAATTACCTGTACCAAGGCACTCTGTGGGCAGAGAAAAAAGGCGAAGATTTTCTCCCTGGGAAAGATCAAAAAAGTCAGAACTGGTCATGCCCAGTATCTGTCCGATACCATTACAGATGATCAATCTGATCGCAGCATTTGTGACAGGTTTTTCCGCCTGCAGTCTCAAAGTAAACCTCAGCGGTTCAGAGCCGCTCAGCTGGTGATTTACAATTGTAAGATCAGTGATTCTGCACAGACCGCTCAAGTCGTTGTCCCGGCGCACGATCCCGCCGATATTACGCGAACTCGGATTTGAGGACTTCAGGAAGTCCCTGTAGTAGCCGATGGTATCTTCCGTTTCTCCTTCAAATACGATCCGCCCTTCCGACAGGACAATGCATTTCTGGCAGAGTTCCCTGACTGTTTTCATATTGTGGCTTACATAAAGGACTGTTCTGTTTTCCTCTGCAGCCACTTCGCGCATCTTCCGGATACACTTTTTCTGAAACGCCTCATCGCCGACTGCCAGAACTTCATCCATAATGATTATTTCGCTGTCGAGATGAGCAGCAACCGCAAAGGCAAGCTTTACATACATACCGCTGGAATATCTTTTTACCGGTGTGTCAATGAAATCCCTGACCTCAGAAAATTCTATGATTTTCTCCAGCTTTTGATCTATTTCCCTGCTGCTCATTCCCAGGATGGATCCATTGAGATATATGTTTTCCTTTCCGGTCATTTCTCCGTGAAAGCCTGTTCCTACTTCAAGCATAGAGGTTACACGGCCATACAGATCCAGCGATCCTGTTGTGGGAACAGTTACTCTGGAGATCAGTTTTAAAAGGGTACTTTTTCCGGCACCGTTTCCACCGATGATGCCGATTCTTTCTCCCTGGCGGACTGTCAGATTGATATCCCGAAGAGCCTGGATCGTGTCCCCGTAAAGCCGTTGTTCTTTTCCAAGTTTCAGATTCGGGTCCGGTTTCTTTCGAACACGTGCCCACCAGCTCTGCAGGTCTTTATTCAGAGTCCCGTAGCCAATCTGCCCCAGACGATATTCTTTTGAGATATTTTGCAGGCGAAGTATGACTTTTCGATCCTGTTTTTCTTCCATGTGATGATTATCCATTTTATTTTGTTTGCAGATATTGCTCAGTTTTTTTGTAAATTACTGACCGTGTGACACCTGCTAAGAATCATAAAGGGGTTTGAGTTTTTTGTAAAGTCATGTGAAAGGTCCCCTTCCGTTCCCTTCCGTCCGCTTTACTTTCCGGGAGTACTTTCCGGGAGCCCGCCAGGGACTTCACGAGTGGTTGAACCGATTTTTATTGATGTGATATTATATAGTAGTTTGATGTTTGAAATACAGGGTATTCTGTGAATCGTTGAATACCGGATTATTCCCGGATTATTCCGGGTGCAGGTACATGATGGAGACAAAGAATAATTATCATATTCATGTAGAAGGCGGAAGCAGTCCGCTGACAATGAACCTGAAGGAACTGTGGTCTTACAGGGATCTGATCATTCTCTTTACAAAGAGAACGATTGCCCTGATGTATAAACAGACTGTTCTGGGGCCTCTATGGCTGATTCTGAATCCTCTGTTTACCAGTATCGTCTATGCGGCTGTCTTCAAGGGGATTGCCGGAATCAGTACAGAAGGCTCGCCAGCGCTTTTGTTCTATCTGACAAGTCATTCTCTCTGGAATCTTTTTGCGTCCAGTCTGAAGAGGAACTCCTCGACATTTGTGACCAATGCTAATATTTTCGGGAAAGTATATTTTCCAAGACTGACGATTTCCGTATCATCCATGCTCACATCTCTGTTTGAATTCCTGGTGGAATTCCTGATGATTTTTGTAATGATATTGTATTATGCGGCTCAGGGGAAGGTATATCCGAGATGGGATCTGATGCTTCTGGTGCCGGTTGTCCTGCTGCAGACGGGGCTGATCGGTATGGGGCTTGGAGTTCTGGTCTCCAGCCTGACAACAAAGTACAGGGATCTGACCTTTGTCGTGGATTTCGGGGTCTCCCTGTGGATGTATATCACGCCGGTAGTCTATCCTTTTTCACAGCTGAAGGATAATGATATCATGTACCGTGTTATGCTCATCAATCCGATGACTGTGCCAATGGAACTGTTCCGCAAAATACTGCTCGGGCAGGGAACGATTCCGACTGTGTCGGTATTTCTCTCGGTTCTCCTGACTGTTCTTGTACTGATCGGTGGAATACTCATCTTTAACAGTGTGGAGAGGAGCTTTATTGATACGATTTAAGGAAGCCTTTAACTTTTGTTCTTTGCAGTTACAGCGGTTCGATTAAAAAGAATTGTTGAATGAATTCAGGTGGTTCCCTTTACCGGTTTACTTTTTGGTCTCTCTCTTTTCGATTTTCCCGAATACACCGCAGCTGCAGTGATCTGAAGTGCATACTGTGGGACTGGTATATACCTGAATCCGTGAAGTTCATGATTTTTGATAACCACCTGAATCCGTGAAGTTCATGATTTTTGATAACCAACTTGCCTATTGCAAGCTGGTTTGATAACAAATCGTGCTTACCAATGTTTTCCAAAAAACGAAAACTATATATAGCGCGTTGACAAGGTTAAAATTGGGTACACGAAATAATGCTCTACAGAATGATTGATCTGTCATATGGTGGCAACGGCATATTTCTGGCAGATATCTGCAAATGTGTGCCGCCAGGTATTACTCCTGCCCAGACCCATAATCAATTGGCGGGCATGGGTCGTTATATGGCTTGCCATCATAATAAGGTTGCCTATAACTGTACGTAACCTGCGTCGCCTGACATCGCGTTTTTGGCGGGGCGTTCTTCCGCCTATCGTATGCTGGCCGATCATGCGGAGAATATTGTATGCAATCATCCCTAATTCAAGAATGAGGGCATTCGTTGCGAACTTTCCGGAGGGAAGCCGTTCTAGATCCATGTCGGTCTTCACTTCACTGTGAAACTGCTCGCATTCCCCGTGGGCATGGTACAGTTTGATGATCTCCCTGTCCGGATCGCCCAGGTTGGTCCACCAGGTCTCAACTTCTACTTCCGGAACGAGGTTGAACTGCCCATATTTGTCAATGGTACGTTCCGTAATCTCGTATCCGGCGCGAAGTGTGAAATCCCGGTCGAAGCGCTTGCTGGAAGCTGTCTTCCAATCGCTGCCGATGTATACGGTTTTCCCGTCCCGCGGGCTGCTGATATCCTGGCAGTACTGCTTCGCCATCTCAAACCAGCCGTCCCTGCTTTCACGGCGGAGATTTCTTTTGATGATGAAGAAACAGCCTGCGTCTATAAGGACGGCAACATTGTCAATGGAATCATTTCCGGAATCCAGACGTACCAGCAGGGGCTTATCGGTCAGCCTGCGGCATAGTTCTACCGTCTCCTGAAGGAATTCTACTGTGCCGTTCTGGCAATGCTGCTTTCCTTCGCGAAGCTCGAAATTAATGGCGTATCCTTCCGTACCGATATAGGCCATCATGGGCGCATAACCGTCAAACCCTTTATAGGTTCTTGAAACGCCTTCCTTTTTGGACTTTGAATTGTCCATGGGGGTTACGTCAATATCCACGGGTATCAGACCGTTGGGAAGGGCTGTCGGCTGTATCCTGTTTGCCAGGAGCATATCGACATTCTCTTCCAGGATATTTTTGCGGAGCGAATCGCCGATATCATCCATACGCTGGCGCAGAGTTTCCTCAGAAGGGATGGAGCGGGTAATGCCAAGGGCGGCTTTATAAAAGTCCTTGTCATCGTCCATCTCATGTACTGCTTCGAAATAAGGCTTGCCCATACACAGCATGCCCAGGTAGGTCAGGACAATATCGCCATTCTTGATCTGGTGCTGTGAACGATTGGCTGTGACATCCATCCGATTGAGCTTTTTAATAAAATCGCTTTTACCGAGGATCGCACCGACAACAGCCAGACCACCGGCAGGAATGATGCGTTCATCAGTGAATTCAACGACAATGTTCTTTTTGGTGTTCAGCGTGATCCGGCGATTATTATTCATGGTAAATGACCTCACAGAAAAAGTTTTGATAAGTCTATTTTACCATGCGATACATACAGGTGAATGACTATCTTAGACAAAAACATACGATAAACACTGCAAATATGGGCTTTTACGAGCCTTTGAAAAAATCAACTTCACGGATTCAGGATATAGTTGAAAAGTATCATCCAGAATGCTTCCCATACACATGGTACTGCCGATTGCGGGACATCTTTTTACGCTGCCGAACGCGTCGATCCATATATTCCGAATACTCGCGTCACAAAGGTATCCGGTCGGGCAGAAGGTGTCAGTGTGTTCCAACGATGCGCCTAAAGCCTGAATAGTGGGATAATATCTTGTTTTGCCATATATATCGGTTACTCTGAGATTCTTTTCTCCACGCGCAATATAGCTTTTCAGGGTCTCATCTGAAAGATCTGTGTCGTATTTCCGGATAATAATCGGGGAAATCCGGATGTCTGTATCCTTGAACGAGTCTTTGATCTTAACAAACATGTCAAAATCATGATCGCTAAATATCGGTATGCCGGCAGACAGAGAGAGACAGTCTCTCTTTGCGAGGCCGGCTTTTTTAAACAGACTGCGGAAGGCATGTTTTTTATTTCCCGCAAACCGGTAAATTTCCCTTAGCTTCCGGCTGAATTGTTCGATTGACACATATTCCGGGTAGAAACTTGCTGAAAGGGAGAGGACCCGGTTCTTATGGCTGTCTGCTGTCTGGAAGGGTTTGATCAGACACTGGTAATAGTCCGGGGCGGCGGAAAAATTTGTCGTTATCGAAAACCGCATATTTCCTGAATATTCACTGCGTACCAGGCGTTCAAGTATATCCGGAAAGTCTTTTAATATGGTGACCTCTCCACCGATCAGGCTGACATTGACAGCCCGGTACTGATTTTCAGCACTTTCGACCAATCTGACGATTTTGTCGCATATGCTGTTTCTCAGTTCGGCGGATTCACCTCTTGCCTGCCGTGCATGTTCTTCCGGATTTCCCTGGATGCAGAATGTACACTGATAATTGCACAGAGTTGTCACTCTCCATCGTAAATTGAAAGATTAGCCAGCGCATTCTTGTGACTTCAGTCATGAGTTAGCTGGCTTTCGTTTCCCCATATAAGGGAGTGTTCGAACTGCCGTGACCGGCTGT